>JAAVAF010000107.1 GCA_014804225.1 Lachnospiraceae bacterium
GTGCATCTGCTCCAACCAGTTTGCCGACGATTATGGAGTCCTCCTTATTGTAGAATTGTTGAAATAGGTTTCCGATAATCATGGGCAGCGCAAAGAAAAATAAGCTGCGTGCGGGGGGCTGTGTTGTTAAGTTTGCTTTTGTATTTTGTGACATTTGAATCCTCCATATTGTACTCATTTAAGAACACTTGTTCTCATTCATTTCTGCTATGTACGCTCTCATTCTTCGGCGAATTTCCTCAAACTGTCTGTTTGTTTCGTCGAGCTCCGAGTGAAAATCCATGAGTCTTTCTAAATATCCTTGTTCCTGCATAATCCTTATGCTCACGGGATATACAAGTTCGTACACAAGAGAAATATGACCTACTACATTATCAACAGGCGTTTTTTTGAGCGACCTTAAAACAGCATGTTTCTCATAAAACGCCTGCAGGACTTCCTCTGTCACGGTACAGTTTTTCAATTCATGTGTAGTCACATTATAGATTTCCTCAAGTGGAAACAAAATATTTACTTTTAAAATATCGATTTTATCCGCATCTCGCAAAAGATTGGCAAACTTCTTTTCCCTTTCGGTATAATGATCAGGAACGCGATATGCACTGTGGCATCTTACGGCTTTTTCGAGAAGCTCGTCTTCTGAGGTATCGTCGATATAATCCCTGATTTTGTTTTCATGAAATAAAATGTCTGCGCCGAATTCCGCATGATCAATCGATTCTGCATCTACAAAAGTGCCGTAGCGTTTCAACTGCTCGAAGCGTCCGACATCGTGTAAAAGTCCTGTGAGCCATGCGATTTCGATTTCATTGTCGTCAAAGCCAGAAGCCTTCGCAATCTCTTCACATAATTCGCACACCCGGTATGTATGTTCTATTTTCAATCGCACTTTTTCATCTTTTTCATTATAGTTCTTTACATAGTGATCAAATGCTTTTCGTGCCTTTTTCCTGTCAATCTTCATTCTTGCCAAAACTCCATTCTTAATCTCTGTTTTGAATATTTTGCTCAACCACAGTCTTATTTTTGTCCGAATAAATAACAAAAAGCAATAGCATAAACTATTGCTCTTTGCAACAGCGCTACAAGGATTCGAACCTTGAAATGACGGAGTCAGAGTCCGTTGCCTTACCGTTTGGCGATAGCGCTATCTGAAATAATGTGCCCTAATTATTTAGCACGATA
Source organism: Lachnospiraceae bacterium (assembly GCA_014804225.1). GTDB lineage: Bacteria > Bacillota > Clostridia > Lachnospirales > Lachnospiraceae > COE1. The sequence continues at coordinate 1,186 of JAAVAF010000107.1, forward strand.
TTCAGTATATACTATTCGATCATAAAATGCAAGTACTTTTTCAAAGAATAAAAAGAAATTTAATATTTTCTCAGTCCTGAAAGGTCTTAAGCGCTTCTATCGTTTGTACAATTAAGTCGTCCAATGACCAGCCAAGCATATCTGCCCCACGTTGAATAACTTCCCTATCACATCCTGCGGCAAATCCTTTTGACTTAAACTTCTTTTTTACTGATTTTAATTCTAAGTCCTGCACACTCTTTGAAGGGCGCATCAGCACAATTGCGCCGATCAGTCCTGTAAGTTCATCTACTGCATAGAGCACTTTTTCCATCTCATGTTCCGGCTGAACATCAACCGTCAATCCATATCCATGGCTGGCTGTCGCATGAATAATTCTTTCATCAATTCCACGTTCTTTCATAATTTCCTGACTTTTGATACAGTGCTGGTCAGGATACTGCTCAAAGTCCAAATCATGTAAAAGTCCTACAATTCCCCAAAATTCCTTTTCTTCTCCATACCCTAATTTTTCCGCAAAATACATCATGGTTTTTTCCACAATCTGTCCATGCTGCAAATGAAATTCATCCTGGTTAAATTCCGTCAGCAGCACCCACGCTTCTTCTCTCGTCATTGTATGATTCCTCCTATCGTAATATCAAAATATAAAATATCATTTTTTATCCCAAAAACGGAAAGCGTACTTCTTCCAAGCACACTTTCCGTCTTTGCATTGCTCAATCATAGCAAAGCTTAAACTTCGAACATTAAATCTCCATATGTCGGAATGGGCCAAATTTCGCTGTCGACAATCATCTCAAGTTTATCGATCGGTGCGCGGAGTGCATCCATCGCTGCACGTACCGAATCTTTGTAATAGAACGCCTGTTCTTTTGCGTCCTTAATCGCTGATGCCTTCGCCTCAATCTCTTTCAAAGCATTAAGCGCTTTTTTCGCTTCTGCAAGAAGTCCGTCTACCTCGTTTAACATCTCAACCTGAGCGGCTGCCGTAGCGCCCGCCTCCTTCACTGCGATAATAGAATTTGCAAGGTCTCCCGCATACGCCGCAACTGCCGGAATAAGGTCCTTTCCTGCCATATCGATCATGGTAAGCGCTTCGATATTGATGGTCTTTGCGTATGTTTCGTAGATAATCTCCTCGCGCGATTCCAACTCAACCTTTGTGAAAATGCCGAACTTCTCGAAAAGCTTCACTGCCTTGTCTGTCGTGAGTGTCGATGCTGCCTCCACCATCGATTTAATGTTAGGAAGTCCGCGTCTTTGTGCCTCCGCAACCCACTCGTCGGAATAGCCGTTGCCGTTAAATACGATTCGCTGATGCTTCGTCAAATACTCTTTAATCAGGTCATGTACTGCCATGTCTTTATCGTCCGCGCTCTCAATCCTGTCAGCTGCCTCACAAAATGCCTCTGCTACAATTGCGTTGAGCGTTGTATTCGGGCTTGCGATCGAATCGGCAGAACCAACCATACGGAACTCAAATTTATTTCCGGTAAATGCAAACGGTGACGTTCTGTTTCTGTCCGTTGCATCTTTCTCAAAGTCAGGAAGGGTAGACACACCTGTTTCAAGTTTTCCGCCGTGTTTCACTTTTGCGGCATCACCTGTTTCCACAAGCTGCTTTACCACGTCCTCCAACTGGTCGCCGAGGAAAATGGAAATAATTGCCGGCGGCGCCTCGTTTGCGCCGAGTCTGTGATCGTTTCCGACATCTGCTGCCGACTGACGAAGCAGATCCGCATGGGTATCAACTGCTTTCATAATACATGCAAGCACCAATAAGAACTGGACATTCTTGTTCGGCGTATCACCCGGATCCAGAAGATTCTCGCCATTGTCCGTGGTAATCGACCAGTTATCATGCTTACCGGAACCATTTACACCCGCGTACGGTTTTTCATGGAGAAGACATCTCATGTCATGCTTGTAAGCGACACGCTTCATCGTTTCCATAACAAGCTGATTGTGGTCTACGGCAATATTCGCCGTTTCGTAAATCGGAGCAAGCTCATGCTGTGCGGGCGCAACCTCATTATGCTGCGTTTTTGCCGTCACGCCAAGTTTCCAAAGCTCCACGTTTAAATCCTTCATGTACGCGCCGACACGCTCTTTGATAACGCCGAAGTAATGATCCTCCATCTCCTGTCCCTTCGGAGGAAGCGCGCCAAACAGAGTACGTCCCGCAAACATCAAATCCTTTCTCTGCATGAAAAGGTCTTTATCCACCAAGAAATATTCCTGCTCGGGACCTACGGAAGCCGTTACCTTGGTCGCCCCTGTGTTTCCGAAAATTCTTACGATACGAAGCGCCTGCTCGCTTAACGCCTCCATGGAACGCAGAAGCGGTGTCTTCTTATCAAGCGCCTCACCTGTGTAAGAGCAGAATGCCGTCGGAATACAAAGGATTGTGCCGCAGCCCGATTCTTTTAAGAATGCGGGTGATGTGATATCCCATGCCGTGTAGCCTCTTGCCTCGAAGGTCGCGCGAAGTCCGCCTGACGGGAAAGAGGACGCATCCGGCTCGCCCTTAATCAACTCTTTTCCGGAAAACTCCATCAGCATTTTTCCTTCCTCATCGGGATGCGATACGAAAGAATCATGTTTTTCGGCAGTGATTCCTGTAAGCGGCTGGAACCAGTGCGTATAGTGCGTCGCACCGTTCTCAACAGCCCAATCCTTCATTGCTTTTGCCACGACATCCGCCGTCGCCATGGAAAGTTCTCCGCCTTGTTCCATGACTCTCCTGACTTCCTGAAAGACCTTTTTCGGAAGCCGTTCCTTCATCTTTGTGACAGTGAAAACCTTTTCTCCAAAGATGCTTTCCACGTTTAATAACTCGCTCATATTTTTCCTCCTCAATCTTATATGTTATAGTGTATATTTTGTGCGTCATATCGTTCAAGTCTATGAAAAAAAAGAGTTCCAAAAAAAAGATATTATTCTTTTTTGGAACACCTTCGTTCACGATATCCTGAATATATAGTTTTGAATTAAAATTCTTTCGGCATATTATGATATGCACTGTCTTGCTTTTTCTAAAATAATATATCTTTTCCAAAAAATCAATACTTTTATAAAAAATTTGGCAATTTTTCTATTTTTTCTGCATATTGCATAGATTATTTTTTCATAAAAGTTTATTTTTGTTGAAATATACTACCTTACCCTGTCACGTTTCTTTTCGATGCTGACAAGCACTCCCAAAATCCCCACGATAAAAAAAATAAGTCCTTTATACCACATACTCTCTTTTTTATTCGGATCAATGATTTTTAATTGATATTTTTCCGAAACCATTTGCTTGAGTTTCGTCGTATCGCGGATACCGGTGCAATAAATAAGTCCTTCCTTAACGGAATCATCGTATGCCGGTTTTAAATTTAACTTTTCAATTCTTCCGTACACATGATACGTTTTTGTTTCACCGTCGATGAACTGTTGCAGCTCCTCCTGAAATTCAGGTGGCACGACCAAAGATATGTAATATTCTTTGTTTTCTCCCATCGCGACAAAATAATGGTTATCCATGGTAGACGCGTGGGTAGTGTAGACGGGACTGACTCCTTCATGCAATAATCCTTTGTGATAGCTTCTCAGTAGCTGTTCCGGAGAGATATCATATTGAATACAGTCCCCCAAATGTATTTCCGACGGATCACAAGTATTTTTTACATGGATTCTTTGCTGTTGTCGGATCAGCCCTTTCACAGTAAAGATGCCTCCAATAATACAGATCACAAAGAAAACGACTGCAAATTTAGAAATATAATATGTGGGTTTGCGTTTTTTCACTAATTATCCTCCGAAGTTTATTTTGTTGCAATATACTACCTTACCCTATCACGTTTCTTTTCGATGCTGACAAGCACTCCCAAAATCCCTATGATAAAAAAGATAAGTCCTTTATACCACATACTCTCCTTTTCATTTGGATCTATTACTATTAATTCATATTTTGTCGAAACCAATTGTTTGAGTTTCGTCATATCACGAATACCTGTACAGTCCGTAATCGAATCATAGTGCAGTTCGTGTTTTAACTTTTCAATTCTTCCGTATACATGATATGTCTTTGTTTCACCGTCGATTAACCGTTGCAGCTCCGGCAGAAATTCACGCGACACGATCAAGGATATGTAATATTCTTTGCTTTCCTCTGTCGCGACAAGGTATTGGGTCTCCGAGGTCAACGCGTCGACAACGCAATGGGGAAAGTATTTGCTCAAATCTTCGGAATAATTTCCCATTATCTGTTCCCGAAAGATATCAAATTCAATAAAGTCTCCCAAGCGTATTTCCGACTGATCGTAAGCATTTTTGATATGAATTCTATGCTGTTGACGAATCAACCCTTTCACAGTAAATATGCCTCCGAGAATACACATCACGAA
>JAAVAF010000108.1 GCA_014804225.1 Lachnospiraceae bacterium
CTTACCTATATTAAAGAAAAAAAGTATCCAGATAACCAATGCAGGATTTGAGAATGCACTAAAGGCGGTTGAATATATAGAAGCAAGCAACCTATATCCGGCAAATTTGATATGGAATTTAGTAGACAGTCAGTTTTATATAGAAAACTATGCGCCGGTTGGCGTAAACAGCATTGCTTTTTTTTATAACAGATTCAAAAAAATTTACATATATGGTGCAGGTGTCTGTGGCAAAAATCTGACAGCGTATTTCAAACATAAAGGATGGCAGCAAAATGGTCTTGTTGTTACCGATAAAGCCGCGCAGGATACAGAATGTATTCTTTTCGATGATATCCAGATGGATGATGAAACAGGAATTATCGTTTCGGTGATCCGTCAGAAAGTATCGGAGGAAATTGTTAAGTACATAGAAACAAAATCAAACTGTAAACGGGAGCAGTTGTTTGTGGTTTATGACTGTAAGGCAATACGACTACCCGAATAAATAGCGGAAGGTATAGGTATTTATATGAACATTGCAATGATCATAGCAGGCGGCAGTGGAAATCGCATGCATCAGGATATACCGAAGCAGTTTCTTACGGTAAATGAGAAACCTGTCATTATATATACATTGGAAGTATTTCAAAAACATCCGGCAATTGATGAAATTGTGGTAGTGTGCATAGAAGGATGGGAGCAGGTGCTTTGGGCGTATGCCAGGCAATTTAATCTGACCAAAGTTACCGCAATCGTAAAAGGCGGAGACTGTGGGCAGAATTCCATATATAGGGGACTTGAGGAAATCGGGAAAAGTCATGAGTCGGACGATATTGTTTTAATCCATGATGCGATTCGCCCGATGGTGTCAGAGGAAATTATATCCGACTGTATCAACAAGACAGTTGAGTATGGTTCTGCCATTGCGTGCATTCCATGTGCGGAGGCGATGCTGGTGTCTGAAAATCAGGAAAATTCCAGTCAGATATTTGACCGGACTTATTTAAAAAGGACACAGACACCGCAAGGATTTAGGGTTGGAAGATTATTGGATATACATAAAAAAGCTCTTGAACAGGGCATTACAAATTCAACGGCATCATGCACGCTTATGATAGAAATGGGTCAGGAAGTCTATTTCTCAAAAGGTTCCGAGAAGAATATAAAGCTTACAACTGTGGAGGATATTGACATATTTAAAGCACTGCTTCTTGCAAAAAGGGCAGAATGGCTTAAGGAGTAGTATGAGATATTTAAATAGTGAAATATACCGGAAAAATGTCAAAACGGCAGTTGAACATACCGTTGGTTTTGATGTTTTTTCAAACAAAAGTGTGCTCATACTTGGAGCATCGGGATTGATTGGTTCATTTATTGCAGATTGCTTTATTTATGCAAATGAATATTTAGCCGCAGGGATTACTATATATGCTGTAAGCCGAAACGCAGCGCAGTTAAAAGAACGGTTTGGAGATATTTATGGAAGTTATCTGAACTTTATTGAGGCAGACGTAACTGTACTGGATATTGCGCTTCCGTTTGATTATATTATCCATGCTGCAAGTTATGGACATCCGAGAGCATTTAGAGAAATGCCAGTGGAGGTATTATTGTCCAATGTCATGGGGACGCAGAGGGTACTTGAAATTGCCAAGTTAAATTCTGCATGCCGCGTGTTGTATATATCTTCCGGAGAGGCGCAGGAAAAAGTGGATCATTTATCTGCGAGGGCATGTTATCCGATGGGAAAGAGGGCAGCAGAAACACTTTGTATCTCTTATCATAAAGAATATGACACGAATGTCATAATTGCGAGACCATGCCATACGTTTGGCGCAAATGTAACAAACAATGATAATCGGGCAACGGCACAGTTTATTGCATCAGCAGCGAATGGCAGAAATATTGAGATGTACAGTGCAGGGGAGCAGGTGCGTTCATTTTCTTATGTGGCTGATTGTGTATCGGGACTCTTGACAGCGTTGGCTAAGGGGGACTGCGGAGCTGTATACGGTGTTTCTTCCGATGAGAGTAGTTCTGTCAGAGAATTTGCAAATAAATGCGCAGCTGTTGGAAAGTGTAAAGTAGAAATGCATATGCCAAGCGGTATCGAAAAGGCGGAAACGTCCCCTATTGCAAATCAGATTGTGAATAACGATGCATTAAAAAACTTGGGCTGGCAGCCGGCGTTTTCAATTGACAGGGGAATTGCAGAAACAATTGGAATCATGAAAGAAATGGGAAGAAACTGATATGGAGATGTTTTACAGGAAAAGTATTATAGGTGAAATTGCAAAGGGAATAGAGAGTCTGATAGAACAGGGAATTATTAATAAAGAACGAAAGATTCTTCTGTATGGTCTTGACAGTTTTTCTTTTGCAATGAGGACGATATTTTCAAATCTGGGATATCACAATATTGAGGGATATGTATCTGATGATAGAGCGGCAGTATTGCAGCGTCGGCTTGAAATAAAAAACTTTGCATGCCGTTTTTTGAATCGGGAAATGGATGCTATCAATGTATGGACATTTGAGGAAAGGCTGATGCCGTTTGACAATGATGCTTTGATAATTGTTGCTTCAAAAACCGATACGCTGGAAAAAGAAAAGTTGGAGGCAATGGGATATAAAGAAAATATCCATTATTATATGGTATATGATTTTAAGGATGCCAAGCTTGACAGTTTCTTTGCATCAAAGTCCCGAATGTCATTAATAGAGATAAAACAGACAGAGAAAGAGATTCTTGCGTACGTAGACAGATTTTGTCAAAAACATAGTCTGCGTTACTGGGTGTGTGGCGGTACACTTTTAGGTACAATTCGACATAAGGGATTTATTCCTTGGGATGATGACATCGATATTTTCTTGCCGTGGCAGGATTACCTGAAACTGATGGATATTTTTGAGAAAACGGAACGTTTTGACATCATGGGATTTGGGACAGAGGGCGCGGACGGTTTTCCGGACCTGTTTGCAAAAGCAGTGGATAAAAGAACGGCAGTGGATGAGGATAAGGGTACGCTCAGGAAAATTAATCCATTGTGGGTAGATATTTTCCCGTTGATCGGTCTGCCGGATAACGAGGAGGAAAGACATTTATTTTTTGCGGAATATAAGGAGCTGAATCGCTGCATGTGGCAGGATTTTTATGCAACGAACGGAAAGACTGATATTTTCCTGAACTGGCTTCCGAAACAGCGGGAATTTTTATGTAAATATGATTTTGATCAATCCTCTTATGTGGGGGTCTTGGGAACTGTGTATGGGGAGCGGGACTGTACAACAAGAGGGGTATATGATGAAACTGTCAGAATGCAGTTCGAGGATATTGAGGTAAATGTGCCTGCCGGATATAAGGAATATCTGGATAATCTTTACGGAACCGACTGGATGCAGCTTCCCGAGGAGAGCAAACGAAAAACACATCATAATATGTTGACTTACTGGATCAGGTAAAGACGGGGAGGCGTGTAATGATGATTAGTATCATTGTTCCGGTTTATAATGTCGCAGAATATTTGCCTCAATGTATAGAAAGTATCTGTTGTCAGACATATGCGGATTTGGAAATCATACTGGTTGACGACGGTTCGACAGATAACAGTCCTGCTATTTGTGATGCGTATGCTGTAAAGGACAAGCGTATTCAAGTGATACATAAGGAAAACGGTGGACCTTCCGCTGCAAGAAAGATGGGAATTGCCGCAGCGCAGGGGGAATACATTTCTTGTGTGGATAGTGACGACTGGATTGAGCCGGACATGCTGCAGAAACTTATGGATATGGGTGCAGGCGCAGATATTATTGTGGCTGCTGGATACGAGGAATGTGACGGTTATCGGGGAGTAAAAAAGAATACTGTTCCGGAAGGGCTTTATGCGACGAAAAAACAACGTGAAGATTTGTATGGAAGAATGCTTATGAATGGTAATTTCTTTGAATACGGTATCCAGACAAGTCTGTGGGGAAAGCTGTTTAAAAGAAACATATTTGAGAAATATTGCGCGGAAGTTGCGGATGTTATCAATTATGGTGAGGATACGGCATGCATTTATCCATGTGTTTTAGCAGCTGAATCAATATATGTGACCAATCTGCTTTTGTATCATTACCGGGTGCGGAAAGGATCTATTGTAAGAAGCACCAAAGTGAGTGAGGAAAATTTCAGGTATCTTCATAAGACATTAAAATCGAATTTTGATCGGACTGTGTACAAGGAAATATTAAACATACAGTTACGGTATTTTATGTGGCAGGCACTGCTTTTAAAGGGTTATGAGCGCATTGGCAGCCGCATGGCGCTTTTTCCGTTTGAAAAGGTCAAGCCGGGAATGCGGGTAGCTGTATACGGTGCAGGATTGTTTGGGCAGGTGATAGAGAATTATTGCCGTTGTTCAAAAGACTTATCAGTTGCAGCGTGGTTTGACAGGCGTTATGACATGTATATCCGACAGGGACTGCCTGTAAAATCAAGCAGTGATGTAATGAATACCGATTTTGATGTACTTGTTATAGCGATTTTGAATGTCAGTCTGGCAGAACGTATCAAAGAGGACTATGTCAGATTGGGGTTGGCAGAAGATAAGATTGATTTGGTGAATATGGAAATTTTGGACAGAACGGATTTACCGCAGTTTTGTTTTGACCCATAGCACCAGTATGCAAAAAAATTTGCTGTAGCTGTTCATGCCAATCGGAGGAGGAATATTATGAATTTAGCAATCTACGGTGCGCAAGGTACAGCTTTAGGAGCATATCAGGCAATCCATAACTTATATCCAATTCGTAAAATAGAGTGCTTTCTTGTCACAAGCTGTGGAGATAATGCTGAATCTCTGGCGGGACTTCCTGTTTTAGAATTGGATTCATATGCGGATGGGTTGTCAGAGGATGAGAAGAATAATGTGGAGATTCTCATCGCAACTCCGGAAACTGTCATGCAGGAAATAGAAAAAAGTCTGGATAAAAAGGGGTTACGCTGTCATGTGCGTCTTACATCTTCCAGATTTGCCCAATTACAGAGCTTTCATTGTACCTGCGATAAAAAGTTTCTTCCGTTAACGGCATTGCCGGTGGGATATCATAAGGCAGACATGCATGTATTTATGGCTAAATTTTATAAGGACAAGGAGCTTTCAGAGAAATATTTAAAATCAGACTGGATTACGCCGATTCAGGTTGGCGCTGTTCTTTGCAGGGAAAGGATTGCAAATATATTGGATTGCGAAGGGGAACATATATCAGAGAAAAATGTAAACTATTCGGAACTCACGGCGCTTTATTGGATCTGGAAAAACCGGCTAAATGGCCAGTGGTCTGTTAATGCACATGGGTATTATGGATTATGTCATTATAGAAGGATATTGGAATTATCAGATGATGATGTACTAAGACTGGAGGACAATGAGGTTGACGTTGTGCTGCCTTATCCGATGTCCTATGAACCCGATATAGAAAAACATCATAAGCGTTACATAAAGGATCGGGACTGGGCTGCACTGCTTCAGGCTTTGGAGGAATTGTCTCCCGAGTATGCGGCAGTTTTTCCGGATATTTTAGCGCAGCCGTATTTGTATAATTATAATATTATGATAGCAAAAAAAGAGGTACTGGCAGCTTACTGCAGCTGGCTGTTTCCCATTCTGGAACGGGTGGAGGAGTTAAGCATTCCAAAAGGAAGAGAGAGGAATGACCGTTATATTGGTTATATGGGAGAAACGCTGGCTACGCTTTATTTTATGGCGAACAGGAACAGGATGAATATTGTGCATGCGGGATGCAGATTTCTGACTTGATACGATTCAGGGCAGATAAAGTTTTCCGAAACGGCATTAGCGAGGAGAGAAAAAATGTATGAGCTTTGAACTTACGGCATCATTGATGTGTGCCAATTATGGCAACTTGGAGAAAGAGGTTAAGGAACTGGATGAGGGTGGCATCGACTCGTTTCATATTGATATCATGGATGGAAGGTTTGTACCAAACTTTGCGATGTCCTTAAATGATATGAAATACATAGCAAGTGCAACAAAAAAACCGCTTGACGTTCATCTGATGATAGAACACCCCAACAATCGTGTAGAGATCTTTCTAAAAAACTTGCGAAAGGGTGACACAGTATATATCCACCCCGAAGCAGAATACCATCCGTCAACAACTTTACAGAAAATCATCGACGCAGGAATGATACCGGGCATTGCAATCAATCCGGGGACAAGCGTGGAAACGGTATATGAGATGCTGCGTATTGTGAAAAAAGTTCTTGTCATGACTGTAAATCCCGGAAATGCGGGGCAGATGTATATGCCGTATGTTGGGGAAAAAATAGAGAAACTTCTGCCTTTAAAGGAAAAGATGGGTTTTAAGGCATACTGGGACGGTGCGTGTAGCGCTGATAAAATACGGAAGTTTGCGCCAAAAGGAATGGATGGCTTTGTGCTGGGAACAACACTTCTGTTTGGAAAAAACAGGCCGTACGGGGATATCATACGGGAAATTCATAATTACTGTGATGATATCTGAAACGATTCATAAGGAAACAGGAGGCAGCGGCTGGTGGCAATTGCATTAATCTTATCAGGAGGAAACGGCACGCGTCTTGGTGCGGATATTCCAAAGCAGTACATAGAAGTTTGCGGCAGATGCGTCATTTCCTACTGCATTGAGCGTCTGTCCTGTCATGAAAGGATTGATGGGATACAGATCGTGGCGGCGGGGCAGTGGCACGAAACGATACGCAAATGCATAGAAAGATATGACCAAAACAGGAAATTTAGAGGTTTTTCAGAGCCAGGTGAAAACAGACAGCTTTCCATCTATAACGGACTGACGGATGTTAGAAAGTATGCGGAGGATTCAGACGTCGTGCTAGTGCACGATGCGGCAAGACCCATGCTTTCTGCACAGATGATAACAGACAGTTTGCGGGCGGTAAGCGGACACGACGGGGTATTGCCGGTGCTTCCAATGAAGGATACCGTATATCAAAGCGCGGATGGAGAGCGTGTTGGTAGACTTTTAAACCGGAGTGAGATTTATGCAGGACAGGCGCCAGAGGTTTTTCGAATTGGCCCCTATTACGAGGCGAACAAAAGGCTCTATCCTGACAAGATACTGGAAATCAACGGTTCAACGGAGCCCGCGGTAATGGCAGAAATGGATATTGTCATGATACCGGGAGATGAGGGTAATTTCAAGATCACGACAAGGGACGACCTGGAGCGTTTCAAAGAGATTGTACAAAGGCAGAATGACATATTGAATACATAGAACAGAAAAGTTAGAAGTTATGGGAGCAGCAAATGAAAGCATGGATTTTGCATGACGTAAATAAGATACAGTTTGAAGAGGCAGAAGAGCCGCGGATGGCAGCAAATGAAGTGCTCGTTTCCGTAAAGGCGGCAGGAATCTGCGGTTCGGACATTCCCAGAATATACCAGACGGGAGCACATGTGCATCCGCTGATACCGGGACATGAGTTTTCAGGTCAAGTGGTAAAAGTGGGGGAAAATGCCGATGCTAAATGGCTTGGAAAGCGTGTCGGTATTTTTCCGCTTATTCCATGCAGACGCTGCAGTGCATGCCAAAAGCAGCATTATGAATTATGTCGTGATTACAGTTATCTTGGCTCCCGCAGAAACGGAGGGTTTGCAGAGTATGTGGCAGTGCCGGAATGGAACTTGATCGAACTGCCCGATGAAGTATCCTACGAGGAAGCGGCGATGTTAGAGCCTATGGCGGTCGCGGTGCATGCAATGAGAAGGGTGCATCTGCAGAAAAAGGATACTGCTGTGATTTACGGCCTTGGAACAATTGGCATGCTGCTGCTTTTGTTTTTAAAAGAGGCAGGGATTGAAAATACCCTTGTGGTGGGAAATAAGGAATTTCAGAAGAAAACTGTTTTAAAACTTGGATTGGATGAAAAATGTTACTGTGACAGCAGGACACAGAATGTTTCTGAGTGGATCATGCAGCATACATGCAAAACAGGGGCAAATGTGATGTTTGAATGCGTCGGAAGAAATGAAACCATTTCACAGGCAATCGATCTTACGGCACCGATGGGGAGAATCTGTCTGGTGGGGAATCCATATTCGGATATGGCACTGGAGAAATCCGTATATTGGAAAATCTTAAGAAACCAGCTCACCGTAACGGGCACATGGAACTCATCTTTTGTACATGAGAAAGACGATGACTGGCATTATGTGATTGAGAGGCTGACACAGAAGCGGATTTCGCCCAAAGAGCTGATTTCACACGAATTAAAACTTTGTGAGGCAGAGAGCGGCTTTTTGATAATGCGGGATAAAAGAGAGGATTATATTAAAGTAATGATAAAAGAATAGTCTGTGTTATATAAAAGAATAAAGCGAGAATAGGACTGATGTAGTATGACGTGTTTTATTTTTTGTATAAAAAGAATAAACATGTCATTTTTGTATGTGCGGTTTTAGAAAGAATATAAATTTTTTGAAAAGCGAGTGAAGGGCTTGCATAATAAGTTGATTTATTCTAAGATATAAGAAATATCAAAATGCATTTAAATAAGGAAAGGTATGATTATAGACATGAATGAAAGCTATAAGGAACTAATGGTAAAAAAAGAAAAGGGGACGAAAGAGGCAGTCGAGCGGATTTCGTGCATTGTGGCAGTCGTGCTTCTCGGGCTGGCTACGCTATTTTCGGGAAATCTGCTTTTCTTTATTGCGGCAGTTGCGCTAGGTGTGCTGACGTATTTTGTGTTTCAGTGGACAGATATCGAATATGAGTATCTTTATCTTGACAAAGAAATTACCATTGATAAAGTTATGGCAAAGGCGAGAAGAAAACGCGCGGCGGTTCTTGATGTCAATAAGATAGAGATTATGGCGCCTGAGGGCTCAAGCCAGTTAGAATATCATAAAAACAGACAGGTAAAAATAGTGGATTTGAGTGCGGGACATGACTTGCCGGGTCAAAAGCTTTATGCTGTGTACTATGAGGGAAGTCAGATGTTTTTGCTCAACTTGGACGAGGACTTTGTAAAGACCGTAAAAATGGTGGCGCCAAGACATGTTTTTCTATAGGAAATTGCGACAGTGTAAATCATTGAAACAAAAAGCGAAGCTTTTTGCAATCGAGTGCGCTGGCACTCGATTTTTTTATGGAATAATTTTGGTCTTGACAAGCCGTGTACGCTTTAGTATAATTTTAAAAATATTTTCAACTTAATAATCAAATTGAATGCATAGGAGGAAGAAAAATGGGTCAGATAATTGGCGAAGGAATTACGTTTGATGATGTTCTCTTGGTACCGAGCTACTCACAAGTAATACCAAATCAGGTTGATCTTACCACATGGTTGACGAAAAAGATTAAGCTCAATATACCAATGATGAGCGCAGGAATGGATACCGTAACAGAGCATCGAATGGCAATTGCGATGGCAAGACAAGGCGGTATCGGTATCATTCACAAAAATATGTCGATTGAGGAACAGGCTGACGAGGTGGACAAAGTAAAACGTTCCGAAAACGGCGTCATCACGGACCCATTTTCACTCACTCCTGAACATACACTTGCCGAAGCCGATGCGCTGATGGCAAAATTCAGAATTTCTGGTGTGCCTATCACAGAGGGCAGAAAGCTCGTCGGAATTATCACAAACCGCGATTTAAAATTTGAAACGGATTACACGAAAAAAGTAAAAGAATCGATGACCACAGAAGGTCTTGTTACGGCAAGAGAGGGCATTACGCTTGACGAGGCAAAAAAGATTTTAGCGGAGGCAAGAAAAGAGAAGCTTCCTATTGTAGATGCGAATTATAATCTTAAGGGATTGATTACAATAAAGGACATTGAAAAGACGATCAAATATCCTTTAGCTGCGAAGGATTCGCAAGGCAGACTTCTTTGCGGTGCAGGTGTAGGTATTACAGCAAATGTGCTTGACCGCGTGTCGGCATTGATTGATGCGAAGGTTGATGTTGTTGTTCTTGATAGTGCACACGGACATTCAGAGAACGTGTTAAAGTGCTTGCGTATGATTAAGGAAAAATATCCTGATTTACAGGTGGTTGCCGGAAATGTTGCAACCGGAGAAGGCACCAAGGCATTGATTGAAGCGGGAGCGGACGCAGTAAAGGTCGGCATTGGTCCCGGTTCGATTTGTACGACGCGTGTGGTTGCCGGTATCGGTGTACCGCAGATTACGGCGATTATGGAGTCTTATGCAGTGGCGCGGGAGTACGGTATTCCGATTATCGCAGACGGCGGTATCAAGTATTCCGGCGATATGACCAAGGCGATTGCAGCGGGCGGAAATGTCTGCATGATGGGCAGCATCTTTGCAGGCTGCGAGGAGAGTCCGGGAACGTTTGAGTTATTCCAGGGAAGAAAATATAAAGTATATAGAGGTATGGGATCGATTGCAGCGATGGAGAACGGAAGTAAAGACCGTTATTTCCAGTCCGACGCAAAGAAGCTTGTTCCGGAGGGCGTTGAGGGACGAGTTGCCTACAAAGGAAACGTGGAAGATACCGTGTTCCAGTTGATGGGAGGTCTTAGATCCGGCATGGGTTACTGCGGAACGCAGACCATAGAAGAACTGAAGGAAAACGGCAGATTTGTAAAGATTTCTGCAGCGGCGTTAAGAGAGAGTCATCCACATGATATTCACATTACAAAAGAGGCACCCAATTATAGCGTGGAAGAATAAAAATCGGCGCTGTCACGAACCCGTGGCAGCGTTTGCATTGTATGATACAAAACGGATATCCGTTGCGTTTGATTGTGCTGTAGGGAGGATTTATGCTGTATAAAAAATACCGCTTTTACAATGACGGGATTGAGATGATGATACCCTCCCATTTTAAGGAAACGGCATCATTTGCGGCTGTGCAAAACAGTTTTACATCTGATAACAGGAGAGTTGTCGTTAATGTTGCAAGGGGGGCAGGAAGCCTCACGCAGGAGCAGCTCGTTACAAGAATGGACGCGTATTACAAGGAGTTTACGAGAGATGTACTCGAATTTGACTGTATTGCGCGTGGCCAAAGGCAGTTTTTGGGAGATGTCTTTGGTGAACTCAAATACAGGTCAAGTATGATGGGATATTCCTTTTATAATGTCTTTATTTTGGGCGTATACGGTGGAAGAGAGCTGATTGTTACAATGCAGTGTATACAGGAGGAGGCAGCAAACAACGAGCGCATCTTTGACAATATTGCGGATTCAATTCGAATCTTGAAGAAAGGACGAGACGCAGAGGATTAAGACAGCCTAGAAAGAGCAACGAGAGTCGGAAGTTTAGAAAGGAGCATAGATACAATAATGAAAGATACAGTAAAGATCAGGTGGCACGGAAGAGGTAGACAGAGTGCGAAAACCGCAGCGCTTCTCCTTGCAGATGTGGCATTTAAAACGGGGAAATACGTTCAGGGATTTCCTGAGTATGGTCCTGAGCGAATGGGGGCGCCGATTACGGCGTATAACCGTGTCAGCAGTGAACCGATTACCGTTCATTCCAATATTTACGAGCCGGATTATGTGGTTGTGGTGGATGAGAGCCTTTTAGAGAGCATTGATGTTACAAAGGGATTGAGTAAGGACGGCGCTGTGATTATCAATTCGGAGCATACAAAAGAGGAGCTTATGCCGATGCTTCACGGATATGAGGGAAGCGTGTATACTGTTGATGCGAAGGCAATTTCAATCAAGGCGCTCGGAAAGAATTATCCGAATTCACCGATGCTTGCGGCGACAGTGGCGGTTTCCAAGATTATGGAGAAAGATGCGTTTTTAAAAGAGATGAAAGCTTCATTTGAACATAAGTTCGCAAAGAAGCCGGAAGTGATTGACGGAAATATGCAGGCACTTGAAATGGCATTGAACGAGGTATAAGGGATAGGAGGGTGCGATATTATGGAAAAGATACAGGACAGAATAAATGAACAAAGCCCTTGGCAGCATATTACGGAGGGCAATAAGATCTTTGAGGCGGCGACTTCAAGGGAGTTTTGCACAGGAGAGTGGAGAACCTCGACGCCCATATTTGAGCACGAAAAATGTAAGCAGTGCCTGCTATGTATAGCGGTCTGTCCGGATTCGTCAATTCCCGTAAACGAGGGAAAGAGAACAGATTTTGATTACGATCATTGTAAGGGCTGCGGCATTTGTGCCAAGGTTTGCCCGTTTGGAGCAATTAGTATGAGGGAGGGGAAATAAATGGCAATCAGAGAACGTTTATCAGGAAATGAAGCGGTCGCATACGCGATCAAACAAATCAATCCCGACGTAATGCCGGCGTTTCCCATTACGCCATCTACGGAAATCCCGCAGTATGTGGCAACGTATATTGCAAACGGCGAGATCGATACGGAGTTTATTCATGTGGAGAGTGAGCACAGTGCGATGAGTGCGACGATTGGTGCATCGGCAGCAGGAGCAAGAGCGCTTACAGCGACATCTTCGTGCGGTATGGCACTGATGTGGGAAGAGCTTTATGTGGCGGCTTCCGACAGACTTCCGATTGTGCTTGCGCTTGTAAATAGAGCGCTGTCAGGTCCGATTAATATCAATGCGGATCATTCGGATAGTATGGGTGCAAGGGATACAGGGTGGATTCAAATCTATGCGGAGTCTAATCAGGAAGTGTATGATAATTTTATTCAGGCATATCCGATTGTAGAAAACGAGAAGGTGCATCTTCCGATTATGATTTGTCAGGATGGTTTTATTACAAGCCACGGCGTAGAAAACATTCTGCTTGTTGAGGACGAGAAGGTAAAGGCTTTTGTGGGTGAATATGAGCCCAAGCACTATCTGCTCAATCCAAATGAAAAAATGGCTGTGGGACCGTATGCAGTGTCCAATTATTATATGGAAACAAAGCGCGCGCAGCGCGAGGCGATGATTGCAGCAAAGCAGGTCATTCTTGACGTAGCAAAGAAATTTGAGGAAATGACGGGCAGAAAGTATGCTTTCTTTGAGGAATACCGAATGGAAGATGCGGAGTATGCGGTTGTTATTATCGGATCTGCGGCAGGAACCTGTAAGGCGGCAATCGAGCATATCAGAAACACGACGGGAAAAAAGGTGGGACTTGTAAAAATCAGAGTGTTCCGTCCGTTCCCTGAGGAGGAGATCGCAAAGGCGCTCTCCAAGGTAAAAGCGATTGCGATTATGGACAGAAGTGAGATGTTTTCCGCTACGGGAGGACCGCTTGGCGCAGAGGTAAGAGCCGCGTTGTATCAGGCAAAGTGCAATGCAGAAGTTGTGAATTATCTCTATGGACTTGGCGGCAGAGATATCACGACAGATGATTTTGAAACGGTGTATGCGAATCTCGAGAAGATGGCGCAGACCCATGAGCCGATTGGCATGTATGAGTACATAGGACTGCGGACAGAACAGGCAAAGGAGGCAGAGTAAGGCTATGGAACAGACAGCGTATAATTTTAAGGAAGTGATGAGCAAGCCGGAACGTCTTGCTCCGGGACATCGTATGTGTGCGGGCTGTGGCGGTACCATCACAGTAAGAAATGTGCTTAGAGCGCTCAAAGAGGAGGACAAGGCGGTGATTGGAAACGCTACGGGATGCCTTGAAGTTTCTTCGTTTATGTATCCTTATACGGCATATGAGGACAGCTATATCCACAACGCTTTTGAAAATGCGGGAGCGACGCTTTCGGGAGTGGAAACGGCCTACAATGTGTTGAAGAAAAAGGGAAAAATCAAGGATACCTATAAATTTATCACGTTCGGTGGTGACGGTGGTACGTATGATATCGGGTTTCAGTCGCTCTCGGGTGCGATGGAGAGAGGGCATGATCTGGTTTATGTGTGCTACGATAACGGCGCATATATGAATACGGGAACACAGCGTTCCTCTGCGACACCGCAGTATGCAGATACGACGACAACACCAGCGGGAAAGGTTTCTGCGGGAAAGGTTCAGGTGCGAAAGGACTTAGCTGCAATCATTGCGGAGCATCATGTACCGTATGTGGGACAGACAACGTTTACTTCAAACTTTAAGGATTTGTATACCAAGGCACAGAAAGCAATCTATACGCCCGGCGCGGCATTCTTAAATGTTATGTCGCCCTGTCCGAGAGGCTGGGGATACGAGCCGAGCGAGATCATGACAATCTGTAAACTTGCTACGGATACCTGTTATTGGCCGATGTTTGAGGTGATAGAGGGAAAGTGGATTTTGAGCTATGAGCCGAAGAAAAAACTTCCGATTGAGGACTTTTTAAAGCCGCAAAGACGGTTTAAGCATCTCTTTAAAAAAGAAAACGAGGAGCTGATCGGAAAGTTTCAGGAGGAAGTGGACAAACGCTGGGAAGAGCTTAAAAACAGATGTAATTAATAAAAATGCAGGTTGATTTGAGTTCAACCTGCATTTTACAATTCATGATAATCAAAAATTTTGGAATATGGAATAAGTTAGCCAGTCCTAACTTGTCTGAAGAGAAGCACCTTCGTATGAACGGTCGGTTTGTCTGCGTATCAGGTCGATTTCAGCCCATTTTTTTGCCTCGTCTTCGGCGGCCTCCTGCAACAATCGTTCATAAATGGCGTTTGCCTCTTTGATGATCTCGTCCTGCTCGGGCGGAAGAATGACGTCAACATTGACATTCGTACTGCCTGCAAGGAGAGAATCCACCGTGTTCTGACTGCTTGATTTATGTAGAATTGCGTCCAAAGCTTCCTGCGTCTGCGCATCAACAGGTCCTTTGCCGTAAAGACCCGAATAAGAGCCTGTTGTGGCGTTGAATGCATCATCATCTGCTGCTGCATCGTTTGAGTGCATCTCAAGAGCAAGCTGTTCTTCCTTTTCTTTTGCTTCTATTTTAAGCGCTTCTTCCTTTTCCGCTTTTGAAGGCCAAATACGGACAACCTCTGGATTATATGTAACTAACCACCATTTGATAACATGCGGATAGTATTTTTTCAAAAAATATGCCGTTGCCGGTTCCATCATAAATCGCACCATCTTTCCATGCCGTTTGGCAAGTATACCAATATTATAACATAACTTGTCTAAAAACGGTACAAAAATTAAAAAAATCTCCAAAAAATATATCGGTACGATTGCATCGATTCAATAGCATGAATTTTAAAGAAGGCAGTCCTTTCGTTCCAATTTGAACTTTTTATAAAAATTGTTATAAAAGTATAAACTAAATTGACAAAGCTGAAAAAGGTGTTATATTAAACATAGAACAGATAAAACAATGTGAAGAGAAAACAAAGAAAGGAGCGTGAGTTTGGCATGAATATTCAAAAATTTACGCAAAAATCAATTGAAGCAGTCAATGCCTGCGAAAAGCTGGCATATGAATACGGCAATCAGGAGCTGGAGCAGGAGCATCTTTTGTATGCGCTCTTGACGGTTGATGACAGCCTGATTTTGAAATTGACAGAAAAAATGGAAATCAATACAGAATATTTTTTGGAGCGCGTGGAAAAAGCGCTTGCAAAACGTGTCAAGGTACAGGGCGGTCAGATTTATGTGGGTCAATATCTGAATAAAACGCTGATCGGAGCGGAGGACGAGGCAAAGCGCATGGGTGACGAGTATGTGTCGGTAGAACACTTGTTTCTTGCAATGCTGCAAAGTCCGAATAAAGAAGTTAAGGAGATTTTCAGAGAGTACGGCATTACGCGTGAGCGTTTCTTGAAGGCGCTTTCACAGGTGCGCGGAAATCAAAAAGTGGTGAGTGATAATCCGGAGGCGACGTATGATACGCTTGAAAAATACGGTCAGGATTTGGTGGAAAAAGCGAGAAATCAAAAGCTTGATCCCGTTATCGGTCGCGACAATGAAATCCGAAACATTATCCGGATCCTCTCAAGAAAGACGAAAAACAATCCTGTGCTGATTGGAGAACCGGGTGTCGGAAAGACGGCGGTTGTCGAGGGACTTGCACAGCGTATTGTCAGAGGGGATGTCCCGCAAGGATTGAAGGATAAAAAGATTTTTTCCCTTGATATGGGTGCGCTTGTTGCGGGTGCAAAGTACCGTGGCGAATTTGAGGAGCGTCTAAAGGCTGTGCTTGAGGACGTAAAAAACAGCGACGGACAGATTATTCTCTTTATTGACGAACTTCACACGATTGTCGGAGCCGGAAAGACGGACGGTGCGATGGACGCGGGCAATATGTTAAAGCCGATGCTTGCAAGGGGTGAACTGCATTGTATCGGTGCGACGACGCTCGATGAGTACAGGCAGTACATCGAGAAAGACGCGGCGCTTGAGCGGCGTTTTCAGCCGGTGATGGTAGACGAGCCGACGGTTGAGGATACGATCAGCATTTTAAGGGGATTAAAGGAGCGCTATGAGGTCTTTCACGGTGTAAAAATCATGGACAACGCGCTTGTAAGTGCAGCAACGCTTTCAAACAGATATATCACGGACCGTTTTCTGCCCGATAAGGCAATCGATCTTGTAGACGAGGCATGTGCACTGATAAAAACAGAGCTAGACTCAATGCCCGCAGAGCTTGACGAGCTGCAAAGGCGCATTATGCAGATGGAGATTGAAGTTGCCGCGTTAAAAAAGGAGGAGGACAGACTCAGCGCAGAACGTCTGGAAGCGCTTCAGGCGGAGCTTGCGGAGCAGAAGGAACGATACGATAACAGAAAGGCACAGTGGGATAACGAGAAGGCATGTGTGGAGAAGCTTTCCAAGCTGAGAGAGGACATCGAGGATTTAAACAATCAAATACAAATCGCCAAGCGCGAGGGAAATCTTGAGAAAGCGGCGGAATTAAGCTACGGTACGCTTCCACAGCTTAAAAAACAGCTTGAGGAGGAGGAGGCAAACGCGAATTCGCGGCAGATGAGCCTTGTACATGAAAGTGTGTCGGAGGACGAGATTGCAAGAATTATCTCGCGCTGGACGGGAATTCCCGTTGCAAAGCTCAACGAAAGTGAGCGCAATAAGACACTTCATTTGGACGAAGAGCTGCACAGGCGGGTTGTCGGACAGGATGAGGGCGTTACAAAGGTGACGGAAGCAATTATCCGCTCAAAGGCGGGCATCAAAGATCCCGAAAAACCGATAGGTTCGTTCTTGTTTTTGGGACCTACGGGTGTCGGAAAAACAGAGCTTGCAAAGGCACTTGCGTCTGCGCTTTTTGATGATGAGTCCAATATGGTGCGCATTGATATGAGTGAGTATATGGAAAAGCATTCCGTGTCAAGACTGATTGGGGCGCCTCCCGGATATATCGGTTATGATGAGGGCGGGCAGCTTACAGAGGCAGTGCGCAGAAAGCCTTACAGCGTTGTTTTGTTTGACGAGGTGGAGAAAGCACACCCCGATGTGTTTAATATCCTGCTTCAGGTGCTTGATGATGGGCGAATCACAGACTCACAGGGGCGTACGGTTGATTTTAAAAACACGATTTTAATTATGACTTCTAACATCGGTGCGCATTATCTGCTTGAGGGAATTGACGAGAACGGGAATATCAGTGAACAGGCAAGCGAGCTTGTGATGAGTGAGTTGCGTGCGCATTTTCGACCGGAGTTTTTGAACCGACTTGACGAAACGATTTTATTTAAGCCACTCACAAAGGATAACATCGGCGGTATTATTGGGCTTATTATGAAAGATTTAAATAGAAGACTTTCTGATAAGGAACTCTCGATTGAACTGTCCGAAAAAGCAAAAAGTTATATCGTGGAAAACGGATATGACCCTGTGTACGGCGCAAGACCGTTGAAGCGGTATATCCAGAAGTATGTGGAAACACTGGCAGCAAAGCTGATTCTTGCCGATAAAGTAAAGGTTGATGATACGATATGGATTGATTTGAACGAAAAAGGCGATGAATTGATTGCAGTAGTGAAATAGATAGAGGAAAACAAAAAAATAACACATGATTTTTAAAATCATGTGTTATTTTTTTGTGCTGTGCATTTATTCCATTTAAACAACAATCGCATGTTTTAACAAAAATTCTTTCCAAATCGGATAATACTGCGCTCTGATATGTACCTGATCCCATGTGTAATCAGATATCAGGGAGCCGTCCTTACAAAGACTGCTCTCGTTAATATCAATATAGAAAATATCCTTTTGGTTTGCAAGCGTGGCAATCAACTGATTTCGTGCAGCAATATTTTCATTGGTGATACTATCATCCTCATTGGACTTTCGTTCTGTGACAAGCAGATTTCCCTGAATAAAAATTAACGCGTTCGGCTGAAGGCTGCGAATATCCATCACCACATCTTTATAGTTATTAAAAAAGCTTTCAGGGGTACCTGTGCCGCATTCATTAATGCCGACCATAATGTAAATCTTCAAAAATTGCATTTCCGAAAGCACCTCTCGAATGGAGGTCTTTTTTCCGTCGTAAGTTATTTTTTCCTTATCATAATCATATATGGAAAGCGAATTTTTACATAGAAAAGTTGCATTTTCGATTCCGGCATACTGGCTGATTCCGACTGTGCGTGAGTCCCCGATAAAGCATGCGCCGTTAAAATAATCTTCATCAGCCGTGGTAAAGCTGTAAGATTTCGGCTCGGGGGACTTTGCTTCGACGGTAGAAAGGTCGGTTTCGCGCAGCCTTGAAGCAATATCATCAAACGGCTGTACTTCGTTGTTGATAAAGGAGAAGGTGGCAACTGCCTGATCTCCCAAAAAATCTAACAGGTAAACACCGTCGTGAATTGCCCGCATCGCGGTAGCAAGCGGTAGATTAGACGGTGAATAGGAACCTTCATCAGGATAGTAGCTGGAATGCCATCGACTGCCAAGCAGACTGAAAGCAAGTGCTGATATAACAATTAGCAAAAAGAGTGTATAATGTTTCTTGTCACTCATAGTTGACCATTCCTTTTTTTATTTTATCAAAATTAAATACATCAAAATCTAAAATACAAAAACGGGTTGTTGACACCGATTGCCAAAAGGTAAACGGAGTACCAAAATACGACAAGCAGTATGAGAATGCCAAGTGCTTTGTCACGTATTTTATCCCAAAGCATTTTAGGATAGCTGACAGCAAAAATAACGCTTGCTATTAAAAGCGGAGCATAGGTATGAAGAAGCTGCCAAAAATCATTGAGTGAAACGGCGCTGCTTGTTGCCCCGAAGAATGGGAACAGTTTTCCGAGATAAACAGCGAGCTCGGAAAAGTCCGTTATCGCAAAAATCGTCCAACTTACCGGTATATAAATCAGAATATACAAGTGTGATATCAGCCACGAAAAAATATTTTTATGGTTCAGAAAACGAAGCAGGAAGCCTTTTTCAATGACTAAAAGGACGAAGATCAAAAGTCCCCAAACAATGAAATTCCATGAGGCACCGTGCCAAAATCCGACAAGCAGCCATACGATAAACAAATTGAATGTCCTGCGCAGAGGACCTTTGCGGTTTCCGCCAAGCGGAATGTAGACATACTCGCGAAACCATGCACCGAGTGTAATGTGCCATTTGCGCCAAAATTCCGTCACACTTCTTGACATATAGGGGTAATTGAAATTTTCGGGCATTTGAAATCCGAGCATTTCTCCCAAGCCGATTGCCATTACAGAATATCCGCAGAAGTCAAAATAGAGCTGCATGGAATACGCCGCGGCGCCAAGCCATGCAAGCGGTGTGGAAATGCTTTCAAATCCGATGGTGCAGACCTCGTTCCAGAGCGTGCCGATGCGGTTTGCGATGATGACCTTGTAGCCAAGACCAATGATAAAGGTTTTTAGTCCAAGGTCAATATTTTTCATCGAAATCGTGCGCTTTTTTAACGCGTCGGAAATACTTGAATAAACAACAATCGGTCCCGCGATGAGCTGCGGAAACATACAGATATATGCACCAAGGTTCGAAAATGACTTGTCAGCCTTGACTTTATCGAGATATACATCTACGATATAAGATACAATCTGAAAGGTATAAAAGCTGATTCCAAGTGGCAAACTAATGTTTATAGTAAAAAACTGCCAATTGACGCTGCATGCTTTTAACAACAAATTGATATTTTCGATAAAAAAGTTTGTGTATTTAAAAAACAGCAATAATCCAAAATTATA
>JAAVAF010000109.1 GCA_014804225.1 Lachnospiraceae bacterium
AAGACAATGAAAAATCTGAAATCATCTCTGTATTTATTTTGTATGCCGCTGTCCCAAACCTCTTGAGGATTGTAACGCGTGGGCTGTTCCCTGTCTGTGGTGTTTATGACGGTATCCGCTAAATGATTTTGGTCATTTTTCTCATGAAAAAAAGTTGAAATATTTGAAACATTTCAACTTTTTTCACTGTAAGTCTTTATCCAAAATCTATTGGTTTATCATTTTCCTCATGATCTGCCACTTTTCTGTAAAATGTACTTCTGCTGATGCCTAACTGTTTACAGGCGGAAGTGGCTGTTATCTTTCCCGACTTCCATTGGGCATATATTTCGTCAAAGTCATTTAATTTTTTTGGACGTCTGCCTTTATACTTCCCCTCTTCCTTTGCAATCTCTATGCCTTCCTTCTGGCGTTGTCTTATGTATTCCCTTTCCAGCTCCGCGACTGCTCCAAAAATTGTAAGCATGAACTTACCGGCTGGGGTGTTTGTGTCAATATTTTCTTTTTGGCTGACAAACTGTACCTGTTTATTTTTTAACTGCTCTGTTAGTTCCAGCAGGTCTTTTGTATTCCTTGCAAATCGGCTGATACTCTCCACAATGACAGCATCAGCCTCATGTACAAAATTCATCATTTCCTGTAAGGCTGGTCTGTCTGTGTCCTTACCGCTCATTTTGTCAATGTAAATCTTATCAACTCCCAGTGACTTCATTAGTTCTTCCTGTCTTGCCGTATTCTGCTCTTTTGTGCTGACTCGTACATAACCAATCCTCATAATGTCTGCTCCTTTCTTAACCAGTCCATTAAATGTGAAATTTTTTACTATTTCATAAAAGTGTTTTAATAAGTTATACCCTATCAAAGCGGTATCATTTTTATTACCGAATATAAATGTATACAATTTCAAAGCGGTATGAGTTGCACCACCAAATATAAATGCTTATCAAACAGGGCATCCATTTTGACACATATTTCATTTAACTCCTTTTCTTTTTAGAGCAGATTTAAAGGTATACTTTGACAAAATAAAATGTCGGAACATTTTCCATATATTGTATATGGATATATCCCGACATTTCTTATTCTTGGAAGTGTACTTACAAAATTTTTGACAGTGCACTGCAAAATCACTTTTCCACTTTTTCAAACTGTTTGTTACAGTCCATGCAGAGCACCCGTAAATCTTTGGTTGCTCTGAAACTGTTCCCACAACAGGGGCACTGATATTTGCGTGTGCTTGTCTTTTTCTTTCCAGCTGTACCGTCTTTTCCGTCACCGTTACCAGAACCATTCCCTCCAATGCCTATAAGCATCATCTCACCGTCACGGTTTATTTCCAGCGGTTTTTTAATTCCATGACTATGTATCACTTCGATAAACTCGGGTGATGGTTCTGTAACGGAATAGCCTATATATTTCGCATAACTGATAATCAATCCCCTTGCCTCTGCTTCCCTTTTGAAGAGTTTGTTGTGGTATCTTCCGTTTTTGCTTGTATCATCAATATTGTTTATCTGACAGTAGTAATGCACCATTTCGTGCATTAACGTAGCCATAGTTTTTTCAATTTTTCTGTCCAAATGTTCTGCGCTGATGTTTATCTCGTTCAAATGGTTTTTCTCTGCCTTCCAAACTCTGCCCACTGTGAAGTGTCCGAATGTCCTTGGCGAACTCATTATTGTTATGACAATAGGTGGCAGTGCACTGTCAAAATAAACTTCGTTCAAAACGTCAAAGCCATACTCTAAAACTTCTTGCATACTTTTTAACATCTCTATGCCTCCCCTCATAAATAGTTTTTTATTTTTTTTCTTTTTAACGTATTGAAACTTGTATCTTTTCATTATGCAAAAAAGTTGAAACATTTGAAACAAACGGTCAATTGTTATCAATTCAGTTGTAATCTATATAACTGCAAAAGACATACCATAAGTTCCTTTTGTCTTATTTCATTCCTCTTTGTCAGCATATCCCAAAAGTTGAGCCAAAAGTTGAGCCTATACTTGACTTTTCCCAAAATCACTGTATAATAAATCTTTGGAAAAGCCCATAAAATCAAGGTTTTTCCAACAATACAACGTGAGTTCGAAACCTTCCTCACGAAAATCAAAACTAAAGGAGAAAATTGAATATGAGAAACAAGAAAGTAACTTTTATCACACAGGCGGGCGTAATCGCAGCTTTGTATGTGGTACTGACACTGTTGGCAAACGCTTTGGGATTGGCAAACTATGCGATTCAAGTGCGATTTTCGGAGGCACTGACAATCCTGCCGTTTTTCACACCCGCGGCAATCCCCGGTTTATTTGTGGGCTGTCTTTTGAGCAACCTCATCACAGGCTGTGCGCCAATGGATGTGGTGTTCGGTTCATTTGCGACACTTGCTGGAGCCGTTGGAACCTATCAGCTTAGAAAATACAAATGGCTGACACCGGTACCGCCAATCGTGGCAAACATGATTGTAGTGCCGCTTGTGCTTGCGTATGTGTATCAGTTTGAGGGGAGCCTTCTGTACTTTGCATTTACTGTAGGCATCGGCGAAATCATTTCCTGTGGCGTACTTGGCATGGTTTTGCTAAATGTGCTTAGTAAATATGCAAGGCAGATCTTTCAGATAGAAGAACATCAACTTTCAAAAATATAGTGGAAAATAAAATCCGTTAAATAGCGTTTGGAGGCTGTTTGACGGATTTTTGATATTCCATAAGGCGCGCCAGATGTTTAATATTCCTGTAAGGAGACAGATTGCTTTCAAGGACTAGCAGGCAATCGTATAATATGCTATAATAAGCTCTATTATAGGAAAGGAACAATTTCACAATGGAAATTCAATACACCGACCGAAAAAGATATTCCACAAACGATGTAAAACAACTCTTCGAGTCCGTCGACTGGCTATCCGCAAAATATCCGGAGCGGCTAAAAAAGGCGCTTGATAACTGTGAAACCGTCTATACCGCATGGGACGGCGATATGTTGGTAGGGCTGATTAATGCAATCGATGACGGCGAACTTACAGCATATGCTCACTATCTGTGTGTCAATCCTGCCTATCAGGGACATGGTATTGGAAAGACACTATTAAACTATATTAAAGAAAAGTACAGCAACTATCTATATATTATTTTAATTGCAGAAAACGAACCACTTATTGAATATTACAAACAAAACGGTTTTGAATGTATGAATGGAAGATATGTATTTATGATTCAAAATAAAGAGTCAAATTGTCATTTGACTGATGTAGGGTAATCCTATAAAATTGAAAAAGTGGCGAGAGCAGTGAGGTAACAGCAAAATGAATATTACGGAGAAAGACTTTGACAATTCGGACAAAGCAAAAGATGTAGAGCAAAGCATTCGGAAACGATTCAAAAAAACAATCTGGTCGCGGTTTACCAGAGCAATCAACACATACGATTTGGTAAAGCCGGGAGATAAAATTGCAGTCTGTATTTCCGGCGGAAAAGATTCCATGCTCATGGCAAAGTGCTTTCAGGAATTAAAATTACATAATAAATTTGAATTTGAATTAAAATTCCTAGTCATGGATCCGGGCTATAATGCGGCAAACCGAAAAATGATCGAGGATAATGCAAAGAGCCTTCATGTGCCGATAACAATCTTCGAATCAGATATTTTCGAGTCGGTATTTCATATTGAAAAATCTCCATGCTATCTGTGTGCGCGAATGCGCAGAGGGCATCTATACTACTATGCAGAGGAGCTGGGGTGTAACAAAATTGCCTTAGGACATCACTATGATGACGTCATTGAAACAATTTTGATGGGAATGCTTTACGGCGGGCAGATACAGACGATGATGCCAAAGCTTCACAGCACCAACTTTACGGGAATGGAGCTGATACGTCCCATGTACCTTGTCAGAGAGCATAATATTATGGCATGGAGGGACTACAACGAACTTCAGTTTCTTCAGTGTGCGTGCAAATTTACGGAAGCCAATGATACACCGGATAATGAGGAAAACAGTTCCAAGCGAATCGAAATCCGAGAGCTGATAAAGACGCTGAAAAAAACGAACCCGTTTGTAGAAGGAAATATTTTTAAAAGTGTGGAAAATGTCAATTTAGACACGATTGTTGCCTATAAACAGAAGGGAGAGAGGCATCA
Organism: Lachnospiraceae bacterium; assembly: GCA_014804225.1. Taxonomy (GTDB): domain Bacteria; phylum Bacillota; class Clostridia; order Lachnospirales; family Lachnospiraceae; genus COE1. The sequence continues at coordinate 4,135 of JAAVAF010000109.1, forward strand.
TTTTCTTGACAGGTACGACGAACAAATATTTATGAATGAAAATGAGGGAGAGTAGTATATGACAATAAAAAATGCCTCTGTGTTTACAAAAGACGGGTGCTTCCAAACACAAGACATCTATGTGGAGGGCGAACGCTTTGCACAAACACCTTCCGATACCAAGTGCATTGACGCAGACGGATATCTTTTAGTCCCTGGTTTGATCGACATTCATTTTCACGGTTGCGCGGGTTATGATTTTTGTGATGCAACAAACGAGGCCTTACAGAAAATCGCAGAATATGAGTTGAAAAATGGGATTACGTCAATCTGTCCGGCTACGATGTCGTTACCGGAGGAGTCCCTGATTACTATAAGCAAAAACGCCGTGTCCTATCGGAATGCATGGAAACCGAAAGATACATCAAGACTTTGCGGCATTCATTTAGAAGGACCTTTTCTATCGTTAGAAAAGAAAGGTGCACAGAACCCGAGGTATATCAAAGCAACGGATGCGGATATGTTCAATCATATATGCGATGTCGCAGACGGACTTGTAAAGCTGATTACGATTGCTCCGGAAACGCAGAATGCGATGGAATTTATCAAAACAGTTTCTTCTGCTGTGAGCGTTTCCATAGGGCATACTGTCTGTGACTATGAAACGGCTTATAACGCATTTCTAGCGGGGGCAAGCCACGTGACGCATTTATTTAACGCGATGCCGCCGCTGACACACCGCAGTCCGGGACCGATCGCGGCAGCCTTTGACTGCACGTCTGTGACAGCAGAGTTAATTTGTGACAATATTCATGTCGCTCCTGCCGCAGTACGCGCTGCTTTTTCGCTGTTTGGCGATGGCAGAATGATTTTGGTCAGTGATAGTATGCGCGCAGCAGGAATGCCGGACGGCAGGTACACGCTGGGGGGGCTTTCCGTTCAGGTTAGCGGTTCCCAAGCCA
>JAAVAF010000110.1 GCA_014804225.1 Lachnospiraceae bacterium
GTCATCCCACTTTTTCATTTTAAAAAGCCCCTTTCTGTTTTTATTTCCGCATAGTAAAAATCCGTTATATATATAATATCATCTTTTTTTAATTTTTACCACCATTTTCATACAATTTATAAGATTTTTTTGTATCGGTTCAGACTTCAAAACGAATATTTATAAATTGGTACAATTCAAGCGCTATATTTTTTTCAACCTCGCAAACGCCGCATACATAATCTTGTTTCCATATGCATCAAAATCCACAGTGACCTTAAAATCCCGCGGTTCTCTCACAATATTGAGCACTGTACCCTCGCCGTACTTTACATGCGTTACGCGGTCACCTGCCACATAGTCCAGCTCCTCTGAGGACATAGTTGGCACTCCTTTTGTCAACGAATCTAATGATTTCGCAATATACGGCTTGTTCGCGGCAGGCGTTTCTTTCTTTCGTACCACCGCTTTTGGTTTTGACGTGAATATCGTTGAAGCATCATTTTTCTTTGGCGCTGCCGACTGGGCGCTTTCCGGCTTTTTACTGCTGTACGTATTCAGATAATTCGCCGCATCCAGCCAGTTATTCTGACCAGATCCGAAAGGCTTTGATTGAAAAATCTTCTTCTGATACGAATCCGATTCATATTCGTACTCATCATCGCGGCGCTTGGCAAACGACGGCTTGTTATCCATAAGCGCAGTCGGAATCTCCTTGACAAAACGGCTCATGGGATTGTACTGTGTCTGTCCTTTGATCATACGTGACTTCGCATACGATATGGTAAGGTCATCCTTTGCCCTCGTGATTGCCACATAAGCAAGCCTTCTCTCTTCCTCTACCTCGGTAGGATCGTCTGAGTTGATTGTCATATAACTCGGAAAAACACCGTCCTCAAGTCCTGACACATACACATGCGGAAATTCCAATCCCTTTGCACTGTGTACTGTCATCAAAAGCACCTTGTTATCGTCTTTGTCCACTCCGTCGATATCTGCCACCAAAGCGACCTCTTCCAGAAACGCCGTAAGCGTTGCCTCCTCGCCAAGCTTCTCTTTCTCCATTTCAAAACTCACCAGCTTCGTGATAAGCTCGTCTATATTTTCTAGCCTGTCCTTAGCGTCCTCCTCGTCAGATGCCTCCAGCTCCTGTACATATCCGGTAGTATCAATTACATCTGTTATTAAATCTTCAAGGGTTCCATACGAAATCTTTGTCCGAAACGCCTGTATCATCAGCGAAAAGTTCTTTAGCTTTTCCGCTGCCTTGCTCTTTCCAAGCGCTGGAATTTCATCCACGCGTCCAAGCGCCTCAAAAAAGCTGATGCCCATACTATCCGCATAGTCCTGAACCTTTGTGATGCTCGCCGCACCGATGCCGCGCCTTGGCACATTGATAATCCGCTTTACCGCCAAATCATCTCTGCCGTTGTCTATGGTCTTTAAATACGCAAGCATATCCTTTATTTCTCGTCTGGAATAGAAGTTCACGCCGCCGACCACATTATAGGGAATATTGAGCGCCACAAAATTCTCCTCCAAAAGACGCGACTGTGCATTTGTCCTGTAAAGTACGGCGCAGTCATGGTAATCGCCTAAAATTTCGCGTTTTTTCTTTCGAATATCACTTGCTATGTATTCCGCTTCCTCACGGGCATTGTCAAACTCTCTGAAATGAATACTGTTTCCGGCGCCCTTATCCGTCCAAAGCGCCTTATGCTTACGCTCCGTATTGTTTTTTATCACAGTATTTGCCGCATCAAGGATATTTTGTGTTGAACGGTAATTTTGTTCCAGCTTAATAACCGCAGCCTCTGGATAAACCTCCTCAAAATCAAGAATATTTCTGATGTTCGCCCCCCGGAATTTATAGATTGACTGATCATCATCTCCCACCACGCACAGATTTCTGTTTTTGGACGCAAGGAGCTTGATTAGTTCAAACTGGACGGTGTTTGTATCCTGATATTCGTCCACCATAATATATTGAAACCTTTCCTGATAATTTTCAAGCACCTCTGGACAGCTTTTAAAAAGCTCCACGGTCTTTGCAATTAAATCATCAAAGTCAAGCGCGTTATTTTTCTTCAATGTAAGCTGATACTCCGCATACGCCGCGGAAATACGCTTTTTCGTGAAATCGCCAACCGCAGACATCTCATACTCTGTCGTGGAAATCAGATTGTCCTTTGCGCGTGAAATCGCAGCTAAAATCGTGCGCTCCTTGAGCATTTTTGTATCAATCTCAAGCTTTTTGCACACATCTTTCATAACACTCTTAGAGTCGTCTGTATCGTAGATCGTGAAACTATTGTCAAACCCAAGTCTGTCAATATGACGCCTTAAAATCCGCACACATGTCGAGTGAAATGTCGATACCCATACGCTCTCTGCACCGTGCCCCACAATCGCATCAACTCGCTCACGCATTTCGCCTGCTGCCTTGTTCGTAAACGTGATCGCCATAATATTCCATGGATTCACACCCTGATTTTTGATCAGATATGCGATACGGTTTGTAAGCACGCTCGTTTTTCCGCTTCCCGCTCCCGCAAGTATGAGTACGGGACCTTTCGTGGTAAATACTCCTTTTTTTTGCTGTTCATTCAATTTATCGTAAAGCGCCATTAATCCTAATCCTTTCTTCTCAAGCATATTTAATATCGTATGTTATTTCATTTCCACAGTTTTACGCACTGCCGAATCTTCAGTCAAACTGCACCTTTATCATGTTGCCTGACATTGGCAATTATACCATTGAAACCGCATCCTTTCAATTACTTTCTCCAATCACCTTATTTCTTTTGCCGCATATGATAATCAAAACGATATTTTGCGAATAGAGGATTGATATGAAAAAATGGAAACTACTTTCGATACTTTTGACAATGGTACTGCTGATTTCGACACTTATCAGCGGATGCGGCAAAAAAACGGAATCTCCGAAAACGACAAATAAGACAAACAAAGTAACACTCAACGAGGTTGCGCATTCAATCTTTTACGCTCCGATGTATGTTGCAATTGAGGAGGGATATTTTGCCGATGAGGGCATCGACCTTGAACTTGTAACGGGTTACGGCGCTGATAAAACAATGACTGCACTTCTTACTGGTGAGGCTGATATCGGATTTATGGGCAGCGAAGCATCGATCTATACTTACTTACAGGGCGCGGAGGATTACGCTGTAAACTTTGCCCAGCTGACACAACGTGCCGGCAATTTCCTTGTAGCACGCGCGCCGATTGACGATTTTAACTGGAATATGTTAAAGGGGTCTTACGTTCTCGGCGGTCGAAAGGGCGGTATGCCGCAGATGGTTTTTGAATATATTTTAAAAATGAACCAAATTGATCCTGACACCGACCTGACCATAGACACCAGCATTGACTTTGGTTCTACCGCTGCCGCTTTTTCCGGCGCAAAGGAAGGCGATGCCGGCTATGCAGACTTTACCGTAGAATTTGAGCCGCATGCAACATCACTCGAAACACAAGGGAAGGGATATATTGTTGCATCGCTTGGCGTGGATTCCGGATATGTGCCCTACACTGCTTTCAGTGCAAAGAAAAGCTATATCGAGAAACACCCTGACACGATTCTCGCATTTACCAAGGCATTGCAAAAGGGTATGGATTATGTAGGAACACACACCTCTGATGAAATAGCAGCTGTTATTCAACCGCAATTTCCTGAAACAGAGCTTTCCACAATTACCACCATTGTAGAACGCTACAAGTCACAAGACACATGGAAAGACAATCTTGTATTCTCTGAGGACAGTTTTATGCTTTTGCAGAATATCCTCATGGAAGCAGGCGAACTTGAAAAATATGTTCCGTACGAAACGCTTGTCGATAATACCTTCTCAAACAAGGCAAAGACAAACTAAAAAAACGCAAGCTCAGCAGCTTGCGTTCAAAGAATTTGCATTGCAAATTCTTTCTTAAATGGTTTACACTGTCGCAATTTCCTATACAAAAAAACAAATGCCATCACCCAAAACTGAGGTGACGGCGTTTGTTTTATCGTCTTTTATAAAAGTCCCTTTAAATAAGTTGTCGCAATTACTGCCAAAATACCGCCAATTGAAGAACCAACCAGATTGACAATCAGCTGATAACCCCAATCCACTTTTTCTTCCCCTTTATTCGGAATCGGCAAAATCGTAAACCATATACTACTGAATACGGAACGCATCGCATTCATACTAAATCCCGTGCTGTTCAGCGTTAATGCCATAAACGCAACTGCGCCAAATCCAACCAGTCCGATAATTAATGATTGGTTTCCAGCCGTTAAGTCGCTGACACCCGCAATACACATAAAGACAAGGAAGAGGAACACAAATGTTGCGATAACCTCCTGTACGAAATTGAGCGGAAGATTTTTCTCTACAGGATATGCTGAGAAAATGCCACGCTTCGGGGCATCTCCCGATGCCTTGAAGGAATCCCAGAAGAAAATCATGCATACAAGCACTGCAGCACCCGCTGCCAAAAATTCCATCAATAAATAAATCAGCGCCTCACCGATTGGCAGCCCGTTATAAATAATGCTTCCGAATACAACGCCAGGATTCAAATATGCCGGCCCACCCATAATCGCTGCTGTTGCAAGACCAAAGCCTACAGCCAGACTCCATGCAAATACCAACTCAATATAATTGAGCGTTGATACAAGCGTCTTTTTTAAAGACACATTACACATGTAAGCATAGCCACCCACCAAAAAAATAAAGCTTCCAATAAATTCTGATAAATACGCCATGTTGTTTCTCCTTTTCTTTTGTGATTGAATTCACATGTTATTTTATTTATTCCACACAGATCAGCATGTCCTGTTCCGCTCTCAATCCCATAACATTTGTTATGCATACATGGGCAACATACTGTCCTGTTGTGTTTAAATCATAGTCTCCCGTCATGCTAATCTGATATTCACTCCGCTCGTAGACTACTCCCTCACGGGTTCTGATTGCCAAAGCATTGTAAATATCCTCTTGCGTCGCACCGAGCGGCAGATAAACAATTCCGTCCCCTCGCTCCTGAA
>JAAVAF010000111.1 GCA_014804225.1 Lachnospiraceae bacterium
CGATGATGATAAGAATCTGTCTGATAAGAAAGGCATTCATATCGAAGGATTACAAAAAACATATAATTATACCGGTGATAAGATCATACCTGACTTTGATGTTGTTGATTATGGCACAGATGGTGTAAGAAGACTTCTTTCACAAGGTGTTGACTATACTGTTACATACAAGAATAATAAGGAAGTTTCGACATCCGATAAAAAAGCAGAGATTATCATAAAAGGAAAAGGTAACTATACTACAAATAAGGATAAGTTAGTAACCGCGAACTTTGAGATTGTTGCTGTAACGGGCGCTAAAACGCTTGCCGACCTTAAGGGTGCGAAGCTGACAGAAAAAATTCAACCTCTTGAATACAATGGAGAGTTCCAGTATCCTAATTTTAAGTTGACGCTGGGCGATAAAACAACGCAGGTAGAATACAAGTATATTGACGGCGAGTATAAAAAGAACGGCACGGATGACTTAGATGTAAACATTGCTGTATCAAACAACAAAAATAAAGGAAATGCGACAATCCTTGTAACAGGAGCAGATGGCACAAACGGCAAGCCGACAACGGTTAAAATAAAGTTTAAGATTACTCCTGTAAGCTTGGCGGAGGCTACAGTAACAGTACAGAATAAAGATAATATATTCTATTCACCAAACGGTGCATCGCCGGAGGTAAAGGTAACTGCTACGGTTGGAAGTGGACAGACGGCAAAAACGCTTGAGCTTGAGAAAGGCAGAGATTACATTGTTAAATATGCAAAGAATAAGGCTGCCGGAGATGCAACTGTCACAGTGACCGGAAAAGGAAATTATACAAAGAAAGCAAATCCGGCACCGTATACGATAAAACCTGCCAAGATGTCTGATTTTGAGGTAAAAGCAGTGACTGCTTATGAGGGCATTAAGGTAGGAAAGATCGCGGCAACAGTAGCGGATGATCACGGAAATGTGCTGAAACCAAACCAGTATACTCTGGAGTACTATACTGTTAATAAAGCAGCGGATGGCACAAGCACAAAAGGAACAAAGCATGAAGACTTGAAATTAGAACTTGAAGCCAATGCAGAGATTTGTGTGGTTGCTGTTGCAAAGGACGATAAAAATTTGGAAACAGCAGATACAAATAAGGCAACGGCTGATGCATTCTTTGCTGCAAAGAAAAATATCGCCAAAGCGAAAATTACGCTTGCAGATGATATTAAAAAAGGAAAGCCGTATACTGGAAATGAGGTTGAGCTTACCAATAGTGATTTAGTAGTAACGTATGACGGTACGCCTCTTGTTATGAATACAAAAGAAACAAAGGGTAGTTATGAGGTTGTTTCCTACACAAATAATATCAACAAGGGAACAGCGACGGCAGTAATTCAGGGTGTTAATGACTATAGTGGCACCAAGACAATTAAGTTTAAGATTGGTCAGAAAACAATCAATGATAATGTATCATTTTCCGATCGAATTAAGGCTGCATTTAGTGGGTTATTTAACTAAATAAGAAACGAAGAAAAAGACTGTCGCACTAATTTTTAATTAGTGCGGCGGTTCTTTTTTGCTCAAAATTAAGAGATAGGCTTTGCAAAGTCCGATCAGGTAGAGAAAAGTAGGAAACTATTTCCTCCAAGACTTGAAATATAAAAGCAATTGCGATACAATAAAGACACGTTTGTTGATACAGACGTGTCTTTCTACGACATAAAACATAAAAATGAGGAATGATTAAAAGGAGCAAAAATATATGAGCAGAGAATATTCTCCAAAGGATATTGAGAAGAAATGGCAGGACATATGGGACAAGGAGGAAGCGTTTAAGGTAGGCATTGATAAATCAAAGCCGAAATACTACGCTCTCGTAGAGTTCCCGTATCCGTCAGGACAGGGACTTCATGTAGGACATCCAAGACCATACACGGCGATGGATATTGTATCAAGAAAGCGCAGAATGCAGGGCTACAATGTACTTTTCCCGATGGGCTGGGATGCGTTCGGACTTCCTACAGAAAACTACGCCATTAAGAATAAAATCCATCCAAAGATTGTCACAAAGAACAATGTGGCACGTTTTAAGGAGCAGTTAAAGGCGCTTGGTTATTCCTTTGACTGGTCGAAGGAAATCAACACTACTGACGAAAACTATTATAAGTGGACACAGTGGATTTTCTTACAGTTGTTTAAAAAAGGACTTGCATACAAGAGCGAGATGCCGATTAACTTCTGTACCTCCTGCAAGGTTGGACTTGCCAATGAAGAGGTTGTAAACGGCGTGTGCGAGCGCTGCGGTTCGGAAGTTATCCGAAAGATGCAGTCCCAGTGGATGCTCAAAATCACAGAGTATGCGGATAAGCTGATTGACGGCTTAAATGATGTTGACTATATCGAAAAAGTAAAAGTTTCGCAGAAAAACTGGATCGGACGTTCCGAGGGTGCCGAGGTCAACTTTAAATTGAAGGATCAGGAAGAAATTCTTACCATTTACACGACAAGACCCGATACCCTTTTTGGTGCGACTTACATGGTTATTTCGCCCGAGCATCCGTTGATTGAAAAATATAAGGCAGATATTGCAAACTATGACGAAGTAGCGGGCTATCGCGAGCAGGCTTCGAAAAAGTCTGACTTTGAACGAACAGAGCTTGCAAAAGACAAAACTGGTGTTTGCTTAAAAGGCATTTCTGCAATTAATCCCGTCAATAACAAGGAAATCCCGGTATGGGTTTCTGACTATGTACTCATGTCATACGGAACAGGCGCGATTATGGCGGTTCCGGCGCATGATACGAGGGACTGGGATTTTGCAAAGAAGTTCGGACTTCCCATTATAGAGGTTGTAGCAGGCGGAGATGTGCAGAACGAGGCGTTTACGGATGTTGCAACGGGAACTCTCTGCAACTCGGATTTCTTGAACGGATTAGAGGTAAAAGAAGCGAAAGCAACTATTATAAACTGGCTTGAGGAAAAGAGCATCGGACATAAGAAGGTAAACTTCAAACTTCGTGACTGGGTATTTTCGCGTCAGCGTTACTGGGGTGAGCCGATTCCCATCGTGAAATGTCCAAGTTGTGGATATGTACCGCTTGACGAGAGCGAGCTTCCGTTAAGACTTCCCGAGGTGGACAGCTACATGCCGACTGACACGGGCGAATCACCGCTTGCGGCAATGCGTGACTGGGTGGAAACAACGTGTCCAAAGTGCGGCGGCAAGGCGGAGCGTGAAACGGATACCATGCCGCAGTGGGCGGGCTCTTCATGGTATTTCTTGAGATATATCGATCCCGATAACAGTGAGGCGTTTGCCAGCAAAGAGGCAATTGACTACTGGATGCCGGTTGACTGGTATAACGGCGGAATGGAGCACACGACGCTTCATCTTCTGTATTCGCGGTTTTGGCATAAGTTCCTCTATGATCAGGGACTGGTATCGTGCAGTGAGCCGTACAAAAAGCGTACTTCGCATGGTATGATTTTGGGCGAGAACGGCGAGAAAATGTCAAAGTCAAGAGGAAATGTAGTCAATCCCGATGATGTGGTCAACGAGTTTGGCGCGGACACGCTTCGAACGTATGAGATGTTCATTGGCGCGTTTGATTTGAGCGCGGCGTGGAGCGCGGAAGGCGTAAGGGGCTGCCGTCGTTTCCTTGACAGAGTATGGAAACTTCAGGATATGCTGATTGACGGTGATGCATACCGTGCCGATTTGGAAACGAAGATGCACCAGACCATCAAGAAAGTGTCAAATGACTTTGAAAGCTTGAAATTTAACACGGCAATTGCGGCAATGATGGCGCTTGTCAATGATTTTTATAAAGCGAACAGTGTCACAAAGGCGGAGTATGAAACCTTGCTTCTGCTCTTAAATCCCGTTGCGCCACATATGACGGAGGAACTTTGGGAAATCAATTTTGCGGGAAAAGGCAAGGTATATCAGCAGAAGTGGCCCGAGTTTGACGAGGCAAAGACGATTGAGGCAAACGTCGAGATTGCAGTTCAGATTAACGGTAAGGTGAAGGCGACGTTGGCAGTGGGGATTGACGAGGCGGAGGATTCCGTAAAGGAAAAAGCGCACGCAATACCGGCAATCGCAGACCTTATGGCGGGCAAAAACGTTGTCAAAGAGATTTACGTTAAGGGCAGAATCCTTAACATTGTTGTCAAATAATGATCAATGAAATATTAACGCCGCTCAATCACAGAGAGATTGAATACAATGCAATAGGGCTGTCGGGGAGTGAAATTCCCGATAGTCCGATTTATGAAAGCGATGAGGCAAAAAAACTGCTTGACTGGATTGGTCAAACAGGGAATAAGGTATTTGACGATGACCTTGTGATGGACTATGGTACGGATTGTCTGCGGCTTTATCTTTTTTTTGAGAACACGCCGAAGGAACAGGATGCGCCTTTTTATGAAAGTTGGAATGAGGGCGCGTTGGAGGGAATGTACAAGTTTCTTGGCAGATATCGGCGCATGATATTGACAGCAAGTATATGGAACAGGCGCGGAGGATATCGCGATTTATCAAAAGAAAGCATGGAAAAGATACAGTGTGCGTTTGAGAATGCGAAGAAGAAAATGGATCAATGTATCAGGCGTGCAAACACAATGCCAAACCGTCACAATATTGTTTCGGCGCTTATGGAGCTTTTGAATGTCCTGCAAAAGGAGTTGAAAATCGGAGAGATTGTGACTGGAATCCGACAACATGTCGTCGATGCGGCAGTACCGAAAACCTTAGTGCAAAAATTGACGCACGATGAAACAGCGGACAGCAATAAGGACAGAACGACTATGCAGCATGATGAAAATGAGGCGGTGGCGCAGCTTTGCAGAGAATTTATCATTTTAATGGCTCCAATAGCATGTAATTTGTCGAAAATACTGTGGCAGAAGATTGCGTAAGCCACGTAAAAGTATGGGTATGTTTATGGAAAAGGATAACAGATATCACACAGGCTATGACCCGGAGGCGCTGGAACATGATTTACGGCTGATCAGCCGATTGATAAATGGGAAAAAGGCCTTAACAAACAGGCATGCACAGGAAATATACCATGAGATAAAATTAAAAAACATCGTGTTCCAGAGTAGCAAAGGTGACGAGTTTCTTGAAAAAGTCCAAAAGAATACGACCAAAGCACAGAGACAGACGATTGAAAAAAAGATCCTTGCGAAAAAACGAAGAAAACAGACAACAAAACAATTATTGAATATTAACAGGAAAATTGCAATCGTGATGTCTGTGACCGTGCTTTTGTTATGTGTCATGTTTGTAAAC
>JAAVAF010000112.1 GCA_014804225.1 Lachnospiraceae bacterium
GTGTCGGAAATAACTATTGGGATCCGTGTACAAATTTTGCGGATATTATTATAGCGGGAAATCCCGATAATGTGCCACTGCAGGACTTGATGGATAATCTGGCGGACGGTATCGCGGCGTCAGCAGTACAATAGAAAGGGGCATGGTTATTCAGATGAACAATAAAAAAAGAATAAGCATAAAATTAATCATATTTCTTCCTGTGTGCATTCTCGGTGTTGTGGCGGTTCTTTCCAATGTCGAGGCAATCAGAAACTTAAGAAATGTAAATCAGACTGCCGTTGTAATATCGGAAGAGCATATGGTGAATATTTCACAGCTCAGTGATATTCAAAGAGAAACACAGGAGATTCACAGGCTTGCATTGTCGCATATTATTGCCACCGACCTTGATACGCTCATCGGTCTGGTCGATGATGTGAGAGAGAAGCAGGCGGTTATTGATGGTTATCTTGAGGAATATAAGGATGCATTGATTGCAACGGATGAGGCAGCCTATAATCAGTTGGCGGCAAGCTACGAGAACTTAAAGTACGAGATTGCAAATCTTCTTGCATATAGTGGAAATGATGAAAAGGAACTGGCATTTGCACTTGCAAACGGACTGCTTCGTGATTACAGCAATGATATACAGACACAGATTACAAAAATGGAAGATATTGCGCGCGAGCGTGCAGAGGAGGCAAGCCACGCCCTGAGTGCAGAGTATCAGAGGGCGCTTGTTAAAAATATAGCAGGTATTATTATCTGTGCGCTTGTGATCTGTGGTGCGCTTTACAGTGTATTTGCTTTTGTTATTAAGAAGCTGAGTGTTGCAAATCGTGAAATCCATGATATTATTGCCGATATCGACAAGAATGAGGGAGATTTGACGAAACGCATCAGCATCTTGTCCAATGACGAGATTTCCGATTTGGGAAACGGTATCAATACCTTTATGGAAAAGCTGCAGCATATTATGAAATTGATTATCGAAAATTCAAGAAAACTTGAGGAAGTAGTCAATAGGGTACAGGAGAGTGTTCGGACCTCGAATGACAGCGCGTCGGACTTATCGGCAGTAACACAGGAGCTTTCCGCAACGATGCAGGAGATTGGAAATTCCGCTACAGCGATTAATCATAATGCCGATTCGGTTCGTCAGGAAGTAGAAATGATTGCGGATAAGTCAAACAGTATTAATGAGTACTCAAAGCAGATGAAGGTCAATGCGGATGAGATGGAGTCCAATGCGCGTACAAATATGCAGGAAACAAGTTCTAAGGTACAGGAAATCCTTGATGTGCTGAATCATGCAATTGAAGAAAGTAAGAGTGTCGAGCAGGTAAACGGTTTGACAAATGATATTTTAAGCATTTCAAGCCAAACAAATCTCCTTGCGCTGAATGCGTCAATTGAAGCGGCGAGGGCGGGGGAGGCCGGAAAAGGCTTTGCGGTCGTTGCGGATGAAATCAGGCAGCTTGCGGATTCAAGCCGAGCAACGGCAAACCGTATTCAGGAAATTAACAGCGTGGTCACGAATGCAGTGTATAACCTTGCGGGAAATGCAAATAATCTTGTAGAGTATGTCAATGATTCTATCCTTCCCGAGTTTGAGAATTTTGTGAGCAGTGGCGTACAATATCGGGATAATGCAACGTATATCGAGTCTGTAATGAATGAGTTTACGGCAAAGACAGACGATTTGAGGAATGCTGTGGATGAGATTGCGGGTTCAATCGGCACGATCACAGATGCAATCGAGGAGGGCGCAAACGGCGTGACTGGCGCTGCGGAGAGCACACAGGCGCTTGTCGCGGATATGGAAAACATCAGCAGCAGAATGGAAGAAAATCAGGAAATTGCTGCGGCATTGCAGAAAGAAACGGATGTGTTTAAAAACTTTTAGTGAGGAAAGAGACACTTATGATTTATACCTTTTCAACATGGCTGTTTTTCTTTTATTTATACTGCTTTTTCGGATGGGTGTGGGAAACCTGTTATGTGTCGGTACGGAAAGGGATGTGGGTAAACAGAGGATTTATCCACGGACCCTTTTTGCCGATTTACGGTTCCGGTGCAATTGCAGTATTGATTTTTACACTGCATTTTCGTACCGATGCGGGGCTTGTATTTATTGTGGGAATGACGAGCGCGACATTGCTGGAATACTGCACAGGCGTTGCGATGGAGAAGATGTTTCATGTGCGGTATTGGGATTATACGGGAAAGCCGCTTAATTTAAACGGACATATTTGTGCATTGTCGTCATTGGCATGGGGAATATTTTCCGTGCTTTTGACGCTTTACATGCATAATCCGATTGAGCGATTTGCGCTTTCGATGAACCAAAATCTTTTGGAGGTCATTGTATTTCTTTTGACTGTGTATATTTCAATTGATATGGCAGAGAGTATGAGAGAGGCATTTAATTTGAAGGAGCTTTTGGTGAGTCTGGAAAGCAGCAACGAGGACTTTCGGCATTTTCAGAAGGGGTTAGAAGTGGCGTATGCATTTTACGGAAGCGAGCTGAAGGAAAAGTCAGAGGCGGGATTAAAAAAGATTAATTCGGCGCTTGGCGCAGGGAAAGAAAAGAGCGAAAACATGAAAGCCGGCATTATGGAGCGTGTTGAGCGTGCGAGGACGAAACGGACATATAAGAACATAAGTTCTCTGCTCGGAAGAAATCCACAAGCAGTTTCCAAGATGCACGAGAAGGCTTTTTCGGAATTTTTGGAGATGATGAAAGAACGCAATGCGGAAAAAAGCAAGGATTTACATTAAAGGATATTGCTTAAATTTGGAAAAAAGTGTATACTTTATGCAAAACATTAAGAAACACTAAGGCTGCAAATCGAATAAATTCGATTAATACGCAGCCTAAATGTATCTAAATGTTGAGTTCGTAAGAAAGAAAAAGGAGAATAGAGCAATGAGTAAAAAAACGACTGTATTAATGATTCTTGACGGTTATGGTTTAAACGAAAAAACAGAGCATAATGCCGTTGCGATTGGCAAAACACCGGTTATGGACAGACTGATGAAGGAATATCCCTGTGTCAAGGGAAATGCAAGTGGTATGGCAGTAGGACTTCCGGAAGGACAGATGGGGAATTCCGAGGTTGGCCATTTGAATATGGGAGCCGGAAGAATCGTTTATCAGGAGCTTACAAGAATTACAAAGGAAATCCAGGACGGTACGTTCTTTGAAAATCCTGCGCTTTTGGAGGCTGTTGAGAACTGCAAAAAGAATGATTCGGCGCTTCATTTATTCGGATTGTTGTCAGACGGCGGCGTGCATAGCCACAATACGCACCTTTATGGTTTGTTAGAACTTGCAAAGAGAAATAATCTTTCTAAGGTTTATGTACATTGCTTCCTTGACGGACGTGATACACCGCCGGCTTCCGGTAAGGAATTTGCGGAAGCGTTAGAGGCAAAGATGGCAGAAATCGGTGTTGGAAAGATTGCATCGGTAATGGGACGTTACTATGCGATGGACAGAGATAACAATTATGACCGTGTACAGAAAGCATACGATGCGATGACAATGGGCAAGGGTGAGCAGGCGCCTACAGGTCCTGCGGCAATTCAGCAGTCTTATGACAATGATAAGACGGACGAGTTTGTACTTCCGACTGTTGTTGTGGAGAACGGAGCGCCTGTTGGTTTGATTCAGGATAAGGATTCGATTGTATTCTTTAATTTCCGTCCTGACCGCGCAAGAGAGATTACAAGAGCCTTCTGTGATGACGATTTTAAGGGATTTGACAGAAAGCGGCTTGATTTGAAGTATGTATGTTTTTCAGATTATGACCCGACAATTCCGAATAAAACGGTGGCATTCCACAAGATTTCTGTTACGAATACATTTGGTGAGTGGCTTGCGGCAAACAACATGACACAGGCAAGAATCGCGGAAACAG
This sequence comes from Lachnospiraceae bacterium, assembly GCA_014804225.1. Classification (GTDB taxonomy): domain Bacteria; phylum Bacillota; class Clostridia; order Lachnospirales; family Lachnospiraceae; genus COE1. The sequence goes on from JAAVAF010000112.1 coordinate 3,906, forward strand.
AGAAGTATGCGCATGTTACATTCTTCTTTAACGGCGGTGTAGAGGAGCCAAACAAGGGTGAGGACAGAGTTCTAGTGCCTTCTCCCAAGGAAGTAGCGACCTATGACTTAAAGCCGGAGATGAGCGCTTATGCGGTATGTGACAAGCTTTGTGAGGCAATCAAGTCTGGAAAGTATGATGTCATTATCATCAACTTTGCAAACCCTGATATGGTAGGTCATACAGGTGTTGAGGAGGCTGCAATCAAGGCGGTTGAAGCGGTTGACGAGTGTGTCGGAAAGGCGGTTGACGCAATTCTTTCTGTAAACGGAACGATGTTTATCTGTGCAGACCACGGAAATGCTGAGCAGCTTGTGGATTATGAAACGGGCGCACCGTTTACGGCGCATACGACAAATCCGGTACCGTTTATCCTTGTAAATTATGATAAGGATTATACCTTGAGAGAGGGCGGATGCCTTGCGGATATTGTGCCGACTTTGATTGAGACAATGGGTATGCAGCAGCCCGCAGAAATGACAGGAAAGTCACTTTTGGTTCGTAAATAAAAAAGCGCAAGCTCAGCAGCTTGCGCTCAAAGAATTTGCTTTGCAAATTCTTTCCTAAATGGTTTATGCTGTCGCAATTTCTTATTGAATAAAATTTCGCTCGGCAGCGAAATTTTTAAGAGAATGCATGCATTCTCCTTGAATGCTCTAGGTTATCGCAACATTATATTATAGAATAAAGAATTCAGGATAACTGTAAATTACGGTTGTTCTGAATTTTTTTGTTTTAATTTGGAAATAATATTGTTGATTGGATAATATATCAAAAAACATAGGGAAGGAATGGAGGAAAATATGTATTTAAAAATTACGGACGTACATGCAAGAGAGGTGCTTGATTCGAGGGGAAATCCGACGGTAGAGGCGGTTGTGACGGTAGATGACTGCTATGAGGGAAGGGCGAGCGTTCCTTCGGGTGCAAGCACGGGCAAATTTGAGGCTGTGGAGCTGCGGGACGGCGAGATGCGCTATATGGGACTTGGCGTGGAGAAGGCGGTCAACAATGTCAATACGAAGATTAAGGATAAGCTGATTGGCGTTGACGTGTGCAATCAAAAGCTGATTGACCATATCCTGATTGATACGGACGGTACCGATAATAAGAATAATCTCGGCGCGAACGCGACGCTTTCCGTGTCAATGGCTGCCGCAAGAGCTGCCGCCGATGCGCTGGGAATGCCGCTTTATAGGTATTTGGGCGGCGTTAAGACAGACAGACTTCCGGTACCGATGATGAATATTTTAAACGGTGGACGACATGCCACAAATACTGTGGATTTTCAGGAGTTTATGATTATGCCTGTAAAGGCAGCAAATTTCCGTGAGGCGCTTCGCATTTGTGCGGAGATTTATCATAATCTGAAAAAAATCTGTCATGGCAGAGGTCTTTCTACGGGCGTCGGTGACGAGGGCGGTTTTGCGCCGGATCTTCCCGACGCGTTTGCAGTGCTTGACTTGATCGTGGAGGCAATCAAGGCGGCGGGGTATATGCCGGGAAATGAGGTAAAGATTGCTCTTGACGTAGCAGCTTCGGAGCTTTATAACGAGGAGGACGGAACGTATCATTTTAGCGGAGAGACAGAGTTAAAGCGCAGAAAAGCACAAGTAGACGGAAATAATGTTGGCGAGTGCTACGAGGCGGGAGAGGCTTCCGGTTCTAAATCGGACGAAGAGGTTATCAAGAGAACGACGGAAGAGATGATTGCATATTACGAAAAGCTGATTGAGCGATATCCGATTGTTTCGATTGAGGATGGTCTTGCAGAGGACGACTGGGACGGTTGGGAGGAACTAACCAGACGTATCGGTGACAAAGTACAGCTTGTGGGTGATGATTTGTTTGTTACAAATACCAAGCGTCTTGATGCGGGAATTAAAAAGCATGTTGCGAATGCAATTCTTGTAAAGGTGAATCAGATTGGAACAGTCAGTGAAGCGATTGAGGCAGTGGAGATGGCGCAGCACAATGCGTACAAGGCGGTTATCAGTCACCGAAGCGGAGAAACGGAAGATCCGTTTATCGCAGACCTTGCAGTGGCAATGAATGCGGGACAAATTAAGACCGGTGCGCCTTGCCGAAGTGATAGAGTGGCAAAATATAATCAGCTGCTTCGGATTGAGGAAGAGATTGATATTGTTTCGAAGTATCTGGATCCGTTTGATAAGATATAAAATCACATAAAATGATAAAAATCATACCAAATGATTGA
>JAAVAF010000113.1 GCA_014804225.1 Lachnospiraceae bacterium
AAGCATTTGGTAAAATGAAAAAAGACATTTTGTCTTGCTTTAATAATGATAAATTAGAAATTGAGGAAAATAAAATAAAAAAGATAATTTGTGCATATTCTTCTACAAATATTCATGTAGAACAACAAGAAGAATTAAAAAGTATGATATTGGGAATTGATATTGAAATAATAGGATTAAGCACGATTTCCCATGATTTACTTGTAAATTTTCCATTTTTGGCAGCAGAATTTTTAAACATTCAAGTTGATACACATCAAATATTTTCAATAGATGAATTTATTAAGGTATATGACAAAAATGGGATGAATGCGCCTCTTGGTATGGATTTACATTATAGGGAGCTAGAAAAAGAACAATTGTATTCAACACTTAGTTCTTCAAAAATTACATTAGTAACAGGGGTGTCAGGAGTAGGAAAAACCAGACTTGTTTTAGAAGTATGCAAGCAATTTGAAGTCGAAGATTGGAATGTTTTATGTGTGAAAAATAATGGGGAATTGCTTTATAATGATATACAATATTACACATCTGATGAAGGAAAATATATTTTATTTATTGATGATGCAAACCAAACAACCAGTTTAGAATACATATTGGATTATGTAACTGATATTTCGCATAATAATACTATTAAAATAGTAATGACGGTACGAGATTATGCAAAACATAGAGTGAAAAGTATTGTTTGTCAATATATGATGCCGCAAGAAATAACAATTAAGACTTTAAAAGATGAAGAGGTTAAGGAAGTTTTAAAAGAAAACCTTGGGATACTTAATAAAGATTATTTAGACAGAATAACACAGATTGCAAAGGGTAATATAAGATTAGCTATTTTGGCTGGGAAAATATCAATTGATAATGGTTATTTAGCAATAAGAAATGCCACAGATATATTTGCTCAATATTATGGAAGAATAATAGAATCTACAGAATTAACGAAAGATGCCATAAATGCTTTGTTTGTTATATCTCTTTTAGGTGCAATTCGGTTTAAAGAAAGTGTTATAGCACAAAAAGTATTAGACATAATGAATATAAATTCTGAATGTTTTATAGTTTTGTGCCATGATTTAAATGATAGAGAATTGATTGATTTATATCAAGATGAAGTTGCGAAAGTTAGCGATCAGAGTCTTGGAAATTATATATTAGAATATGTTTTAATTGAAAAAAAGACAATTTCTATTTTTCAATTGTTACAGATAAGCTTTCCTGAATATAAAAATAAAATAGTATATGCGTTGAATACACTAATTAAATTGTTTTATTCGGAGGATACGAAGAATTATATTGAAGAACAAGTTAATATAAGTTGGAATGAGGCAGATAAGAGCCAGCAAGCAGAATATCTAAAATGTTTTCATGCCCTGAATGAAGAGAAATCCTTATCGATTTTAAAACAAATAATTGATAGTACAAAATGTATTGAGATGGACATATCACAGTTTGATATTGATAGCAAGAAAAATTATAATAATATTAAATGTGAAGAGATTGCCATTTTAAGTAGCTTTAAGTATTCTGAATATTTTGAGGATGCTATGGAATTATTGCTGCTTTATTATAAAAAAAGACCTGATTTAATCATGGATTTTTATTTTGCTTTTTCTGATAGAATGTCGTTTGATGTAAATTCGCACAAATTAGACTATGATAAAGAACTAAAGATGGTAAATTGTATATGGAAATATGCAAATGAGGGTAAAGACATCAATGTTACCATATTATTGTTGCATATATTTAAAGAACTTTTAAAATGCAGTTTTCACAGGACGGAGTCTGCTGAGAATAGTAGATCTTTTAAAATGTACAATTTACAGGTGTTATATACTGATGGAATTAAAAAGTTGCGTAATTTTATTTGGGGAGTATTGTCTAAGTTATATTCAAATAACAAATATATAAGGCTTCTTAATGATATTATTTCATATTGCTATATTAGTGGCTTAAATCATGAAGAAGCAAAGCAAATTCAACTGTATGATTTGCAATGCATAAAGGAAATGTTTTTTGATAAATGGGAGAACTTGACATTTGAACAGTGTAAAATACTGAGAGAGTTAGAAAAACATTGTGAATGGATGGAAATAGAAAATGGGAATTTATTTGATAGATATACCGAAAATAAGGATTTTATAATTTACAACACATTGGTTAAGGAGCATATAAACGGAAAAACATGGGAGGAGCACGAAGCGGAGAGAAAAAGCCAAATTAAAGAAATGATTAAAGAATATCAGATAAATGATTATGCACATCTATTTAAAATATGTAGAATTTGTGAAGAAAATAAAGATAAAGAAGGGTGGTCATTGAAATCAGGGATAGATATTATTTTTACAATCTTAGAGTCTGAACCAGAAGTATATTTAGATGTTGTAAACAGTTATCTTCAATACCAAGCCCCTTATGGAGATAATGCCGATAGGATTATAAGCAAACTATTAATGAATTTCGGAATTGAGCATACAAAAAAAATTATAGAAGAAAAAGACTTTTCCTATAAGCATCATTGGGAAAGTGCTATTTGGGAAAATGCACCGAAAGAAATGCTCAATAAAGAATTGACAAAAGAGTTTTTAAATTTTATGAAGCAAGAGGCTTCTTTGGAGATGCCTGATTTCCCATCTATATTATGCTTGGAGAGATATAGGGAATATGATGAAAAAATTGTAAAAAAAGTATCAAAAATCATTATAGATTCACCTCCTAAAAATAGTTTTTATGTAGCAAAATTCTTTAATTTTGCTCATCAGGAAACATCAATTCAATTAATATTGGATTTGTTCTTGGACGAATGGGAGTTGTTAGGAAATTTATATATTCTTGCTTTAGGAGAGCATTTTGATTATAACGGAAGGCTTTTAATAGAACTTGTTAAAAGAAAGAATTCCTTTTGGAGAGATATTACACAAAAACTTCATGGTAATATACATAGAACATCATATGAACATAATGTATTTGAAAATATTTGGGAGATGGATAGTTATAAGGAACTAATCCAAATTGCATTTGAGAATATGTTGGGCGATTATTTTGGGTTTATGGTAGAAGATGAGGGTGCAGTGATTTTTGCTAATAGCAAAGAGACCTCAGAATTTATAAGGAAGCGTAAAAAGGAATGGATAAAAGAGTATATTGAAAAAAATATTGGAAATAGCAATAACCTCATAATGATCTTTGATGTTATTGCAACATTTTTGGCATCAGATAGAATAGAGTTTTTGCTGGAATTGCTGAATTATACAAAAGATATTGAGGTATTTAAGTCTATACCTTTGTTTGCGAGTTCTTCATCTTGGAGTGGTAGTGAAGTGCCTCTTATTGAAAAAAAGATTGATTTTTTAAGTGATTTAATCGCATCTCTTAAAGGAGCGGATTTTATAGAACATAGGGCTTATCTTAAAGAGAGAAAAAATTCATATGAGAGCTATAAACAAGAAATTCTGATAAAGGAATATTTAGAAAACAGTGATATAGCATAAAGTCATATTTGATTAAAGAATGGAAAAATTGAAGAATTATGCTATAATAATGCTATATCATTGATAGACCTATGAGGAGATGTAAAACATGACATATTCAGAAGAAATAAAGAAAATTCGGCGGAAATGTTTCCTTTCACAGGAGGCTTTTGGTAGAGAACTAGATGTTTCGTTTTCTTCTATCAATCGCTGGGAAGGTGGCAAAAGCAGACCAAATATGTCTGCCATGAAAAAAATTAAGGAGTTTTGTGAAAAACATAATCTTGATTTTAGCGTATTAGAAGAATTGTGGATGCAGACAGGAAAGGAAGATTAACGATACTATGGCTAAGAAAACAACTGAAAAAGCATTGAACATAGATAATATTCTATTTAATTGTAGGGATTACTTACGTGCGGCACGTAACTCCGGATCATTCTTTGAGAAAAGAGATATGATGCTTACACTCGTGTTCTTGAGATTTATTGGCGAAAAGTATGAAGACGGAATTGAAAAACTGAAGCAAACACTTATAGAACAGGGATTAGATCCAGAGGATGAAAATATTAGAGCAGCCTTCTTTGATGATGCTACTTTCGCAGATGGAACATATAATTTACCACCGGAAGCAAGATGGTCAACGATTATTAACACTCCAGCTCCAGGGCTAAATGTTGCACTTGACACAGCGTTACAAAGATTAGAGGAAGAAGATCCTCAATTAAAAGGATGCTTTGTTAAAGGAACATTTACAGCACGTAATCTGGCTGCCAATGATATAAAGAAGATTGTTGATGAAGTAAACAAAATCAGCCATAAGGCATTTGGAGAGGAAAAAGACCTTATTGGTCGTGTATACGAATATTTCCTTAAAGAATTCGCGGTAAATGCTACAAAGGAGGAAGGAGAGTTTTACACACCTCATGATGTGGTACAGCTTATTGCGTCTATGATTGAACCTTATGATGGTACTTTATATGATCCTTGTTGCGGTTCAGGAGGAATGTTTATTCAGAGTGCTGAACTTGTAAAGTCAAAGCAGGGGAACTTAAATGGTATCAATGTATATGGTCAGGAAAAAGAACCGGCGACATATCGTCTTGCAAAAATGAACTTGGCTTTGCGTGGAATTAGTCATAATCTTGGAAAAGAAGCGGATTCATCATTTACTCATGATTTGCATAGAGGGTTGTACTTTAACTATATTATGGCAAATCCACCTTTCAATCTTAAAGGCTGGTACAATGAAAATTTGAAAAATGATGCTCGCTGGTCAGATTATGTAACACCACCAGAAAGCAATGCAAATTATGCTTGGATTTTACATATGCTTTCTCATTTAAAACAAACGGATGGTGTGGCAGGATTTCTTCTTGCCAATGGAGCCCTAAATGATATTGATACATTAAAGATTCGTAAGAAACTAATCAAAAATGATAAGGTTGAGGCTATTATTGTTCTTCCAAGAGAGCTGTTCATCACTACGGACATTAGTGTTACACTTTGGATTTTGAATCAGAATAAAAAAGATGGTACCTACCATGGCAGACGTCTTCGTAATCGTGAGTATGAAATCCTTTTTATGGATTTGCGTCAATGGAGAGAAAATCCTGTTAAGGGTGAAAACAAAAAGAAAGTACGCTTGGTTACAGAACAGATTGAACGAGCAGCAGATATATACCACACATGGCAAGGGAAAGGTATTGATGGTACAAACTATGAAGTGCCTGAACTTTATCGAAGTGTAGGAATTATTGAAATTGAAAACAAAGGCTGGACACTTACACCGAGCAAATATATCGAGTTTATTGACCATGATTTAGAGATTGACTATGAAAAGGAAATGGCTCGTATTCAGGTAGAAATGAAGGAAGTTATGACACAGGAAAAGAACTCCCAGCAGATGCTGGAAGATGCATTTAGGGGGATTGGTTATGGCATTGACTAAAATAAAATTGGGAAAATATATAGAGTTATATTCTCAGAAATGCAATATTCCCAATTTGAGCAATGATGAAGTTTCGGGCATTAATAAGGACAAAGAATTTTTCGAACCATCTCCTCAAGTTGGAAGTGACACAAGTAAATACAAAGTTGTTCCACCAACTTACTTTGCTTGCAATTTAATGCACGTAGGACGAGATGTTGTTTTACCAATTGCTTATAATCACTCAGAAAAGAATAAAATAGTAAGCCCTGCTTATCAGGTGTTTAGGTTTTTGGACAACAAAGAGCTTCTTAGTGAATATTTCTTCCTATATCTAAAATCATCTGAAAAGGATAGATACTTTTGGTTTAACACAGATGGTTCTGTTCGTGATGGTATGTCATGGGAAGATTTTATTGAAGTTGAAATAGACCTCCCACCGCTGCCAATTCAGCAAAAGTATGTATATGTCTACAATGCCATGCTTGAAAATCAGAAAAGCTATGAGTGTGGCTTAGAGGATTTGAAGCTTGTTTGCGATGTGTATATTGATAAACTCAGAAAAAATCTTCCACATCAAAAGTTAGGAGCTTATATTTCAATAAGTAATAACAAAAATGATGAATTAGAGTATGGAATTGACACAGTAAGAGGTATTTCAATTGAAAAGAAATTTATTGATACAAAAGCAAATATGGAGGGAGTTTCCCTTAAACCATATGCTGTTGTTTATCCAAATGAATTTGCATATGTAACAGTAACTTCAAGAAATGGAGGAAAAATCTCTCTTGCCCGTAATAATAGCAATGAGCCATATATTTGTTCTTCTTCTTATATTGTATTCAAAGTTAATAATAAAAAAGAATTAATGCCGGAATACTTATCGATGTTATTTGAACGTGGTGAGTTTAATCGGTATTCTCGTTATAAATCATGGGGAAGTGCAAGGGAAACATTTGACTGGGAAGAAATGTGTGATGTCAGAATACCTGTTCCTAATATCAAAATACAGCGCGATATAGTAAATATTTTTGAAGCTTATGATATGCGCAAAGAAATTAACGAAAAGCTAAAAACACAAATAAAAGATATTTGCCCGATTTTGATAAAGGGTTCAATCGAAGAGGCAAGAAAAACAAAGGAGGCATAGTCTATGGCTAGACTAAAAGAATACAATGGTCATTATTGTGAATCGGAATATGAATATGCCTTCATTGATTTTTTAGAATCGGAAGGTTGGAAGTATTCTTCCGGTAACAATATCTTTCGTATAACCAAAAGGGATGTTCTGATTGCTGATGATTTTAAGAAGTTTATAGCTGATACAAATTCTGATTTAACAGAAGATGAGGTTAATCAACTTTTTGATAATGTTCGGCTTGTTGGTAGTGAAAGCGATTTTGTTACTTTACACAAGGTGTATGACTGGATGGTCAATGGAGTTCCGTTTACACCACATGACGGACTACTAAAAAAGATACCACTTATAAATTTTGACAATTGGGACAAGAATATATTTCGTGTAGTAAACCAGTTTACAGTAGAATATACAAACAATGGTCAAAAAGAAACTCGCAGACCTGATGTGCTTCTGTTTGTAAATGGTATGCCATTATGTGTTGTAGAGTTGAAGAATCCCGCAGATGCAAATGCGACAATTTATGATGCTTGGGAGCAAATTAACATTCGTTATTGGAGAGATATTCCACACCTTTTGCACTATTGCCCTTTGGCTTGTATCTCTGATGGAGTTAAAACAAGGCTTGGAACAGTTCGTACGCCGTATGAACATTTCTATGCTTGGCGACGTGTTAATGATGGAGATGCTGTATCTACTCTTCCTTTTGCAGAAACAGAAACTATGATTAAAGGCGTGTATTCACCTGAACGTTTCTTAGAGATCTTTAGGGACTATATCTATTTCCAAGATAGTATTTATGATAGTGATGAAGTGGAAATCGTATGCCGTTATCCACAGTTTTTTGCTGCGAAGCTTTTAAAACAAAGTATTGTGAATTCTGTTGTTACCAAGAGTGGCAAAGGTGGAACCTACTTTGGTGCAACTGGATGTGGAAAGACTTATACGATGGTTTTCCTTGCTCGCCAGTTAGCTATTCGTTGTACGGATATTCCGGAAATCGGTTCTCCAACGATTATATTAATTGTTGATAGAGATGAATTACAAAAACAAGGTTCAAAGCTTTTTACAAAGAGTACAGAATTCCTTAACCTTGGTGAAGTATCTGTTGTTAAAAACAGAGCGCAGTTAAGACAGGAGTTAGGGGCAAGACAAAGCGGTGGATTCTATATTTGCACCATTCAGAAATTCTGCGACAGGGTAGATGACAAAATCGGACTTATCAATGATAGACAGAATATTATATGTTTTTCAGATGAAGCTCACAGAACTCAGCTTGAGCATTCTAAGAAAATTCAGTTTAGCAAGGATGCTGACGAGAATATGAAAGCTATGGTTTCAAAGCCATATGCAAAAGTATTGAAAGAAGCATTTCCACAGGCTACTTTTGTTGGTTTTACCGGAACGCCTATTGCGGAAACTTATCAGACATTTGGTGATGAAATTGACAGATATACAATGGATCAGGCTGTTGCAGACGGACTTACTGTTTCTATCAAGTATCATCCTCGTATTGCAAAGGTATTGCTTGATAATAACAAGGTAAAAGAGATTGAGAATTATTATAAAAAATGTGCTGATGATGGTGCAACATATGAGGATATCGAAGCAAGCAAGAAGGCTATGAGTTCTATGGAGGTAATTCTTGGTGAGCCTCTTAGACTTGAGAGGCTGGCTACAGATATTCATGACCATTATGTTTCATCTTGTGAAGGTGATCCAGATAGAATCCAGAAAGCAATGGTTGTATGTTCTAATAGGAAGATTGCTTATGCATTATTACAGAAGTTTAAGGATAAATATCCTGAATGGTTTGAAGAAAAGAAATCACCGGATAGGGTTTCTGTAACGGAAGAAGAGCTGAAAGAATTGAAGCCAATGCCATTTATTGCAATGGTATCTAGTGTCGGTAGTAATGATGAAGAAAAAATGTACAATTATCTTGGTGGCGTCAAGAATGATAAGCGTTCTGAAGAATTGGATGCTGCATTTAAACAGGAAAAGTCAAATTTTCGCGTTGTTATTGTTGTAGATATGTGGATTACAGGTTTTGATGTTCCTTGCCTTACATACATATATAACGACAAGCCTTTAAAAAAGCATATGCTGATACAGACAATAAGCCGTGTAAACAGAAAATATCCAGGAAAAGAATTCGGTATGGTTATCGACTACATTGGAATTCGTGACAATATGCGTGAAGCAATGAAAGTGTATGGTGGAGATACTTCTGTTGCACCTACATCTGATGATGTTGAGCAGGCTACATCAGTGTTTAGAGAAGAACTTGAAGTATTGAAAAATATGTTTGTAGGTTATGATTTAATACCATTTTTAAATCCAGAATGTGATCCTATTGAACGTTACAGACTTCTGGCAAAAGCAGCTGAATATGTATTTGCATCAACACAAGAATTACAGTCTGAAGGAAAGAAGGGCTCTCAGAAAGTTTCATTCAAAACTTACTTTTTAAAGACAGTAAAACGAATGAGGACTGCTTTTGATATTTGCCAGCCTTCTGGTTACCTTGGAGAAGAAGAATCTGCACTCGCACAATGTTTTATGGCTATAGCTGGCTTTGTTCGTAAAATGAGTGGAACAAGTGAAGTGGATACAGATACCATGAATCGTGCAGTTTCAAAGATGGTTGAAGAAGCATTAAAATATAATCAGGTGGAAAGTGTTCTTGAAAGCGGAGAGGAAGAGGATATCTTTTCACCAGAATATTTTGAACAGTTATCTGATGTCAAAATGCCAGCAACCAAACTTGAACTTCTTGTCAAAATGCTTCGTAAGCAGATTAAGGAATATGGAAAAGTTAATCAGTTAGCTGCAAAGTCTTTTCAGGAAATGTTAGAAAAGACTATTGCTGAATATCACGAAAGGCGTAAAAATCTTACTGCTGAAGAAGCTGGAGAAGCACAGGAACAGGCATCTGAAGATATTATTAGAGTTGCTACAGAACAGGCGTTGGCTATTCTTCGTCAGATGAACGAGAACAGAGAAAGTTTTCGTAAAATTGGTTTAACATTTGAAGAAAAAGCATTCTATGATATTTTGATTTCTCTGCGTGACCAATATAACTTTGAATATGGAGCAGATCAAGAAGTTGATGGTGTTGTAATCAATGATAAGTGCAAAAACTTAGCTAAAAAAGTAAAGGAAATCATTGATACAGAATCTTCGTTTGCAGACTGGCTTAATAATCAGAATATAAGAAATCAATTAAAGCTGGATATTAAAATATGCTTGGTTAAGAATGGATACCCGCCTCAGTATAGCCCGGAAGTATTTAATAAGGTTATGGAACAGGTAGAGAATTTTGAGGAGTATTCAGGAGCAGAAGATTTAAAAAATGAGACATCTGCTTCGGCAAAGATTTATCAATATGAGACAGAGAGCAATGTGATGATGGTTGCTGAAGACTCGATACCTTATGGTAAATCATAAGATAATCAGTGGAGAGGTGCTGAAGATGAAGTATGTTTTTTTCTATGATGAAACAGAGCATAGCAGAAAGAT
>JAAVAF010000114.1 GCA_014804225.1 Lachnospiraceae bacterium
ATCAAAAAGCTTACGCTTTTCGCTGTCAAGAATTTACAAGTTATACAAGAATGGAGGCTATTAATGGGCGATAAATCAAACAATAAGATGGATTATAAAAAACCGGAATATTATTTAAACAGGGAGCTTAGCTGGATACAGTTTAACCATCGTGTGCTTGGAGAGGCAAAGGACAAGAGTATACCGCTCTTTGAACGCCTGAAATTTTTAAGTATTACCGCGTCAAACCTTGATGAGTTTTTTATGGTAAGAGTGGCATCGCTCAAAGATATGGTGAATGCAGGTTATACCAAAAAGGATATTGCGGGAATGACGCCTACAGAGCAGCTCGATGCGGTCAACAGAGCAACGCACGAGTTGGTGGATATGCAGTATTCGGTCTTTAACCGTTCTCTTTTGCCGATGCTTGCACAAAATGGCTTAATGTTGATAGAAAAACATGAGGATTTAAGCGAGGCGGACGGTAATTTTGTCGATCGTTATTTTCAGGACAATGTCTATCCTGTTCTTACGCCTATGGCAGTGGATTCTTCAAGACCGTTTCCATTGATCCGAAATAAAACGTTGAACTTGGGCGCTTTGGTTTCCCGAAAGGAAGAGGAGGGCAGAAAGCATCTGTTTCACAAAAAATCGGCACAAAATAAGGAGCTGGAGTTTGCTACGGTACAGGTACCGGGAGGTGTACCGCGCATCGTACAGCTCCCTGACGGCAATGATGGAGAACGACGCATGATACTGCTCGAGCAGATTATAGAGCGCAATATGGATAAACTGTTTTTAAATTACAACATTGAGTGCGCATTCCCGTTTCGCGTCATGAGAAACGCGGATTTCAACATTCAGGAGGAGGATGCGGAGGACTTATTAAAAGAGATTGAAAAGCAGCTCAAAAAAAGGCAGTGGGGTCAGGCGATTCGTCTTGAGGTGGAGGACGGCATGGACAACGGTCTGCTTGATATTATCCAAAAAGAGCTTATGATAGACGAGCGGGATATCTATCGAATTCCCGGACCGCTTGATTTGACATTTTTGATGAAAACATACGGTTTAGCAGGCTTTGACCACTTAAAAAATGAATCTTATAAGCCTCAGCCGGTGCCTGGACTTGAGGCAGGAACCAATATTTTTGAGCGGATTAAAGAACAGGATATTTTGCTGCATCACCCGTATCAGACTTTTGCACCTGTGGTTGATTTTATCAAACAGGCGTCAAGAGATCCCGAGGTGCTTGCAATCAAACAGACACTGTATCGTGTAAGCGGTAATTCGCCGATTATTGCAGCGCTTGCGCAAGCCGCAGAAAATGGGAAACAGGTATCGGTGCTTGTGGAGCTTAAGGCACGGTTTGACGAGGAGAATAATATCGTCTGGGCAAGAAAGCTCGAACAGGCGGGGTGCCATGTTATATATGGACTTGTGGGATTAAAAACGCATTGTAAGATTACATTGGTGGTAAGGCGTGAAGAGGAAGGCATTCGAAGATATGTGCATCTTGGAACGGGAAACTATAATGATTCGACAGCAAAGCTCTACACGGATTTAGGCTTGCTCACCTGTGATGAGGCGATCGGTGAGGATGCAACGGCGGTCTTTAATATGCTCTCAGGTTATTCAGAGCCGCTTGGTTGGAATCATTTGGCACTTGCGCCGCTTTGGTTGAAGGATCGATTTTTATACCTGATCAATCGGGAGAAGGAGAATGCAATCGAAAACCGTCCTGCAAGAATTGTGGCAAAGATGAATTCACTTTGTGATGCTGATATTATCAAAGCACTTTATGAGGCAGCAGAAAGTGGTGTGAAAATTGAATTGATTGTTCGTGGTATCTGTTGTCTGAGGACAGGAGTTGAGGGAACAAACGACAATATCACCGTGCGCTCGATTGTCGGAAATTTTTTGGAGCACGCGAGAATCTTTTATTTTGAAAATGCAGGAAATTCCGAGATTTATATGGCAAGCGCCGACTGGATGCCAAGAAATTTGGAACGGCGTGTGGAGATTTTGTTTCCAATCTTGAATCCGGAACTGAAGGAACAAGTTTGGCATGTGCTTGAGGTGCAGCTAAACGATACGCAAAAAGCACAGGAATTAAAATCGGATGGAAATTACGAAAAGGTTGACAGACACGGAAAAGAACTGTACAATGCACAAGAGGAATTCTGTAAGGAATATGTTGCGCTCGCATCAAAGCAGCGTAAGCTTGACAAACAAGCGAGGGTCTTTCAACCAGAGTACAAAAATTGAAAGGATGAAGGGACAATATGGTAAGGTTTGTGCTTGCTTCGGGCTCCCCGAGGCGTAAGGAGCTTTTGGAACAGCTTGGACTGGAATTTGAAATTTCATCGGCTCATGGTGAGGAGCTTATTACAAAGACACAGCCGTCAGATATTGTGGAGGAGTTATCACAGCAAAAAGCAAATGAGGTAGCAGACCGGTTTGCACAGATGTACAAAAATGACACGTATGTCATAATTGGTGCGGATACCATTGTGGCATTTGAAAATGCAATTATGGGTAAGCCTCATGATGAACAAGATGCTGTGCGTATGCTGACACAGCTTGCAGGGAATACACATCAGGTATACACGGGAGTCACGCTTGTGATATTAAAGGATGATGAGAGAAAAGTAGTGACATTTCACGAAAAGACAGATGTACACATGTATCCGATGACAAAGGCGCAGATTGAGGCATATGTAGAGACAGGCGAGCCAATGGATAAAGCGGGAGCCTATGCGATTCAGGGGAAATGCGCCGCATATATCAAGGGAATAAACGGTGAATATAATAATGTAGTAGGACTTCCAGTGGCAAGATTGACACAGGAGCTTTTGGCTTTGGGATTAATATCATAATGGAGGATATTGTATTATGAACGAATATGATGATGCAGTATTAACTTGTTTTTTGGAAAAGCAGTTACAGCTTTTTCCAGAAAATGTTGTGGAATCGATTGATGAGGCGGAGGCTTTTCTTGAGGAATGCATGGCAGTGGTTGTAAACTCTGTCGATGAAGTTTGGGAATACTTTGATGCGGAAGGTGTGGACTTGGAAGGTCAGGACAAAGAAGACATCGTTACGGCGTCGGAAGTTTTTGAGATTGGTGACGGGAGATACCTGATCGTGGAGAGCTAAAGAGATGGTAAGAAAGGGAAAGAAAAGTGGAGAGGAAATCGAACATTTCGGTATGGCAGATAGGTCTTTTTGAAGGCTTTGACAGAGATGTTATGGTAATGCAGCGGGACGAGGAGGAAGTCTTTGAAGGTGCGCTTCATGTTTTTTTTGATAAAGCGTATTATGATGCCTATGTGGCGAAGGCTGTAAAGTACGGTAATCATCGTTACGCATATCATATCGATAAATTGGGTGAGGTCGTAAACCAAATCTTTGATGAGAATATTGAGGGACTCGTTATTTTCATGAATACAGCGGGAGCTGAAAATAATCCGAACAATTCATTGTGTGATGAAAAATATATTTCAGCAAAAGAACTTATCGGATATAAGGATATCGCCCAAAGTTACCATCTTATGTACATGGCGTCAATTGAACGATGCGTCGAAGAAAAGGCAATCGCTGCCCTTTGGACAAAATATGTGTACATCATAGGCAGGCTTCCGAATCCGGGAAGGCCGCCCGCTGCAGGCGAACCGCAGACGTTTGAGCTTATGACGATGAAGCGCAAGCATGATAACAGTAATGCAACAGCAGATGATTTTGATTACGAGTCGTTAAAAGTATTTTTGACGCCAGAGAGTGCGATGCGTTATAATCCAGATAAGAAGCCGGTGAATAAATATAAGCTTTCGATGCTCTCGCAGCTTGTGCGCGGAAAACTTCGTGTCATCATAGAGCCGCATAGAAATTACTGGCTTGAGTATGATCCCGCAAATATTGACATCAAACAATACTTGGATCTTCCAAAGTATGATGAAGCGATGGTTCAAGAACGAATCAAAAAATATATGGAGATGCAGCAAATTTTCATACTGATGAATCCGCTTCACAGCGATTACAGAGTATCGCTTGGAAATCCGTTTTTGATGAAGTATGGGGACAACAATATCACGCTGTATCTTTTTGAAACATATGATGACGCACAAAATTATGTACTGCAAAATCAAAATCTGCTTCCGGTTTTTGATGCAACCTTTCCGATCGGTGTGCTTGGAGGTGAAGAAGACCTTTATCAGCTCGAAACAGTCATTGCACTTGCAGCAAAACTGGGTGTCACAACAGTCTGTCTTGACGCGGATACAAAGCAGTCGATTGCGTGCAATATCAATTACTTTAGAAAGGCGACAAACTATACGAAGTCCATAGAAGATTTGTTGTCGGCGCAGGACCTGGAAAAAGTGATGCGCGAGGAGAATGGCGAGAAGAAGTACCGACTTCCGATTGTGCCGTTTTATGATATGCATAACGAGTACGCAGTCAGTGAGGAGAGAAAAGCAGAGCTGATTGCACATATGGACAATGATTTTGACAACGGTCTTGCCTATATGGCATCATTAAATACGCCTGAAATGATGGTGCTGATGAATGAGACTGCAAAGCGTTTTGATAAGGCGAGAAAAGAGGACAATGAGGAGGAGAAGGCAGCATACGGACTTATGATGAATCGAATTACCGTGCCGCTTACCGAAAGTCTTTGTGAGAAACCCTATATCTTTACGCTTAAGAATGAAGACGGCGATTTTACAATGAAAAATAACATTGTATATCTCATTGTGACAAACCGTTTTGAAGCGGGAAGAAAAGGAGAGGGACGGCTTACTCCGGTAGGAATTGATAATGCGGACTTTATGGAGAGGCTTTGTCAAAAGAGTGGGTTGGTAGCGCTCACGGATGGTCCCAACATCGTATGCGTGATGGATACGAGGCTGATGAGCGAGGTGGCAAAACAGTGGAAAAGGGCAGAGGCCCTGCGGGAAGAACTTTTAATCTATATGACGCAGGGGTGTGACTTGGAATACGAAAGAGCAGTCTATTATTATAAAAGACTTAAATCCGATAACGACATTTTTGTAGAGTTTACATCGGCAGTAAGAAACGGGGAATTTCCTCCAATGGCGATGCTTGAAGTTGAGGGTTACACTGCAAAAAAGCTTGCAGAGCAGTTTGGCTTTAATATGTTGCAGGCATATGATGCAATACTCTCACTTAAGGAGGATAAAAAGTTTGTCGATAAGTATAAGAAGAATGTTTAAATGAGAAAGTTTCATTGAAAACAGCGTGCGCTGTAGAGTTGCTGCAGCGTCAGCGGTGAAAGGGGAAACAAGCATATGAAACCGCAAAGACATATTCGAAAGGAATTTATTTCCATACTTTTGGTCTCCAATACAGGAGGAAAAAACAAGGAAATCCGTCTATCCCGCCCAGTTTATCGTTTGTTACGTTATATACCGGTATTGATTTTGGCGGTAGTTCTTAGTTTGATTGGATTGCTCTATTTTCAGCAAAAGCAAATGCAGCAGCTTCGTGCGCAGCTAGAGCCGTATACGAAACAAATTGAGCAGCAGGAGGCGCAGTTGGCACAGATGAGTGCTGAGAATAAAAAACTTGCTGATGAGAATACGCAGCTTAAGGGAGAAATGGAGACGGCGACGCAGCCGGAGGAGAGTCCGTATCAGGATGCACCAAACGGTTATCCGTATATGGGTGCCGGTGGTATCTTGGTTTCGCCGTATTCCGATGAGCAGCCTTATATGTCAATTAACACGCATACTGACGGTGCGATTGTTGCGGGCGGAGACGGAACGATAACGTCTGTCAGCTCCGATGATACCTATCCGTTCATTGTGGAAATCAAGCATGAGGACGGATACATAACGCGCTATTTGAGTAATGAAGCTGTACAGGCGCAGTTAGAGGAGAACACACAGGTCAAAATGGGTGATACGTTATTTACGATTACCGTTGACAATACACAATTCGATTACCAGATTATTTATAAGAACAAACCAATCGACCCACTTGTGGTGATTGAGGCAAAAGGATAAAAGGAGGAATTATTACTATGTTACGAAAAGGCACATCTACTACATCAGATGCGAATGTAAAAGTAAGCACATTAATTGGAGAGGGAGCTGTATTTGACGGAAATTTAACAATACCGGATACCATTCGGATTGACGGTACGATAAACGGAAACTGTTCTTGCGATTCGACGCTTATTTTGGGGGAATCAGGACAGATTTTTGGGAATATCAATGCTCAGAATATCATTATTTCCGGAAGTGTGAAAGGGGATATCACGGCAAAAGGTAAATTGGAATTTCTTCCCACAGGAAGACTTGTCGGCAATATTGTTGCCAATACGCTTGTCATTGATGAGGGTGCATATGTTGACGGTAAATGTACCATGACCTCCGATTCGGCGACTTCTTCTTACAGCAGTAGTGTCAGCGAAGAATAGGCGGATTTTGGTAAGCGCATTTTGAGAGATTTCGGATTCATTTTTACGGCAAAAGGAGAAAGGGAATGTATATTGATCATTTTAAACATGACGATAACTGGCAGGATATCAAAGATTCTACGATGAACACCATAGGAAAGACAACTGGAAAATATCCTGATTCGGAATGGAAGAGAAGACTGATCATGTCAGAACATTCTCCGATTCGGCGCATGAAATTTTATTGGCGCTGGAAGGATTTAAAGTCGTGGGTGAGTGTACATATGGTAAGGCATAAAATCGGCATTGAGCACTGGGTTTCGACGCAGAGAAGCGATCGAACGGGCGTGAATCGTGATGAACTGCCACAGGGAGCGCTTGTAAACCATGCGTGCGAGGCGGATGCGCAAGCGCTTATTAATATCAGCAGAAAGCGTTTATGTGCGTGTGCCAGTCAGGAAACAAGAGAGGCATGGCAGCTTGTAAAAGAGGAAATTGAAAAGACTGAGCCTGAGCTTGCAAGCTGCATGGTCAAAGAATGCATTTACCGTGGTTTCTGTCCCGAGATGTTTTCTTGCGGGTACTATAAGACGGAGGCGTTTGCAAAAGAGCTTGCGGAATACCGTGAGGGGATAAATAATTAAAATAAATCAATAAAAATGATTAATTTTAATCCTTTTCAAAAT
>JAAVAF010000115.1 GCA_014804225.1 Lachnospiraceae bacterium
AACAGTAAAAGAGGCGTATCTTTCGTTATCTTTTTCACAAGCTCTATCTCAGAAAGCTTTAACGACAAAGCCGCCGTCCGTTGCTGCCCCTGTGAACCAAATTTTCGAATATCAATATCACCGACAAGAAACGAAAAATCATCTCTGTGCGGTCCAACCGTCGTCTGTTTTAATTTTATATCTTTTTCATTACTGTCTTTTAGCTTCTTTTCAAACTCGTCCATCATCACATCAGGCTCATAAACAATCTTTAATTCTTCTTTTCCACCTGATAATCTGACATGAATGTCATAAATAATCTCATTGAGTTGCTTTACAAATGCGGCTCTTCTCTCAATCACTTTACTCCCGTATGATATCAGCTGAGAATCCCAAATAAAAAGGGTATCTCTCAGATTTGGATTGAATGATAAATCCTTTAATAATTTATTTCTCTGATTGACAATCTTATTGTAATTGTTTAGATTATACAAATAAAAGCTGTCAAGCTGGCAAAGCTCCATATCTACAAAACGCCGCCGCTCAGAAGGTCCGTTTTTGATAATAGACAAATCCTCCGGTGAAAAAAACACAATATTCAAAAGTCCCAGTAAATCCGCCGCTTTTTTAATCTTTTGACCATTGATTGCAATCCCTTTGCTTTTATTTTTTCGAAGATGCATATCCACACGATTTTCAAGCTCGTCTTTTTCCACATAAGTTCGAATATGTGCTTCCTCTGCCTGAAAATTGATCATATCCTTATCTTTGCTTCCCTTGTGGGATTTGGTCGTAGCAGAAAGATAAATCGACTCTAAAATATTGGTTTTTCCCTGCGCGTTATCGCCGTACAAAATATTGGTTCCACTGTCAAAATGAATGGACAGCTCGGAATAATTTCTGAAATTCTCAAGTTCCAGTGATTTTATAATCATGATTGATACCCATTTATCTTTTTTTCACAACAAAACTATTTCCGTCAAAATGAACTTCATCACCAACCACAAGTTTTTTTCCGCGTCGTGTATCAACTTCACCGTTTACCTTGACAAGTCCGTCCTGAATAACCTCTTTCGCTTCAACTCCGGATTCCACAAGCCCCGCAAGCTTTAGTGCCTGACCAAGCTTAATGAAATCATCTCTTATGAATAATTCTTCCATTTTTATAGCCTTATTCCTTTCAATAACACAAAATCTATTAAATTGTGTTAAATGTAACCGGCAAAATCAAATAAATATAATTTTCCTCATCATCTTTGATAAAACACGGCGCCTTGGAATTAAGCAGCTTTATCTCAATCTCCTCGTCATCAATAACCTTCAGCGCATCAATCAAAAACTTCGGATCAAAACCAATCATCAAATCCTTGCCCGTCTTAGTAATATCAATCTCTTCATCAAGACTTCCCACGATCGAATTCATTTTCAATTCCATCACATCATCCAAAATATTTAAAATAATCGGCTTTTTGTCACCCTCTTTAATCAAAAGTGTCGAACGATCAATACAGCTTAAAAACTCCTTCTTGTTCAATTGAAGCTTTGTTTCATAATCAGCGGAAAGAATATTGTCAATCTTTAAATACTCTCCCTCAATCAGTCTTGATACGACTGTGGTCTTATCAAACTCAAACAAAATATGCTTATCGGTAAAGAAAATATTGACATCACTTTCCACATCACCCGTCAAAATCTTGCTGATCTCACTCAAAGTCTTTCCGGGTACGATTACCTTCTTTGCAGGATACGAATTTTTCAGATGAATTTTCCGCAAAGAAACTCTTAGACCGTCCGAAGAAACCACTTTCAAGACATCTTCGTTAATCTCAAAAAGCTCACCCGTCAAAATCTTGTTTGTAAAATTATCCGCAATCGAAAAAATTGTCTGCCTGATAATCTCTTTCAACGTAAACTGCGAAACGATAATCGACTCTGACCGTTCAATCTGCGGAAGATAAGAGAAATCTTCTCCCGATTTTCCCACAATATTAAATTTCGCTTTTTCACATGTAATTGTGGCTTTATATGTAGGATCGGTTTCAATCGTGACATCATTGTCAGGCAGCTTCCGCACCATCTCAAGAAAAATCTTAGCGTCAAGTGCAATGATTCCCTTCTCTAAAATCTCACCCTCAATCACGGTTTCTATTCCAAGCTCCATATCATTTGCAGTAAGCTTAATTTCACCCTTGCTTGCATCAATTAAAATACATTCCAAAATAGACATTGTTGTTTTACTCGGCACAGCTTTAGAAACAATATTAACACCATTTAAGAGATTTGATTTTGAACATACGATTTTCATGAATAGCCTCCAATCTTAAAATAAATTCAATGAAAAAGGTTTCGCTCGGCAGAGAAACGTTAAATGGTTTACACTGTCGCAATTTCCTATAAAATGAAAATAACGTTTTCTTTTTTGTTCAACGAAAATTCGTATTACGAAAGGCAAAAAAGCATATATAAATAATATTAATTTCATAATCTTCGTATTAATAGGTGTGGATTTGTGCATAATCCCGATTTTCTTTTTTCTTAAAGGAAATTCTGAAAGATTATGATGTGGATAACTGAAAATAAAAACGATCTGTTATAAACAATTTCCACAAAGCATCAAACATCCGCCTATAAAGTATGCTGTCTGATTAATTTAAGAAGGTGATATTTTTTTCTTAATGGTCTCGACCTTGTTTTTCAGTTCACTGTCCGTTTCAATCAATTTTTCAATTTTTTTCACACCGCTGATAACGGTTGTGTGATCTTTCTTTCCCAAAAGAGCTGCAATATTCTGATATGTTTCGGTTGTCATATTGCGGCATAAATACATGATAATCTGGCGGGGTATTGCAAATTCCTTGTCACGTCTTTTCGAAGAAATATCATTGACCGAAACGCCAAAATGCTCCGCAACCGTATCAAGGATCAAGTTAGGAGTAACTTCCTTTGTTTTATTGGGATAAATCACATCATTTAAGGCGTCCTCTGCAAGCTCAATTGTAAGCTCTTGTTTATTCAGACGCGCGTTTGCCATTACCTTATTTAAAGCGCCTTCAAGTTCTCTAATATTGGACTTGATGTTTGTAGCAATATATTGAATAATTTCATCATCAATTTCTCTGTCGTAATTTTCTGCATTTTTCCGCAAAATTGCCATACGTGTTTCATAATCAGGCGGCTGAATATCTGCAATCAATCCGCATGAAAAACGAGAACGAAAACGCTCATCTAAGGTTTCCATTTCTTTTGGCGGTTTATCAGAAGAAATCACAATTTGTTTTCCTGCGGAATGGAGTGCGTTAAAGGTATGGAAAAATTCCTCTTGCGTTGATTCCTTTCCTATAATAAATTGTACGTCATCAATCAAAAGGACATCAACGGTGCGGTATTTTTCGCGAAGCTTTGTCATTGCTGCGGCGTTACCGCTTCGAATGGACTCGATTACTTCATTTGTAAATACCTCACTTGTGACATAGAGAACCTTCATATTTTGATTCTGCTCCAGAACAAAATGACCAATGGAATGCATTAAATGCGTTTTTCCAAGTCCTGCGCCTCCATATAAATAGAGCGGATTATAGATTTCTCCCGGCGATTCGGCTACTGCAAGCGCAGCAGAATGCGCAAATTTATTGTTGCTGCCGACTACAAAGGTATTAAATTTATATTTATTGTTTAAATTGGCTTTTTCATAATTTAAATTGTTTCCGATTTTTGAGGAATACACATTTGTTAAAGAATTATCATGCAATGAGGAATCATTTTCTACTTTAAATACAATATCGTAGTCGTGATTCATAAACTCCGAAATGGTTGCTTTGAAACACAAATAATATTTCTTTTGGATATAGTTCATTAAATGAGCCTGTTCTGCGGGAACGAGAATTGTTACAATATCATCTTCCACTTTACAGAACTTTAAAGGCGCAATCCAATTCATAAAAGAAATGTTGGTAAGTTCGTATTCTTCTCTAATAGTTTCTTTTATTTCTTCCCATCTGTCTTTGATTTCGTTCATTCTATACCTCTATGCAGTCTTTTGACAAAATACGTTTTTGAAACAGTTCGAATAATTAAAGATTACATACCATATTAATAATAACCTAAATGAGCAAAAAAATCAAATAATAAATATATATTGAAGTGCGTTATGAGAAAAGTCGTTTCTTTTTTCTCTATCCACATCGTAACTGGTTTATCCACAAAATGTGATTAAATTGTGGATAAACTGTTGAAATAATGTAGAAAACTTTTTTTGAGGAACGGCTAAATATATATAATATTTGTATGATGGATTGTATATAAATGGTTGTACACTTATCCACAATTATAGCATTCTTTTGTGGATTAAGTGGATAAAAATTATCTGAAAAATTCAATCTTTTTTTATTGACTTCTAAATTTGCGTGTTATATAATTGATACGATATTTTCTAATACATGGTAAATCAGTATATGCTTTTGTGAATGAAAATATAGGGCACAAAAACAGTACGGGAAAATTATAGTAGCAGGGTTACGTACTATTACAGAATAGTGATAAGGAGGTGTTTCGACTATGAAAATGACATTTCAGCCTAAGAAAAGACAGAGAAGTAAGGTTCACGGATTTCGGAAAAGAATGAGCACAAAGGCAGGAAGAAAGGTTTTGGCATCAAGACGTGCAAAAGGAAGAAAGAGATTATCCGCATAATTTTACGGGTCACATGAGTGTGTGACCTTTTTTTCTATAATGAAAAGTGTATGGAATTTTTATGAAATTTTCAGAATCGTTAAAAAGCAACAGAGATTTTAAGAATGTTTATAGTAATGGGAAAAGCTTTGCGAACAGATATTTGATTATGTATGTATTGGAAAATCATTTAGATAAGAACAGACTTGGAATTTCGGTTAGTAAAAAAGTAGGAAACAGCGTTGTGAGGCATCGCATCACAAGGCTTGTGAGAGAAAGTTACAGACTACACGAAGAAATGTTTAATAGTGGTTTAGACATTGTAGTCGTCGCAAGAACCAATGCAGACGCGGCAAAATATTCGGATATAGAAAGTGCACTGCTTCATGTATCGAAGCTGCACAAGAATGTATTAACAAAAAACTTTAATCGACAATAAAACGAACAAGTTCGTTAATGCAAAAAAATGCATTATATCAGAAATAACAGGGTAATTGATTATGATGAAAAAGCTTTTATTAAAGCTGATTTTGTTTTACAGGAAGTACCTGTCACCGCTAAAATCCACAAAATGTCCTTATTATCCCTCATGCTCCGAGTATGGACTTGAGGCGGTAGAGCGATTTGGTTTTGTGAAGGGTGGTTTCCTTATTATATGGAGAATATTTCGGTGCAATCCTTTTTCAAAAGGAGGATATGATCCGGTTCCGCGAAAAAAAGAAATAAAAACGTTTTATCAGTTTAAGAATTAGAATGCAATTTGTATGAAGCATTGGGAATAGGTTTACAAATTTGCGGACTATGGAAGGAGCAATATTTATAAAATGGACTTTATGTTATTGACACAGAATTCAACTCTGATATTCAGATATGTTGTCTGGCTGCTTGGTTTGATCATGAATGTTATATTTGAATTACTCAACCTTGTTGGAATTCCAAATATCGGTTTATCCATTATTTTATTTACAATTGTGATTTATTTGTTGATGATGCCGCTTACGATTAAACAGCAGCGATTTTCGAAGTTATCTGCGAAAATGAATCCGGAAATTGTAGCGATTCAAAATAAGTATAAGGGCAAACAGGACAATGAATCCATCGTAGCGATGAATGCAGAAACAAAACAAGTTTATGCAAAGTATGGTGTTTCTCCTTCGGGAAGCTGTTTACAGCTTTTAATACAGATGCCGATTTTGTTTGCACTTTATCGTGTTATCAGCTCTATGCCGGCATATGTTACAAGAATCGGTGAGGCATTTGGTGTTCTTGCAGATAAGATTATTGAAACACCCGGCGGTGTGGATTATATAAAAGCAACCACTGCAGCAAAAATGTTTTCTAAAAATTTTGCAATTCCGGATAATACAAGAAATGCGATTATTGATACACTCAATAAGACATCTACGGTAGACATGGCAGCTTTGTCAGAAAAATTTGGACTTGCTGACCTTATGTATAATGGAAAAATTATTCTTTCAAACGGCACAGAGAGAGGTATTATTGATATTTATAATAATTTTCTTGGATTAAATATCGGTAATTCTCCGATGGATACGATAAAAACGGCATTTGCTGCAGGAAATTATTTTCTGCTTGCGGGTGCAATTGCAATTCCAGTGCTTTCGGCAGTGACACAATGGATTAATTATAAATTGATGCCACAGGCTGCAGCTTCCAATAACAATGATAATAAGAAGAAACAGCCGCAGAATGACACAGCAGAGGCAATGCAGCAATCTATGAAAATGATGAATACAATGATGCCTTTAATGTCAGCATGGTTTTGTTTGACGCTTCCTGCCGGTATGGGAATTTATTGGGTTATTGGTGCAGTTGTCAGAAGTATTCAGCAGGTTGTCATCAATAAACATATTGATAAGATGGATATTGATGCAGAAATCGCAAAAAATGTGGAAAAATATAATGAAAAGCTTCGTAAACAGGGAATTGACCCCGCAAAATTAAATGCAGCAGCAAGAACGAATACAAAAAATATTTCTTCAAGAGCGGCATATCAGAATAACGGAGCAAAAAGACCTGCGATGACGGAGGAAGAGAAAGCGGAAGCAGTTAAAAAATCGACAGAGTATTATAATAATAATGCAAAACCGGGAAGTCTTGCGTCAAAAGCAAATATGGTAAAACAGTATAATGAAAAAAATAATAAGTAAGAAATGAAGAACAGAAAAGGAACAAATTAGTGCTTAAATATTAATTTGCAGACTGAGGAAGGAGCGAAATTATTTTATGGAGTATATAGAATTTAAAGGTGCAACGAAAAATGATGCGATTACAGCGGCGTGCACACATTTTTCCATTCCAAGCAGCAAGCTTGATTATGAAGTAATCGAAGAAGGAAAAGCAGGTTTTTTAGGAATCGGTTCAAAGCCTGCCGTTATTAAAGCAAGAATCAAAGAAGAATCTGAAATCGTTGAAGAAAAGAGTGAATCTGTCAATATTATTACAGAGGATCCTGTGATTGCAAGTGTAAAAGAAGCTGCTGAAAAAATTGAAGATATTGATGTTGAGGCGATTGCGAAAAAGTTCCTTGAGGACGTATTTAAGGCAATGAATTTGACAGTTAATATGGATATTAAATATAATGACTCTTTAAGAAATCTTGATGTAGAACTTAGTGGAGACGAGATGGGTGTTTTGATTGGAAAACGTGGTCAAACGCTTGATTCGCTGCAGTATCTGATTTCACTTGTTGTAAATAAGGGTACGAATGAGTATGTCAGAGTAAAAGTTGATACAGAGAATTATAGAGAGAGACGCAAGGAGACATTGGAGAATCTTGCAAAGAATATTTCTTATAAGGTAAAAAGAACAAGAAGATCTGTTTCTTTGGAGCCGATGAATCCTTATGAGAGAAGAATTATTCATTCTGCATTACAAAATGACAAGTATGTCACAACGCACAGTGAGGGTGAGGAACCGTTTAGACGCGTTGTGGTTGTTCCGAAAAGAGATGCAAACTACTCTGAAAGAGGCGGTTATAGCAGAGGTGGTTACGGAAGTGGTCGCGGCGGTTATAGCAAGGGTGGTTATAACAGAGGTTATAATAAAAATTATAAGAATGCAAACGCAGAGAATGCAAATACAGAGAATACAGAGACGGTTGGGAATAACGATAATAGTTCTGAGACAGAAGAATAAGAAAAAAGAACCTTGTTTTTACAGGGTTCTTTTTACCATATAGAAAATTGTGTTAAGTTTGGTGGAAATGAAACGCAAGCTGCCTAAGCTTGCGTTTTTTTAAAAGAAATGAGGATTGTGATGAATACAGATACAATTGCAGCGATTGCTACTGCGGTAAGTGATTCGGGAATTGGGATTATCAGAGTGAGCGGCGATGATGCGATAGAGATTGTTGATAAGGTTTATCGTTCAAAATCGGGTAAAAAAAGATTGGTGAATGTAGAAAGTCATACCATTCACTATGGATTCATTTATGATGGTGATACGCTTGTTGATGAAGTGATGGTTGCGGTAATGAAAGCGCCGAATACGTATACAAAAGAAAATACGGTTGAGATTGATTGTCACGGTGGGATTCTTGTGATGCATAAGATTTTGGAAACGGTAATGAAAAATGGTTGCAGACTGGCAGAACCGGGAGAGTTTACGAAGCGTGCGTTTTTAAATGGTAGGATTGATTTGTCTAAGGCGGAAGCTGTTATGGATTTGATTCACTCGAAAAATGAGTTTGCTCTGAAGGCGTCTGTAAATCAATTAAAAGGCACTGTTTCTGATAAGGTTAAGAATTTGCGTGATGATATTTTGTATGAGATTGCTTTTATTGAATCGGCACTTGACGATCCCGAGCATATTAGTCTTGATGGGTATTGTGAAAAATTAGAGAAGAAAGTTTTGGGAATTAGGGCAGAATTAAAGAAATTGATTGACAGTGCGGATAACGGAAAGCTCTTAAAGGATGGTATCAATACTGTAATTGTAGGAAAGCCCAATGTCGGGAAATCTTCTTTTTTAAATCTGCTTGTGGGAGAAGAAAAGGCGATTGTTACGAGTGTTGCAGGAACAACGCGTGATGTGCTTGAAGAGTCTGTGAAATTAAACGGGGTTGGACTCAATATTATTGATACGGCGGGGATTCGTGACACAGATGACGAAGTGGAAAAAATCGGTGTTGAGAAAGCGAGAAAATATGCGAATAATGCGGATTTGATTATTTATATGACAGATGTGTCACAAAAGCTTGACGAAAACGATGCTGAAATTGCGGAGCTTATTGCGGGGAAGAAAATTATTGTGTTGTTGAATAAAACAGATTTAGAACAGGTTGTAAGTGATGCAGAAATTTCCAAATTGTTTTATAAAAATATGACAGATATGTCAGAAAGTAATTCTGTAAGAATTATTAAAACATCTACTAAGGAAAATATTGGAATAGATGAATTTGAAGATACAATAAAAGAAATGTTTTTTGGCGGAGAGATTGCTGTCAATGATGAGATTTATATTACGAGTGGAAGGCATAAAGAAGCATTGATGGAAGCATATGAGAGTATGGGATTAGTACTAAACAGCCTTGCTGATCAAATGCCTGAGGATTTTTATTCCATTGATTTGATGAGCGCTTATGCTTCTCTTGGAAGGATTATCGGGGAAGAGGTTGGAGAGGACCTTGTGAATGAAATCTTTTCGAAGTTTTGTATGGGGAAATAGTGTGAGAAGAATTCTCACTTATATTAGGAGAAAAGCAATATGAATAAAGAGGAACATCACAGATTTTGCGTATTTTGTGTGTTTGTTGCAGTGTCTTGTATATGTTCGGTAGTATATGCATATATGGTATGTAATGCAATGGAGTCTGTTGGTAATGTTAAAGTTTCTGGTGGTGAATTTATGGTTGACGGTGAAGATTTTGCGCCTATTATTCAAATAAGTGAAATGATAGTCAAAATTATGGCAAAAGGAATTATGGCATTGATTCTTCTGATGTTTGGTGTTGTTTTTGCTGTAATCGGTAATGTGTTGGCTTTTATCTATTTATATAAACTCACTTTGAAAGAAAATTCATACATATCGAAAAAGGAAATATCTTTGACTCAAATGGTTATATGGGGAACCTTGATTATAGAGTTTATAACGGATGTTATACTGATACAAAGAGATTTTTTATGGATTGCTTTATTACTGATTTGGCAGATGCCGCTATTTGCAAATCTGTTCTATCTTTTTAAAATGAAAAAACATTATAAGAGAATGAATCAATATTGAGGAATATTATTACAGAAAAGGAAGTATTGAAAGGGTAATGATTTATATTATATATATCTTCCTATGAATCGCCTCCATTTGAAATTCTTGAAAAAAATATAGATAAAGTTTCTAAGCAGTTAAAGCCATATGTATTGGGTATTTTAAAAGAATAACTCCCTTTTTAGAATTGTGTTTTTACTGAAAACAAATTATACTTATACTGATAAATCGGAAGTTTTAAAGGAGCAAATAAATGGATTTACCTTGGGGTGCAACAGAAGATGATTTTGAAAAATGTAAAAATATAATTTTAGAATTAACAGAGAATCAAGAAGTCAATGAGTATGCATTGAATTTGCTAAATATTATTTATGCCAAAGGTGGTAGCTATTCTGAAAAGACTATGCGAGCATTTGCAGAAGAATATTTGAAAAGATAGACAATTATTATCTTATTGAACAGTTGATAAAATATGAATTTATTATAAAAAATCGATAGATGTATCATCAATTGGAACTTGTCAAATAGTCGGAGAAAAAAATATGTATAAAAAAGAAGAGAAAAAGTTTAACTATCTATTGGATAAACTCTTGCTGTTGTGTATAGATTCAGAAAAAAATAAATATAGTATTTCTTATCATAACGGACAAATTTTAGATATGTTGTGGGGAAATAAAGAGTTATTACCGGTCAGCATTCAGGAAAAAATTATAAAAATCCTTCCAATTACACATAGCTGGGTTATATTGTCAGCGCTTGCAAAAAAAGACTATCGACATTGGAGTAATGAGATTGTAAAGCTTCTTGATTTAAATGACCCTTATTTTAGCGAAGAAGTTATTCGAACACTTTTTAAAATGGGTACATATCAGTATGCAGAGGAAATATATCCATTTGCTGTTTTAAGTATAGATGATAAGATGCCATTTAGTTCAATTACTTACAGAGAAGGACTGAAACTGGACGCTAATTCCAGTTTTCAACGTATTAATGATGAGGCAAAGAAATATATAAAAAAAGCGGAAAAATTGAATAAGAAGTAAAAAATAAGTTTAATCTGTAAAACAATGTAAAACAAATTCAGCTATTTTATTGACAATGTTTGCAAAGATACATATAATAAAACCAAAAGTAAGCGAGGAGTGATATCTTATATGGCTACTACGAATATTAATGTGCGTGTGGATTCTGCGTTAAAACAGGAAGCAGAATCTCTTTTTGATGATCTTGGATTAAGTATGTCTGCGGCAATTAATATGTTTTTGCGGTCAGCTATTAATTATAATGGTATTCCGTTTGAAGTAAA
>JAAVAF010000116.1 GCA_014804225.1 Lachnospiraceae bacterium
GTATTTCTCACGAAACTCCGTACAAGGCAGTCCTAACAATGTGAGCGCAATCTCATCGCCATACTTCTCGTGATGTTCTTTTGCAATCGCAACTGCCTCATCATTGAAAAGACTTGCATAAGTCATTTGAATCGTCGTCTTTAAACCGTTTTTGTGCGCACACTCCTGTTGCGTCTTAAAGATGTCAAGCGATTCCGTAAGCAGCGCTTTTCTTCCGATATCCTCTGCTTTTCCGTGCCCTGTTACCTTTTCTGCATATTCCGG
The DNA here is from genome assembly GCA_014804225.1 of Lachnospiraceae bacterium. Taxonomy (GTDB): domain Bacteria; phylum Bacillota; class Clostridia; order Lachnospirales; family Lachnospiraceae; genus COE1. The sequence goes on from JAAVAF010000116.1 coordinate 265, forward strand.
AACCATCTCCGGACGATGGATAATGTTTACTACAAATTTATCCACTGTTCTTCCTCCTTATCCGAGGCCTGCACCTCTCAAAATCTCTTTGCCGCTTCCCCGCAGCCTATAACTAAAGTATAGCACTTCTGCACATTTTTTGTTTCCAATATCCTTTTAATTTCGTGCAATTTCAACCATTCCACTTATGTTGAATCTCAAACCAGCATGAAGAATGCCCGAACTCTGGGCATTCTTCAAGTGTGAAGTTTTAGATTTTCTTAGGCGGCGTTTTTTCAGGCGCCTTAGAAAATCTCTTCACACTTACCACCCTTTTAGCGCAGAAATCTTATATTCCGCAAGCTTTCGCTCGTGGCTGTCAGGACGTTTTTTCCACTGATACGGCGAAGTGCCTACAATGCGGCGAAAGTTTCGGTTAAAGGTTGACGGTGTGATAAACCCAACCTTTTGCGCCACTTCCTCCATGCTGATATCCGTCTTGTCAATCAGCTCGCACGCCTTTTTAATCCGCACAAAATTGACATATTCAATCGGTGTCATATTCATTTTTTCCTGAAAAATGCGTCGAAAATGGGTCTCGCTCATATGACATTCTGCTGCCAAGTCCGAAATCCGGAAATTACTCGGATAATTCTTCTCCACATAATCAATCGCCTTTTCCAGCTGAAGGCTTCCGTTTCTGCTTAATGTACGGTTTGCATTTTTACTGTTAAAACGTGCAATCTCAAACAAAAGCGCATAGACAATGCCGCGAATACATTCCTGATGGTATTCCCCCTTATAGCGCATTTCGTCAAAAATCGTATGCACCAGCGTCACCATAATCGGATTTTCCTGTGCATGTACAAAAAATGCCCTGTCGTTTACCGACTCCAAAATCCCTCTGATTTCCTGTTGTGTCTTGTCGCAATTCTTCAATATCTCTGATGGATTAATATAAAGGTACTCCCAATATGCGATGACACCTGTGTCACTTTTTGTGACATGCAAAAAATTTGCCGGAATGCATGATATCATTTGTCCACCAAACCGATAATGGTCATCTTCAATAATCAAATCACCCTTGCCATAATGACAATAGCCGATTTCGAGCAGATTGTGAAAGTGCATATTGTTAATATTTTCACCATATACCTGTTTCCACTTGTCCCCGATTAACACAAGCGCGGGTTTATCATTGGAAAGATCATAAAAACGAAATTCCGCGGATTCCTTCTTCTTTTTAGACATATCAATCCCCTATTTTTACATAACGTGCAAATTTGTGGTTTCTATGCAAAATGCCGCTTCTGTGCCTGCCTACAGCTGCAAACTGTCAATAAAGCGCATAAATGCCGCCTGTCCCTTCTCGTCTCTCTTGTAAACACCTGCGTGCTCAAGCACCTTTCCAAAGACAATGCCAACCTCCTTTTGAAGAATGTCCATGACATTCTCCTTGGTGACATTGTTGTATTTAGGCAGTATTTCCTCCACCCAGTCCGCGTGCTTTTCTAATGTTTCATCCGCACGGATATCTGCTTTCTTTACAATCGCCTCGGCAAGCAATTCAAGCTCTGATTTTAATCTTGACGGCAACACTGCAAGCCCCATAACCTCAATCAAACCAATATTTTCCTTTTTGATATGGTGCAGCTCGGCATGCGGGTGATAGACGCCAAGCGGATGTTCCTCGGTTGTGATATTGTTTCGCAAAACAAGATCAAGCTCATAATTTTCCCCACGCTTTCTTGCAATCGGCGTAATCGTATTGTGCGGCTCACCATCCGTTTCGGCAAAGATAAATGCCTCCTCGTCCGTATAGCTCCTCCACTTTGTCAGAATGATATCCGCAAGTTCAATGATACGGTTATAGTCTGTATGGGAAAGCCGAATTACAGACATCGGCCATTTCACAATCCCCGATTGAATATCCTCAAAACCTTTTATAGAGAATGTTTTCTCCACAGGCGCTTTTGCCATCGCAAACTCATAGCATCCGCCCTGAAAATGGTCATGACTTAAAATCGAACCGCCGACAATCGGCAAATCTGCGTTTGAACCCACAAAGTAATGCGGAAACTGCTCCACAAAATGAAAGAGCTTGACAAACGTATTATGTTCTATTTTCATGGGAATATGCTGTGAATTAAACACGATACAATGCTCGTTGTAATATACATACGGTGAATATTGAAATCCCCACTTGTTCCCCTGAATTTCCACGGGGATAATTCTGTGGTTCTGCCTTGCCGGGTGATTTACCCGCCCAGCATAACCCTCATTTTCTATGCAAAGCTGGCATTTTGGATATCCACTCTGCTTTGCGTTCTTTGCCGCCGCAATCGCCTTCGGATCCTTCTCCGGTTTGGAGAGATTAATTGTGATATCCATCTCCCCATACTCCGTGTCAGCCTTCCATTTCATATCGCGCGCAATACGGTAGCGCCTGATATAATCTGTATTCTGGCTAAACGCATAGTACCAGTCTGTCGCCGCTTTTGCACCTTTTTCCTTATAAAGTGTTTGAAACGTATAGATTACATCCGACGGACGCGGCACCAGTCTGCCCATAATTTTTGTGTCAAATAAGTCCCGATACACAACGCTATCGTTCGGCAAAAGTCCCTTCTCTGCTGCATAGTCCAGCATTTCCTTTAACAGTCCTTCCAAGTCAAACGCCGCCGGATCTGTAATTTCCGGAATGCTTTTCGGTTCCTCATAATCCTCTATGCCAAACAACTCCAAAAGGCTGTTTATCGTATAAATTTTATCCGATTGATCCAAAAGTCCCGCAGCGATTCCATAACTTACCAATGTCGCTATATTTTCCGTAATCATATTCCCTCTCCTTCTTTCTCTAAGCCTTCGGTTGATATGCTTTTATGACATCTAATGCGGGAAGCGCATTTCCATCATAATCAAAAAGCGCCTGATTTGCCCATTCGTTTCCGCACGGTCCCTTTTCTTTTATGTAAGGAAGCGCTGCTTCCGCTGCCCAACCACTGCCTTGTACAGGAAGCCACGCGGGCTCCCAGTAGAAGAATCCTCTTCCCTTGTTTTCGGGCACGTTCTCAAGCGTCTGTAGAAATGCTTTCATAAAATCGCACTGCCCCTCTTTTGTCATCGGAAACGGCACCTTTGCGCACAGCTCCGGTTTTGTTGCCATCCCTTTCCTGTTTTCGGGCGCAAGCTTTTCGTATTCAATATAATCCTCTGTCGTATGTCCCATAGATACCTCTGCCACAACAAGTTCTTTCCCGTAACGCGCGGCAATGTCATTCATGTTGTTTGCAAGGCTGTCCATCGTGCCGTGCCAAAACGGATAATAAGAAAGCCCAATAATATCAAAATCCTCGCCCTTGTTGACACGGATATACTGGTCAAACCAAGTGCGGTAAAGTTCGTTGTTTCCACCATTGTCAAGATGAATCATAATCTTTGCAGCAGGGTATGTTTCTTTTACTGCTCTGATACCTGCACTCACAAAACGCGCAATATTATCATAATGAGGCACCTGTCCCTCGGGCCAAAGCAGTCCGTTTGAGAGCTCGTTTCCGACTTGAACCATATCGGGCGCTGCACCTTCTTTGATCAGATCTATCATGCTTTCTTTTGTGAAATCATATACCGCCTTCTCAAGCTGCTCTACATTGTACCCCTCCCAAGCCTTAGGTTTTCGCTGCTTGCCGGGATCCGCCCAAAAGTCGCTGTAATGAATGTCAAGTAAAAACTGTAATCCTGCCGCTTTTACGCGCTTTGCCATGCGAAGCATCGTTGCATAGTCCGTGTTTCCCGCGCCATAAGGCTCTCCCTCAGGCGATTTGGGATCATTCCAAAGGCGCAGACGGATATAGTTGACATCATAGCGTTTGAGGATTTCAATCAAATCCCCCTCTTTTCCATGATCATAAAATTTCGCGCCAAGCCGTTCAATTTCGTCAAGTGATGAGATATCCATTCCTTTGATATAATCCAACATACTAATCCTCCGTTTCTACCTTTTTATCTTGTTATTATCATAACAATTTAACTTTCATTCGTAAATAAAATTTCTCTCAATTCGTGCAAATTTTTTATCTCATAATCAATCCGCAGCCCCTTTGTATTTTTGTTTCCTTGCGGATTGTACCAGCAGCAGACAATTCCCGCATTGTTGCCGCCTTGTATGTCACTTGTAAGCGAGTCGCCTACAATCATAATCTCCTCTTTTTCAAAGCTGCCCATCGTTAATAATTTATCAAATACACATTGAAAAAATCCGATATTGGGCTTTTCAATCCCGATTTCATCCGAGATAAACGCGCCGCCAAGCATCTGGTCAAGTCCCGATGCCGCAAGTTTCCTTTTCTGCGCGGTCAGTGTTCCGTTTGTAACTGCATACTGCACGATACCACGCTCTTGAAACGTCTTGATAATTGCCACTGCATTCTCATTAAAAAACACTTTATCACCAAGCCTGATTTGATATTCGTCATTAAATGAAATCGCTTTTTCTATAGGAAGTCCTTCTGTTTCAAAAAATTCCTGAAACCGTCCAACCAATACCTCTTGCTTTGTAATCTCATTTCGCTCCAAGCGTTCCCAATATTTTGCATTAATCGCAGCGTAACGCGCCACCATCTCATCCGTGCACACGCCCATATCCAAAATGTCAAAACATTTTTTCATCGCATAATTTTCTGCCTGTCCGAAATCCAAAAGCGTTCCGTCAATATCCCACAATACCACCTTAATCATAAGCGCATCACTCCTATTTTCATAATAATCCCATTTTATCATAGGAAGCAAAAAACTTCCATATTTTGGATTTTATAATTCCTTTATCAAGTTCACAGAATTAACACAATTAGATAACATTTAAAACACAAATTGGTTTTATATTATAATCATAACAGCAAGACAATAAACAAAAATAAAAAGTACATCTATACTGAAAATAACTTTTTAAGGAGGAATTTATAACTATGTACGATAACAATGATACCTACAACAACTATTCACAACAGCAAAACAATGCCACAAACAATGCCGCGCCAAACGGCGGCTATCAGGAATATTACTATTCCACCACCAATCAGTATCATCGCACACCTGATACCGATGTAAAGAAAAAAAGTAAAAAAAGCGGTGGTTTTGGCAAAAAAGCAGTTTCCGCGGCATGCTTTGGATTGATCTTTGGCGTAACGGCCGGCGCAGTGTTCAGCGTTCCCGCCTACATGAGTGTCAAAGAGTTAAACGAAGCAAGAGCTGAACTTGCACAGGTTCAATCGCAGACAGTCAGTGAAACAGCAAACAGCCCAAGCACCGCTTCCCTTTCCACTACAACAGACTCACTTGTAACATCAAACGCTTCCTATGCGGACAGCAACAATAATGCTGACATACAAGCGATTGCAAAAAACTGTTTGCCAAGCGTCGTTTCTATTACCAATAAGGGTGTTACCGAAGTACAGACTTTCTTTGGCCGTTATCTTCAAGATACGGAAGGCAGCGGCTCCGGCATCATAATCGGCGAAAATGATACAGAACTGTTAATTGTTACAAATTATCACGTCGTATCCGGCAGCAGTGAATTGACCGTTGTGTTCAGCTATGATGAGGACAGCGATGATCCTTCCATGGTAAGCGCAAAAATCAAGGGATATGATACTGACAAGGATTTAGCAGTCATCGCGATTCCACTTGATGAAATTACAGACGAAATGCGTTCTCAGATTAAAGTCGCAACCATCGGAAACTCCTCTGATCTTGCGCTTGGTCAGGAGGTTGTCGCAATCGGAAATGCGCTAGGTTACGGTCAGTCCGTTACAACCGGTATTATCAGCGCCTTAAACCGCGAAGTTACCGTTTCCGACGACAACGGGGGCACGATTACAAACAAGCTGATACAGACCGATGCCGCAATCAACCCCGGAAATTCGGGCGGTGCTCTTTTGAATATGAACGGCGAGCTGATTGGTATCAATTCGGTCAAAGTTTCCTCAAGCTCTGTCGAGGGTATGGGTTACGCAATTCCAATCTCCGATGTACAGTCTATCATTGAGGAACTGATGCTGAAAGAAATCAGAGACGTTGTTCCCGAATCGGAACAGGGTACGCTTGGCATTGTTCCCCTTGATGTGACAACAGAGGTTTCCGAAGCATACGGTCTGCCGCTTGGCATTTATATCAGCAAGATTTATGATAATTCACCCGCACAGAAGGCTGGTCTTTCCAAGGGCGATATCATTACAAAATTTGACGGTCAGACAGTAAAAAGCAAGACCGATTTAATTAATCTTCTAACCTACTACCGCGCCGGCGAAACAGTTGAAATTATCGCTATGGTACAGGGGAACAGTTACACGGAAAAAACCTTTACCATCACACTTGGCACAAAAGATGTGTTTGGCGATGATGCAGCAGACCAGTCGAACAGTAATCGTTCCAACGGAACTTTCGGTGACGACTTCTATGAGGACGTACCTGATGGAGACACATACTTTGATCCGTTTGAATTTTTCTGGTCGATACCATAACAATCGCGTGATACCCTTTCTTCTTATAAAAAGACAGCCCCTTTGAAGCAATTTCAAAGGGGCTGCCTTTTTTATTATAATAACATCTATTTAAGTTTACATAACTCCACAGCCGTCTTTGCCGCAAGTCTTGCGTTATTAAATACCAATTGAATATTGGAATCAAGACTGTCACCGCCTGTAATCTCCTTAATCTTTGCAAGTAAAAACGGTGTCGTGTCCTTGCCGTGAATACCCTGTGCTCTGCTGTCAGCAATCGCTTCATTGATTGCCTGATTAATCACATCAGGATCCATCGAAAATTCCTCGGGAATCGGATTGGTGACAAGCATACCACCCTTTAAGCCGACCTCCTGTTTGACATGGAACGCCGTGGCAAGTTCAAGCGGTGTGTCAAGCTGATAGTCAACGCCAAATCCGCTTTTTCTTGTATAAAAAGCCGGAAGCTCGTCTGTTTGGTAGCCAATCACGGGCACCCCTTTTGTCTCGAGATATTCAAGCGTAAGTCCCAAATCGAGAATTGACTTTGCCCCCGCGCAGATCACCATCACGGGTGTCATCGCAAGTTCCTCAAGATCCGCAGAAATATCCATTGTCGTTTCCGCGCCTCGATGCACACCGCCGATGCCTCCTGTCGCAAAAATTTTAATTCCGGCAAGACTTGCAATAATCATGGTTGTTGCAACCGTCGTTGCACCGTCCATTCCCTTCGCTACAATAATCGGTAAATCGCGTCTGGAAACCTTCGGAACATCATAGCCTGTCTTTCCGAGATGCTCAATCTCGTCCTTAGAAAGCCCCGCCTTTAACCTGCCGCCGATAATCGCAATCGTTGCAGGAACAGCACCGTTTTCCCGAATAACTTCCTCCACCTTCAATGCCGTTTCCACGTTTTGCGGGTAGGGCATTCCGTGTGAAATAATCGTTGACTCCAATGCTACTACAGGTCTATTTTCTGCAAGTGCTTTTGCCACCTCGGGCGCGATATCCAAATACTTCTTTCCTTCCATATTATATGAACCTTCCTTTTTTTCTTGATTATAGCACAGCTTTTCTCAAAGTTCTACCCCCGCACGCATTCCGACCTCGGAAGCATTGAGTATCGGATTAATTGTTTCTGCGCTCTCAATTGCAACGCTTGCCGCTGCCACGCCAAGGCTTGCCATTTCCCGAAGGCTAAGCTTTCTCGTAAAACCAAGCGCAAGACCCGCCATAAAGGAATCGCCCGCTCCCGTAGTGCTTACCGCCTTTGCCGCCAAGCCCGCAACCATGAATTTTTCACTTTCATTTGCACAGTAGACACCATTTTCGCCAAGCGTGATAAAAACATTTTTCACGCCTTTTTCCAAAAGCACATCCGCTGCCGCCGCCAAATCCGCATCGTTTTGTATGGAAACGCCGCTCATCACTTCTGCCTCATACTTGTTTGGTGTGACCGCATATAACTTATCAAACACAGGAAACAGTTTTTCCGCTTTTGTCCCCGAAACGGGATCTGCAAAAACAGGCGCCCTGCTTTTTTCACAAATATATTCAATGGTCTGTGCTGGAATATTCGTATCAATGACAACCATTCTGCCACGATTTATAAGCTCAAGTTTATTTTGCAGATACTTTGGTGTGAGATGATCATAGATCCGCATATCAGAAAGTGCAAGCTGCATATCGCCGTTTTTGTCCGCAATATATAAGTATGTCGATGTGTTTTCATTTGAAATACGAATGCTGTCCTGTATCTCTATCCCCAGCTCTTCGCAGCTTTCTATCATTTGGTGCGCGTATGCGTCATCTCCCATCGCTGTAATCAGCTTCACGCCAAGCCCCAAAAGGCGCATATTATGCGCAATGTTTCTGCCTACTCCGCCTAGTGAAAACACGGTTTTTCCCGGATTGGAGTCGTTATTTATAAGCTCTGCGTCCGGCACACCGCCGATATCAATATTTGCTCCGCCAATTACGGTACAATAACTTGGACCGCTCGTCACATAGCCTTTTCCTAAAATATATCCCTTTTTCATCAGATTCGAGATGTGTACTGCTGCCGACGAACGTGCAATTCCCGCCTTTGCCGCCAGTTCCTCCTGCGATATCATCGGATTCTCTACAATCCACTGAAATATCTGTGCCTCTCTGTTTGTCATAAATAACCTCCATTGGACTACAACCTGCAAGCTTGTGTGCCCACAAACCTGCGTGTGAAAGATTTCTCTTTCACTCTTGCTCCTTCTGAATGTGCACTGACCAAGTTTACTACACTTTTGTTTATTTTGCCGAAAATTCCATTGTTTTTTTATCTATTCTTACTATAACATTTACAAAAACCGATGTCAATGAATTATCCCCGAGGGTATACAAATAGTTTTTAATTTGCTATACTGAACTTAATCGTTGAATGAATACAATTCCAAAGTTACCAAGAATGGAGGATGAACATGAGTAAGAAAAAAGCAGTTGTCGCATTAGGTCATGATGCACTCGGTTCTACCATCGTAGAACAGCTTGACGCAGTAAAGAAAACGGCAAAAGCACTTGCCGATTTAATAGAGGCTGACTATCAGCTTACGATCACACACAGCAACGGTCCGCAGGTTAGTATGATTCATAAGGCGATGACAGAGCTTCGCCGCATTTATATTGACTATACGCCCGCGCCAATGTGCGTGTGCTCTGCTATGAGTCAGGGCTATGTTGGCTATGATATTCAAAATTCACTCAAGTCTGAGCTTTTAAAGCGCGGCATCTCCAAACCTGTCAGCACAATTTTAACGCAAGTAACAGTAGACCCTTACGACGAGGGATTTTATGAACCCAAAAAGGCTATCGGCAGATATATGTCGAAGGACGATGCCGATATTGAAGTCAACAAAGGAAACTATGTCATCAAACAAGAGGAAGGGTACCGCAGAATTGTAGCGGCACCGAAGCCGATTGACATTGTAGAAATTGCAGCAATCAAGACGCTTGTGGATGCGGATCAGGTTGTCATCGCCTGTGGCGGCGGCGGCATTCCCGTCATTGAGCAACAGCATATTTTAAAGGGTGCTTCCGCCGTCATTGAAAAGGACAGTATTGCGGGAAAACTTGCGTCCGATTTAAGGGCAGACGAGCTGCTTATTCTCACAAGCGTCGATTATGTGTACCTGAATTTTGGCAGTGAAAATCAGACGCCAATCAAGACAATGACAGTCGCAGAGGCGAAGCGCTATATCGAGGAGGGACAGTTTGGAGAAACCGATATGCTGCCAAAAATTCATGCGGCAATCGAATATCTTGATGCCGTTCCAAACGGTAAGGCAATTATTACTTCTCTTGATAAAACCTCCGATGTCATCAATGATAAGATGGGCACCGTCATCACAAAATAATAATTGGACCAAAAAGCGCCATGCAGTTTCCTGTCATGACGCTTTTATCATTTGGTTTATCACGATTAGCATCGCTCCGATGATAATTCCGAAATCCGATAAATTAAATACCACCGACTCAAATGCTTTTTTTAATTTATTTATCCCTTTACCGCCGGTCGGTGAGAGCTGAAAGGAGACATAATCAACCACATACTGTCTTTGCAGACGATCATAGGTGTTGCTATATGCTCCGCCAAGAAGCAGCGCTAACCCGCTTTTTAAAAGCACATTTCCCTTTGTTGTCAGTGTCACTGCAAATACGCCGGTCATCAAAATAGTAAACAAAAGAGAAATCGTTGTCACTACTGCTGTGTTTTTTGCGCCAAGATGCAGCATAGCTCCCGTGTTATGATGTTTCTTGATGAAAAGTCTGCCGCCAAACACCGGTTTTTGCATTCCCTGTTCACCGTTCGCCTCAATATAGTCCTTCACTGCATTGTCAATAGAAAAAAGTGACACAAGTGTCATAATGTATTTCATGGACCACACCTCTTTTTATTCCTGCCATCTGCCCTTGCATCTGTTTGGCAAAGGTTTCATTTCACCCTATCACAAGTATGTGGTCTTGTCAATGATTTACCTTATTGCAGTACCCTGAATAACCGTATCTGCCGCATCTGCTGTTGCGTTGTTACTGTTACCGTTCTTGTCATTATTGTTGTTCGTGCCTGTACCGCTTTCCTTTGTATCGGACTGCGATTCAACGTTTGTTCCCGTACCGTTTGTACGTGAAGTTAAATCAAGTTTTGTGTGCAGCCCCTTATAAAACGTTTCCATTGTGTCGTTAATCTGAAACTGGTTTGTTTGAAGCACATCAATATATTCTTTCACGGTCTGCCCAAGAACGCTGTCCTTATTCGCGTCTACAAACTGCTGATAGTACTTTAACGCCTCCTGATTGACCACGTTGTCCGTATCACCCTTATAGTAATGACCAATGCCCTCTGCACTGTTATAACCGCCCGAAATTGCATTTGTGGCAATCTCCTCATAAAGCTTTTTTGCCGCGTCAGTTGTCACATGATTGGGATATTTCTCAATATGCTGCTCAAATAATGCCGCACGCTCCAACATCTCCGAAAGCGTCATGTTGATAACTTTTCTATTCTCCTGATCGGACATAACCATGGAAGGAGAATCCGCTTCAAGCTTCATCAGATCCATAAACGCGACCATGTCTTCAGGCATATACTGTCTGCTGTCATTTAGTTTCGTAAAGTCAATATTTCGGATATCATCACCGAAGCTTAAAAGCCCCGAAAAAAAACGCTCTACATCGGCAACACCTGCGCTGACGATATTTGTGTTGATATAATCCATAATGTCATTGGGCGCTGCATTATCATCATTGAGCATCGCGTCAAAATCGCTGAAATCTCCGTTATTTTCTCCGTTGTTGTCTCCATTTTCATCGTTATTTTCTGTCGTCTGCTGTGTGTTGTTTAAATCCTCTCCTGTGAGCGGATCCTGATTATCGTTGACCTTGTTCTTACTGCCGCAAGCAGAAAGCGTAAGCACACATGCAATCGCTGCTGCCACTGCAAGTTTTCTTAACAAATTTTTCTTTCTCATAACTTTTCTTCCTCCAATTTGTTTTAATGTTGCGTTGCACTATCAGCATTTGTTTTTTTGCGTAAAATATGCATGAGAAAATTTAAAAAATTCATTATGAAAAAGCCTCAACAATTTTTCCGTCTGTTTCTATTGAAATACTTGCAAAATTAGACTAAAATAGTAATAACAACCAAAAAATTTACACATACCACAAAAGGAGGTATTTCATGGAACATAGCAATCCTTTGCTCCGCGACAA
>JAAVAF010000117.1 GCA_014804225.1 Lachnospiraceae bacterium
CACATCCTGCGTACGGTGCGATGTACTGTAACGGTGCAAGCTCACTCGCCGTTGATGCTACGATCGTGGTGTAAGCCATAGCGCCGAATTCTTCCAATGTCTTAACAATGCTTGCAACGGTCGATGCTTTCTGACCGATCGCAACGTAAATACATTTTACATGCTGTCCCTTCTGGTTGATGATCGTATCGATGGCAATTGCAGTCTTACCTGTCTGTCTGTCACCGATAATCAACTCACGCTGTCCTCTTCCGATGGGAACCATGGCGTCAATCGCCTTGATACCGGTCTGAAGCGGTGTGTCAACTGACTTTCTTGTAATAACACCTGATGCTACTCGTTCAATCTGACGATATTTTGTAGTCGCGATAGGACCTTTGCCGTCAATCGGCTGACCAAGAGCATTTACTACACGTCCGAGCATAGCGTCGCCTACGGGAACCTCTACAACACGGTTTGTAGTCTTTACAGTATCGCCTTCATTAATGTTTTTGGAACTTCCAAGCAACACGGCACCTACGTTATCCTCCTCAAGGTTCATAACCATGCCGTAAACCTCACCGGGGAACTCAAGAAGCTCGCCCTGCATTGCCTTTTCAAGTCCATGTACACGTGCAATACCATCTGCCACCTGAATAACAGTACCGACTTCCGATACTTCCAAATCAGAGGCATATCTCTTTATCTGATCCTTAATCACAGAACTGATTTCTTCTGGTCTTAAATTCATATGGATCTGCACCTTTCTGTTTATTTTTTATCAGGAACATATGTTCCTTTCACAGTTTTACAATTGGATTGCCAGCAGTTCGCGCTGCAGCTTATCCAACTTTGTCCGAATACTACTGTCCACAACCCTGTCACCCATTTTGATGACCATACCACCGATCAAATCTTTATCCACATCGTAGATACACTCGATGGTTTTGTATTTGGTGGTAGCAAGTAATCGGCTCTCAATATCTTGTTTTTCATTCTTTTCTAACGCGATGGCTGTTGTAACATACGCCGTTCCGATATGATTGTACTCCTTTACGGCTGCAATAAATTCACCAAGGATACTCTCAATCTCCGTGTAACGGTCCTTCTCCACAATTGTGACAAGAAATCCGACCAGCTCTTTGCTGATTTGCTTCTCAAATACATTCTTCACCACCTCAATCTTGTCCTCTTTTTGGATCTTTGGGTGGTTCATGAACTGTCCGAATTCAACATTTGTGCGAATGACCTCAAGAAGCCCCATTGTTTCCTCCATAAGAGATGAGGTCTTGTTTTCTTCAACGGCAAGTTCAAACAATGCCTGCGCATATGTTTTGGAAACTAGCTTAGCCATGTGCTATCACCTATTTCTTTCAATGTCTTCTCAATGAGTTCATGCTGGGCATTTGTGTCAATATTAGCCTGTACAATTTGTGCTGCCATAATAGAAGCAACTGCGACCATTTCGCGTTTTACTTCGTCAGCCATCTTCTGCTTCTCAAGCTCGGCTTCATTTCTGGCTCTCTCCACAATTCTCGCTGCTTCCGCTTTTGCATCCGCAACAATTTTTGCTTCATTTTCCATACCGCGCTTACGCGCATCGGCTAAAATTTCTTCTGCCTCTTTTCCTACCTGATTCAGCTTTTCTTCATAGAGGGCGCGTGTTTCGGCTGCTGACTTCTGATCCTGTGCCGCCTGATCCAATTCGCCTTTGATCTTCGCCTGTCTGTCAGAGAGCATCTTCCTTACAGGATTAAACAAGAAATGAGATGCTACTAAGAAAAGGACAAACATCGCAATAATCATCAGCACCGCGTCCGCAAGGAGCTGTAAATCCAAGTCAAACAAACGGCTTAATCCCTCTGTTTCGGTAGCGAGTATCATACCTTTAGCCTCCTTCCTTAATTTTTATTTTCTTTTGATTAGGGTACTAAAGGTTTTACAAACAATAACAGCATCGCTACAAGCAGACCATAAAGACCTGTTGTCTCGGCAACGGCCTGACCAAGTAACATTGTTGAAGTTACGTCTGACTTTGCGCCCGGGTTTCTACCAACTGCTGCTGCTGCATGTCCTGCCGCGATACCTTGTCCTACACCAGGTCCGATACCTGCGATAACCGCAAGACCTGCACCGATTGCTGAGCAACCTAAAATAAAGTTTGAATTAAATTCCATGATGATTTCCTCCTAAAATAATAATTATGAAATTATACCATTTGCAGAGAACAGCTCTGCTGTTCTCTTAAACGAAGTCTTAGATTTTGTTATGCTGCGTCTTTTGCAGCATTAGAAAATCTCTTCGTTTTACCCTTCAATTGCGTTATTGATGTACGTCATTGTCAGCATTGCAAATACGTAGGTCTGAATTGCTCCGGAGAACAAATCAAAGTATACATGCAGCGCTGCCGGCCATGCTGTAGCGATAAAGCCAAGCAAACCGTAAATCAGTGCCATCATAACAGTTCCTGACAAAACGTTTGCGAACAAACGAAGTGACAGTGAAATAGGTACCGCAATATCACCAATGATATTGATCGGCGCCCAAATTGGCCATGGATCACAAAGCCCTTTGATAACACCTTTAATCTTTTGATGTTTAAATTTGTTAAAGGTTATCAAAGTAAACGTTATGATACCCAATGCAAATGTAACACCATAGTCGGCTGTTGGCGGTCTTAGACCAAACAAACCCGAAATGTTACTGAGCAAAATAAAGATGAACAACGTACCGATATAATTTGCAAACGGTCCCGCGTTCTTGCCCATAACACCTTTGACCATGTTGTCGAGCATTTCGACGATAAGCTCCACAACGTTTTGGAACGTTCCGGGAACTTCAGATGCATGTTTGATCGCCCTATTTGCACATAGGCAGAAGATAATGATCATCATCAGCACTATGAAAAGGCATACATGCGTTGTTGTTATCCATAACTTTTGACCAAACAGCTCATACTGAAATACGCCATGCACCATAAAGTCAATGTCATCAGCGCCGGATAACAAAATTCCTGCTCCCATACACTCACCTCCTCATTTCGTGTATTATATATTTTCTTTATTCAGTTTTCCCATCTGGCATTTCATCCGAAGCATATGCCTCTACCGCATTTTGGTTTTGTGGCTTTTTTGAGAACATTGGCTGTGCGTAAGCAGAAACCTTTAACCCCATAACTCCAACAAATGCAGCCAACGGATTGCCCAGCCTCGTTATCATCAATATTCCGAATATGATGATGACCACAAAATATCGAATCATATTTTGTCTTATTGCTGATGCCTGCGCCCCCTTTTCGTCTCTTTCCACCGTTGCATTTAACGAAAACGCCATATGGAAAGCCATAAATATTGCAGTAAGGATTCCGATCCAGAGTCCTATACTGAAGTCTGCCTTATCGCTTACAAGAAAAAAGCCCACAACCTGACATAACATACCGAATACTGCAATGCCCAAAAGTAATCCCGGCAATGCACTATTCATTTCTTTTAGTCTGCTGATGCCTGTCTTCATCTGAACTATCTCCCTCATAAATTTTCTTTGCCAGTATAAAGATATTTCTAAAACCTGCAAGCGCTCCGACAAAGAACAACAAAACAAACCAATACGCGGTGCCGAATTTCCTGTCCAGAAACAGTCCCGCGAATGAGCATAAAAAGATTGGAACAAGCATATTAATTCCAAACTGGGTAATCACTGCCAGCGACTGATACACCGACTTTTTATATTTTTTGTTTTTCCCCATTTGTCTGCCTCCATATGCCGCGAATTCCAATATCATACATATCATTTTCGTATTATGATATCCAATCTTTCAAATACCTGTTAATAATTATACAAAAAATTACCAAATCTGTCCAGTAAATGTCGATTTTTTTATACGATTTTATCAAATATTTGTTGCATTTGACCTATTCAATAGGTAAAATAGGGATAAAAGAGAGGAGCATGGTTAACATTATGAATATTTATCGTAAACGTATTATTCCCGATGAATGCATTCTTTTAAAAGATGATATCATTCTCGCAAAAACAGACGAAACCATCGTTACTAAGTGGAATACCTTGAAGCCACGACGCGACTTTCATCACGGATATTCCTGCTATTTTTTCAAGGACGGGTACAAGGTGAGCAAATTTTTCCGCGAGGACGGGTCTCTCTTATATTGGTACTGTGATATTGTGGATTACGATTATAACGAAAAAGAAGATACACTTATCGTCACAGATTTGCTTGTTGATGTGGTCATTTATCCGGACGGATATGTTAAAGTGCTCGACATTGATGAACTTGCAGTCGTACTGGAAAAAAAACTATGTGAACCCGAAATCATCACACAGGCACTGCTCAGACTGGATAATTTGTTGAAGCTGATTTACGAGGATAAATTTGACAAACTTTCATCTTATATCAATAAATGGATTGAGGGAGAATAATTCCCCCTCATATTTTAACCGGATTAACATGCACCATGATGTGCTTTACTTTCGTAAAATTTTTTTCAATCGCGTCATGGACTTTTTCGGCAGTACTATGCGCCTCCTCAAGCGTTTCTCTTGCATCGGCACGAATTTCTATATCCACATAAATTTTGTTGCCAAACACTCTCGTACGCAACAGATCAATTCCCAAGACCCCCTCCTGTGAAAGCACGCACTGCTTCAACGCATTCTCCGTTTCATCGTCACAGGCTTTATCTACCATCTTATCCACCGCGTCTTTAAAAATATCATAAGCTGCCTTCTCTATGAAAAAGCATATCACCAGACTTGCCGCCGAATCTAAAATCGGAAATCCCAACATCGCACCGCCAATACCAATCAGTGCACCCACAGAAGAAAGCGCATCCGAACGATGATGCCATGCATCCGCCATCAGTGCGCTTGAATCAATCCGCTTTGCACTGATTCTTGTAAACCAATACATGCCCTCTTTCGTCGCAATCGATATGATTGCCGCTACAAGCGCCAACATTCCAGGAACCGCAAGTGCAGCATATTCTCCCGACACAATTTTCGTAAGTGCTGTATATCCAATGCCAAGTCCCGTCACCGCAAGAATTGTCGCTAGCACAATTGCCGCCACACACTCTAGGCGCTCATGCCCGTACGGGTGGTCCTTATCTGAAGCCTTGCTCGATATCTTAATCCCAATGATTACGACAATCGTACTAAATACATCAGATGCCGAATGAACCGCATCGCTTATCATTGCCGCCGAATTCGCGAAAATCCCTACCAAAAGCTTAAAGACGGACAATATCATATTAACTGCGATGCTCACAAAAGACACACGCATCGCCGTTTTTTCAAACTCTGTTTTTTCCATAAAAATATAATCTCCAATACTATTTATTCAGATTACTATATTTATATGGGAATTGCAAGAAGAGTGTAGACTACTTTTGGTTCGCCATAACTATAAGATGATATTTAAATCAAACCATAACTCTTTAAAAGATAAAGCCAAAGCGTAATAAATACAGAACTCAAAAAAGTCGTAGACACCACGCAGCTTGACGAGAGTACTCCTTCATGTCCCATATTTCTTGACATAATATAACAGCTCACCGTCGTCGGCGCTCCAAGCATGATCAAAATCGCAACCATCTTTTCATTTCGAAATCCCATCGTTGCCGCAAGCGGAAGAAAAATTACGGGCATAGCAAAAAGCTTGATCAACGTACTCGTAATCGTAGGCTTTATCTTCGCAAGTGCCTTTTTCCCCTCAAAACCAGCACCCAGACCGATCAGCGCAAGCGGCGTAGCCAATACAGAAAAATTATGTAACGTTTTATTGATAATAAATGGCATCTCAATTCTAGCCACAGATAAAATCAGTCCAATCAAAATCCCCCAGATGATCGGATTCGTCGCAATGCCCTTCAACGATTTTTTCAGGCTGTCCTTATCAAATCCACCGCTTTCCGGCGAAGTAACACTCAAGATCACGACCGCTGCCACATTGTACAGCGGAACGGTTGCCAAAATCATCAGCGGCGCGATCGCGCTTGTCCCGTAAATATTCTGCATAAATGCCACACCAAGCACCGCCGCGCTTCCGCGATAAGAAGCCTGAATAAATTCCCCTTTGATCAATCTGTCTTTGATGAAAAAGAAGCTGACAAGGCTAATCGCCAATATACAAAACAGTGTCACCAAAAAGCAAAATAATACAAATTTTGTATCCCACACCGCATAAAAATCTGCCTCCGCGAGATCAACCACAAGCAGGACAGGAAGTGTTATCTTATAGTTAAATGCGTTCAGTGTTTTTACAAAGCCGTCATCCACCATATGTATACGCCTTAACAAATAACCCGCCACCATTACAAGAAATATGGGTATCGTGGCATTTAGACTGAAAATTAAGTTTTCCACAGTAATCACAACCTTTCTTTTGTCTAAGTCGTCTATGCTGTCACAATTTTCTATAGCAAAAAAACTCGAAAATGTTTCGAGTTTTTCAAGAGGCGACTGACGGATTTGAACCGACGATCAGGGAGTTGCAGTCCCACGCCTTTCCACTTGGCTAAGTCGCCATATTTTATTTTATGCATTATCCGATTTGTTTATAACGAATAACCTAACAAAAGATATATTACCATAACCTAACAAATTTGGCAAGAAAAAGTTTGTGAAAATTCTTTAAAAAGTCCGCACTACAAAGATGAACTTTACAGTACGGACCTTCTCTATGCAAGTCATTATCCTGCCTGACAAGACTTTCTC
>JAAVAF010000118.1 GCA_014804225.1 Lachnospiraceae bacterium
AGTCCGGTGGATGATGTGACTAATATTCTCATACTGCAAATATACTGCTTTTAGATTTATTTTCTGTTGATATATCAACAATTCCTAAACGTGGTTTGTTTACTTGTCAGAAACAATTTAACCAAAGACAGATTATGAAAATAATTGCATTAGAAGAACACGACCATTGGGGCTGCGGTGGCAAAGACAATCCAAGAAGCATATCCTTACGCACAACAGTTCATGCATCCTGCACCCGCTGATGCTCCGAGTATACCTGACCTTCTTGAGTTAGGAGAGAAACGTATTGCCGAACTCGATGAAGCCGGTATTGACATGGAAGTTGTGTCATACACCAATCCTACGCAATGGCTTAGTGGTGATGATGCCGTGATACTGGCAAAGCAAGCCAATGATACGCGCTTTCCGAGGCCGTGAAACCCTATCCCGACCGTTTCCGTGCTTTCGCAACACTTCCGTGGAACAATCCGACTGCGGCTGCCGATGAACTGCGGCGTACCGTAAATGAACTGGGATTTGTAGGAACTCTTATATCTGGACGTCCTCAGACTGGAAATGTATTTCTTGATGACAAGATGTATTATCCCGTATGGGAGGCTCTGACAGAACTCGACCTCCCGGTATATATCCATCCCAACTACACCTCCGTTGATGCCGTCAACGCATACTATAAAGGTCTCAACGACCAACTCGACACAATCCTCAGTTCATACGGCTATGGCTGGCACTACGAGGCCGGTATGCAGGTTATCCGAATGATTCTTGCCGGAGTGTTTGAAAGATTTCCGACTCTGAAAGTCATTTCGGGACACTGGGGAGAAATGGTGCCGTATTTCCTATATCGTCTCGATCAAATGTTCAAGCCTGAGGTCACCGGACTTTCAGATACGGTTTCAAACATCTATAAGAAACACGTATGGATTTCGCCCAGCGGTTTATATGACAACGATGCGCTTCAGTTCTGCGTCAACAAACTCGGCATCGACCAACTCGTTTTCTCGGCAGATTGGCCATACGTTCCGATGACGGATGCCCGTGCTTTCGTAGAAAACGCACCACTCTCCGATATTGACAAAGATAAATTCGCTCACCTTACAGCCGAAAAACTCCTGCTCATCACGGAATAAAGGATATTATTAAAACTTCAGCGCAGATAGAGATTTTATTTCTCCATCTGCGCTTTGTTCTATATACCGCGAAATGTTTGACTTCGATTGTTTGAATTGTACCTCAATAGGTACTCAGCCACCAGTGAGGGCTTATGTCCCCATTTTTGCCGATAAAAACAAAAACAGATAGTAAGTCACAATCGTAACTATCTGAGCATCAATGGAGTAAGTATATATAAACACAAAAAAGCGGTCAAGGAAAGCCCTAACCGCTTGTAAATCAAAGTGTTTATTGTGATCCGCCTGGAGCCGGATAATATCGTTGTTACTAAGTAGTATTCAGAATATTGTAATGCCACACCTTCCGTTGTTCACGAATTGTACACGGCACAATTTCAATGTTCTTCCCCCATTGTCTCCATTGGGATTACAAAGATACGAAAAATATTTTATTGTCGACCTAACTCTAATAATTTTTTCGCTAACTTTGCAAAAAGTTTACGTTCAACATAATATAAGCAATCAAAATGCCCAAGCAGACCCAGACGTTTAGCATATTCAACCTCCCATCCCGTCTATTTAAATACTATGGTTATGATACGAAACTTAACGTCAAAAGAATAGGAGGTGAGGTCTATTTGGCTTGTCCTTACGACTTTAATGATCCTTGCGATTGTCAACGAGATGTTATTAATAATTCACAACAGCGAGTGGATAGCAAGGGGATGGACTGGCTTAAGCGCAAGATGAAGGAATTAGATTTTAGTGATGTTGAGTGTGACGATCTAGCAAACAGTTTGTTGGCTAATGATTCCAACGTAAAGCTCATTCATCGGAGAATGCTTGAGAGACTTGGTATTTTGTGTATGACAAGCACTCAATCGGATTCTCTTATGTGGGGATATTATGCGAATAATGAAGGATTGTGCATAGAGTATGATGTAACTAAGATAGTACGAAATATTGTTATAGGTTACATAAATAAAATGAGCTTCACTACAACCAGATATCTTTATCAGGATGAGAAATATTTTCAGATTCCCGAACAAAGAACTCCAACATTATGCTCAGATAATCTAAAAAAAGCGAAAGAAATAATACGAAGAATAGATATCAAAAAAATTACCAATAGATATTTGGCAGAACAGAAAAATGACCTTAATATATTAAATTTTGCAATAAATGTTCTACTAAAACGTATTTATGCTCAATCCATAATTTATAATATTTCTCCAGATGGTTCTCCTTCACCATTATTTTTTAACAGGACAGATAAGGCAAGTGAAACAAAATATTTTAGAAAAACTAAAACATGGAAGCATGAAGATGAGTTCCGCTTTATTGTATCTTTAGGTGGTCGTTTAGCAATAAATATTGGAAAAGAATGTATTAAGAATATCTATTTGGGGTGCAATATGTCAAATGAGAGAATTATAGCCATTGCATACCTTATGGCTAAAAATAATCTCAATGCCGGATTATATAAAATGAGGCGATTAAAAAATTGTGGATTAGCCCCTCAAAGTATTGAATGGACTATTTATAAAGATCATATGGATTTATTTGAAAAACATTTAAATGATAATTTTCCGGAAGATTAATTGACGCAATTAGTATATTAAAATCCACATGATACACAATTGATTCTTATTCGTTTATCCTTATATAACAATTCTTCTTGTTGGTCGTTAGTTATTACTAGTAGGTTGTCGCAGAGGAGTTCTTCGGCGGCTTCAACGAGGGCATCGAGCTCGCGTTTGCGGGTTTTCTCGGATGACATATCGTAGCACACTTGGATTAGTTGCTCAACTTTTGAGCCTTTTCGGGTGACGAAATCAATCTCCTTATCGTTACGAGTGCGATAATAGAAAAGTGTCTGACCGGGAATATATCCGCGACGAAGCAACTCCACAAATACTTGGTTCTCCAACAGTCTGCCGAGGTTTTCACTGAGGTTAAAAGCTGTGCTTTGCACAAAACCGTTGTCAACTACATATACTTTATTTGGTGCTTTCTTCATCAGTTTCATCTTGTTGTTGAAACGCGGAAGATAGAAGAACAGATACGGCTCTGCCAGATAGTCGCAGAACTTTTTGGTTGTCGTTACGCTTGACAATCCTAACTCTGTAGCAAGGTCATTTGCCGAAATAGAGTTACAGAAATTTGATAGTAGGTAAGTGGCAAGATTATATAAATCGGTCGTATTCCTGACCTTATGGCGCCTGGCAACGTCTTTCAATAGGATGGAATCAAACAGCGTTGAAAGATAGCTTTTGGTGATGTTGCGCGACTGTATAGTTTCAGGATAGCCGCCGTTACGCATGTAGTCATCCGCGACAACGATAACCTGAGCCGACTGTTCCTCAAGATTGGGGTTGACATTTTTCCAACGCATCGTTTCTTCAAGGCTGAAAGGGAGCATCTCGATCTGAAGATAGCGTCCGGTCAAGACCGTCGCCATTTCACTGCTCAACATCTTGGCATTGCTACCTGTAATAACCAGATTCTTGCCTCTGCGATATAGCTTATTGACCCTCAAATCCCAATCAGGCAGATTCTGTATCTCATCAAGCAGCAAGTATTCATAGCCCGGATAGACATCATCAAGCATTCGCATTACCAAATCTTCGTCCCAGTTTTCGAGCAGAAGATTGTCATCAAAATTGAGATATGCGAAATTCTTACCCTGCAACATAAGCAATGCGAACACAGACTTTCCGACACGACGAGGTCCCGTAATCAATTTGATCAACGGATTGGCGAGCAATTTTTCAAAATTATATTTTGTATCCCGCTGCTGGTATGGACGAGCCATCAGCTCATCACGCTCAGCCCTTTGATTGAGGATTATATTTTTCATTTCGCAGTCATATTAGACTGCAAATATAATCATTTTTATCCATTAAATCCGCTGTACTGGATAAAATAGTGCATTTTTTATCCAATAAAATGGTGTCTATTCACTAAAATAGATAAGAATAGCATACAACCGACGCTTATTCTTCACAATATATTATTATGGCTGTTAAATCGAATAATTCGATATATGAGGTGTCCTGGTATGCACAATTTGCTTAAAGTTTTTCAATCCCGGATATTTAGGTTCTTCATTTAACTGATATTTAACTACTCCAGTATCATGGATTACTAGACTTCCAATATTGACTAAGAAATCAGGTTTAATCTCTCGTATTTTATCTAGTAAAAAATTTAGTATTCTCGTCATTTCAAATGTAAGATCGGCAATCAACATGACGGACGCTTTATATTCTTTTAAATTTTCTTCGTAATCAGGATTAAATGAACTTAACTTATAGAATTTGTCAAAGTACATCATCCCCGTAGAATTCTCTTTTAGATGTTCACCAAGCAAATCACTCAAATCCGAGAGTAGAGATTTCAGATTCTGCATTACCATATTAAAAGAAGCGTATTCGTTAATAGTGATCCTTTTTTCAATATAGGTAATTGCAGAATCTAAAGCATAGTACCTTTCGGAAGAAATACGAGTATCTCCTGATACTGCAAGAAAATAAGTCCAATTTTCGTAATCTTTAATGTTCAATATATTGAATAATTCTGTAAAAACAGGTAAGTAAATCTTTTCAAATAAAGATGGAGTCATAACCTGGTCAGAATTGCGATAAGATTTAAAATATAGAATGATAGGTACTGTTATTATTCCAATAAAAATTAACGTACTAAAAGATATGGCTGAAAATTCTAATTTTAAGGAAAGACCTTCCGAATTCCAGCTAATCTGTAAAATTGATAATCCCAAACATAATGAAATTAGAGTAAAATAAGTCAATATGACTTTTGTTTTACCCCAATTCATAAATAGCCTAAAAATTAGCTCTTTATTATTTCTAAAAAATATAGCTAATTGAGAATTAGTGATAAGATTCTTTATTTTGTTTATTAGAGCCATGATGATACTACATAAAATTTTGTACGTTAATTGTCCAGCCTCGTTTTTTGCCTTCGGGACGGGCAATGTACCCTTTTTCGGCGAGGTTGTCCACTTGCTTTTGGATTGCGGAGCGGCTTATGCCAAGTGTCGTGGATATGGTCGAGAGTGAGGCATTAGGGTCAGATTGAAGAACACGTAGAATGCGTCCGGAAGTTGCAGTGGAGAACCGAATAATTTCTCCTTCATACCACCACATTATTTCTCGGTCACCTGATATAAATTCAAGCATAGCTGATATATCAGCTGACAGTGCTTTCTCCATATAGTCCACAAATGGGGCGATGGATTTAAACGATGCATGTGCACCGTCTGCCGGAATCGGACCTACAGAAGCATCTGCAAGAGCCAATGCACTCAGATAGGCTTTCTTATTTTTACTACGGATAACCATCATTGGCCATTTATGACGACTTAAGATGAAGTTAACCATCAGTCGAGCGATACGTCCATTGCCGTCTTCAAATGGGTGAATTCGGATATAACGGTAATGAAAAAGTGCGGCAAGTTGAATAGGAGACATTGACCCCTCCTCAGCAACTTCGTTATACCAACGCACTAAATCGGCCATCAGTGCAGGTGTTTCTTCAGGAGAAGCATATTCAAACCGTTCTCCAGTTGGAGTAATGACTGAATTAGGACGCGTTTTGTATCTTCCGGCATGAACTGTATAGCTTGTGGTTTCTCCGCCAGGCAATTTACGATAAACCTTATAGTCTTCTCGCAACATTACCTGATGTACTTGACGAATGAAAGTTTCAGTCAATGGCTCATCGGTTTGTGCCTCTTGCTCAACCATATTTAGACAAATGTTATGAGCCTTCATCTCCTCCAGATCCTTCATCTTTGCCGAGCCAATGACTTCACCGAGAAGAAGTAGTACCTCAGTTTGTCCATATGTGAGCGTATTACCCTCAATATGATTGCTATTATAGTTGAAGTCAAGCATAAATTTACGTTTCAGTCGCTTTTCGTCATCAGATGAAAACGGCTGCACGTCTAACCATTGACTATAAAGTTTAGCGAGCTGGGACATAACAAATTATTTGTCGCAAATATACAAAATATACCACTTATGCACAAATATACCACCTAAAAAGTGGTACAAATAATAATTCCTATCAGAATGTACCACCATATAGTAATTATACCACCTTTTGAGTGGTATAATTAGGTAAACGTATTGGAAGATGTGTAATTAGTATTCCAGTTGTCCTTTCTTGTTTATGCCGTGTCTCTTACGCTGTTCAAGCAGAGCACGTTCCGATATTCCCAGCAGCTTTGCCGCCGCTGTCCAAGAGCCCCCACGACGGTAAGCCTCGATGATACGGTCACGGTCTTTGTCAGGGTCTTTAAGCAACAGGCTTGTTTCAGGTGCAGGGGCTGACTCGCTTATGTCGAGGTC
>JAAVAF010000119.1 GCA_014804225.1 Lachnospiraceae bacterium
CGTTTGCGCAGAAAGGGAAGTGGAACGAAGTTTTTGGGAACGACCACCCGATACAGATTGAAATCGGCATGGGAAAAGGGCGGTTTATGATGGATTTGGCAGCAGCAAATCCGGATATCAATTATATCGGAATAGAAAAATATTCGACCGTGCTTTTGCGGGCAATTCAGAAGATGGAGGAGAATGAACTTCCGAATTTGCGCTTTATCCGTATGGAGGCGGAGGATATTTGTGAAGTTTTTGACAAGGGGGAAGTAGCAAAAATTTATCTGAATTTTTCCGATCCGTGGCCAAAGGACAGGCACGCAAAAAGACGGCTTCCGTCAAGACAGTTTTTGGCGCGGTATGATGTGATACTAGCTCAGGATGGGCGAATAGAGTTTAAGACGGACAACGAGGATCTGTTTGATTTCGCGTTAGAGGAGATTGCGCCCGCGGGCTGGCAGCTTGAGGCGGCAACGAGGGATTTGCACCATGATGAAACGATGTTTGTAGGTAATATTATGACGGAATACGAGGAGAAATTTTCATCACTTGGCAATCCGATTTATAAATATATCATTTACCGGACGCATCCATAGCATGAAGCGATGTATGAAACCCTTCCACTAAAATTGTTGCAATTTATAGACAATTAGAATAAAATAAAACTATATAAAGGCTATATCAAAGATATACTATTTGCACCAGAAAAAGAAATAGAAAGGACATGGTTATTAAAATGGCAAAAGGGAAAAAGAGTTTAATTAGTTCTATTATGGGAATTTGCGTTGCAATGTCTGTTATTTCATCATTAGGTATAGGAGGAAACTGTGTTTATTCCATTAAAACAATGTCAAAGTCTTCGTATAACAAATATGAAGAAGCAGTAGACGATGGATACAATACCGAAATCAAATCACAGATTCAGAGTGCGATTTCTATTTTGGAGAGCGAGGATGCCAAAGCGGCAGCAGGTTTAAAGACAGTAGAGCAGGCAAAAGAAGATGCAAAGGAAATTATCCGCGGTATGCGTTATAGGGACGATGACAGTGGGTACTTTTGGATTGACGATACGGATTATATCCTTGTTATGCATCCAATCTTACCGGAGCAGGAAGGAAATAACCGTTATACGCTCGAAGATCAGAACGGAATCATGATCATTCAGGAAATCATGAAGGTCTGTCAGAGTGCGGATAAGGGTGGTTATAATCAGTTTTATTTTACAAAGTCAGACGGTGTTACCGTTGCGCCAAAGATTGCATATTCCGAAATTTATGAGCCGTGGGGCTGGATTATTTCGACCGGAAACTACATCGATGAAATGGATGTCGCAAAGCAGGAAATGGAAGCGGCGATCGATCAGGAATACAACAAGGCGTTAACGCGGACGGATATCTTATTTATCGTAGTTATTATAATATCCATTATGACGGCGTACCTTTTTGGTAAGCGTATGGTTGATCCGTTAAAGAAGATTCAGCAGTTTGCAGAGACGATTTCAGAAGGAAATCTGACGACGGATGTAAACGTGAACAGCCGAAATGAAATCGGTCAGATGGCAGCCTCTTTGCGGACCGCACAAAGTAATATGCGCGGATTGTTGCAGGGCATCACGGAGGTATCGAATGGTGTAAGCAGCGCAATAGGAAGCTTTGATCTTGCATTTAACAATATGAAAGAGTCTATTTCACAGGTATCGAGTGCAGTGGATTCGATTGCACAGAACGTGACAAAACAGGCAGCTTCCACAGACGAGGCAAGCGACAATGTTATGGTAATGGCTGACCAGATTAGTCAATCAGGAGAGGAAATCACAAACCTTGACGGAAATGCCGGTGAGATGAACCGTATCAGCGAGCAGTCTATGCAGACGTTGGGACGCTTGATTGAGATTAATAACAAGACGAGAGAGAGTATTTCCGCGATGGCAGAGCAGACAGAGAATACCAATAGGTCTGTAGAGCAGATTCATATGGCGGCAAATCTGATCAATGAAATATCAGACCAGACAAGCTTGCTTGCATTAAACGCAAGTATCGAGGCGGCAAGAGCCGGTGAAGCGGGCAAAGGATTTTCCGTTGTTGCGGATGAGATTGCGAAACTGGCAAGCCAGTCCGCAGATTCGGTGGAAGAAATCAGCAAAACGGTAGAGGAATTGCAGAGCAATGCGACAAAATCCGTTGCAGCAATGAAAGAAATCAACGAAGCGGTCGATTTGCAAGTAAATTCCCTGACGGAAACACAGCATATCATGGAAATGCTTCATCAGGAATTGAAGAAGTGCTTCTCTTCCGTACAGTCTATCGACACGATGACAAAGGAAATCGAAAATCAGAGAGCAGGTGTTACCGATTCCCTTTCTGTTTTAAACAATATTGCACAGGATAATGCAGCCGTTGCGCAGCAGACTTCAGCGATGTCTGCAGAGCTTGCGAAAGTGGTAGACGATTCTGGTATGATTGTGGAGGATCTGGAAGGAAAGGTTGAAACCTTGATTGAGGGTGTGAATAAATTCCAGATTTAAGGTTGAGAAATAAAATACATAGTAACATTTTAAAGCCCACAGAATAGTATCTTTATTGTTTTGCGGGCTTTATGTATCACTTTTATAAGGAGGAGCTTATCAATGCAGTGTTCGGATTTGGAACTGATGGTAGGAAAGAATGAAACAATTTTATGGAGAGGGAAACCGAATAAGAAATGCTTTCTATTAGAAAGTGTTTTTAACCCGCTGCTTCCTTTTGCGCTTGTTTGGGCGTTGGTTGATTTTGGTGTTATTTTTGGCATGGGTATTGGTGGTGCTATGAGCGGGGCATCGTTTTTCCTGGTACCATTTTTTCTGTTGCATCTGATGCCTGTATGGCTTTATATTGGAGGCGTCTTTTTGGCGGTAAAGAAATATAAGAATACCGAGTATATTATTACCGATAGGGGAATTTATGTTTCAGGCGGAACATTTTCCTATACATATGAGATGAAGCCGTTTACGGATCTTTCCCATATCAATATTCACAGAGGAATTTTTGACCAGTGGCTGGGTGTGGGAGATGTTGTTTCTGTTTGTAATCATGACGGATATAATTCGCGCGATTCGCATTCTTCTCATGGCGGTTTGACAATTTGCGATATTGCCGATTATCGGGAAGTATTTTCTATGGTGAAGCAGTTGCAGACCGATATTTATGCAGATACGCAGTATCCGAATGATTTAAGACCAGCGCAAAATCATGGGTATCAGACGCAGTATGTTAATCCTGGAGAGCGTGGCAGACAATAATGTGAAATAGAGAGAATTCGAAAAAGGCATCTCATCGAATTAGTCAAGAGATGCCTTTTATTCTACATTTCTTTAATATCAAATTGTTCCATATGTGCATCTAAAAAGTGATCCCATTCTTCATAATTTGGATATTTATGTTCTAGTTCTTTAAAGAACGCATCGTGGCTCATATTATTCAAATGAAGCATTTCGTGATTAATCACAAATTTTACGACTTCTTTTGGTACATCTTTCGAATTTAGTACACAGTTAATCAAAATATTATGTGAATCAGCGAAATGACAGCCATAATACGTTTTATGTGGTTTAGCTGTCCATTCAATGGAGCCTAATCCGTTGAAAATGCCTCCAAACATTTCATCTTTTACTTCCTGAACCAATTGGTCAATGTCATATACAGATGTTCTATCAAATGGGATTAATTCTACGGGAAGTTCTTCTACTTTTTGACCAATCAGTTTTCTTTCATTACCATAAAGACTGGCTTCACACACCTTCAAAATATAGTCATTTTTTAAAGGATACAAATCAGCCGCAATCGGATAAGCATCATATATTTCAGCCGCATAGGTCATTACATTTAAATTACTTTCTGTTGCCGTTTTTGCAACATAATAAGGATCAATTTTTTTCCGGTTTTCAAAAGAATGTATGGTAGGCTGATCCTCATTATACCGCACATTGTCAATAAGCAAATCCAAGTCGTCAATATTTGGCATATCACCAAATTCTCTGAAATATTTTGCGAGCGCGGTCTTGGCATTAAAGGAAGCGTCGTCTTTCCAAAGAGGTTTTTCCTGCATCATTTGCTTAATACCTGACAATTGATTTTCAAAAACCAGCATTGTGGTAATTTCGCCGTCTTTGTCAATTAATGAAAACCATCCGGATGGAAGCATAACATAACGGTTTGACTCTATATTTTGAAAAACGATACTCCGATAAATTTCCCTACATAATTCCCACTCATATTTTCTTATGAAAACTTTTCTATAGTCACGCTGTTCTGGTTCAACGTCTTCAATTTCTTCATTTATAACCCATTCAGGATTCAGCCATTTATTAAAAATGTTCCATTTATCATGAAAGTCTACAATATTTACAGTATCTGTACCGCCTGCAGAAATGCCCCGCATTCCACGTCCAATCATTTGCATAAGGAGACCTTCGCTTTGTGTTGGACGTGTGAGAAATATCGTTTGAATGTCTGGAACGTCTGTACCCTCTGTCATTATATTTACGTTAATCAGGACATCATATTGATTGTCCTTGAAATCATTGATTACGGTAGAGTTATCTTCTTTTCCCGAAAAAATCAATCCGCATTTGACATGATGTTTTTGCAATTCTTCATACAGGAATCGGCAATGAAGTACATTCATTGCGAAAATTAATGTTTTACCGTAGGCAGATTTATTCTTCAAATATTCCTCCACAATTAACTTGTTTCTTGTATTTGAACTGGCAATCTTGCTTACGAGCGTTTCTGGAAGTTCCCCATATCGACGAATTAATTTTTCCTCGTCTAAACTAATCTGTGGCTCAAATTCCTCCCCTGTTTCTTTTTGTATGAATTTTGGTGTTGCAAGAATGCCTTTTTTAATCAAAGCACTTAACTTAATCTGATAAATAATATTATTATCAAACAATTTTTGAAGCGCTTTGCTTTCTTTTTCACTTCCTCTTATTGGTGTCGCAGTAAGTCCTAAGAGTTTTGCATTTTTTTGACATTTTTTGATAAATTTAATTGTTTCCTGATATGAGAGGGCAAAGGTATGGTGTGCTTCGTCTACAACAATCATGACTTTACTTTTTAGGATTCTGCGCAGATGGTCTTTATTTCTGCAAACAGAGGCAACACTTGCTATGATAATCTCATGCTTGTCCACTTGTGATATTCTTAAATGCTCTCCGGAAATACAACTGATTCGGTAATCTTTAATTTTCGGATTTTCTATTTTGCTTAGACCTGCAAAACGGTAAAAACAATCGGCTGCCTGGTCAATCAACATATGTCTATGTACAAGCCATATGATCTGATAACCCCGACTTACCATTTCCTTGATTAAAAAATATGTAGCAGTTCTGCTTTTACCGCTTCCGGTAGGCATTACAAGCATAACTTTTTCTTGATCATTGTCTATAAAATGCTCTTTCAATGCGCGAACGGCATCTTTTTGGAAATCATATAGAGGAACATCTTCAATTTTTGTTTCTGCCATATTCAATGCCCGTGTATAACGAAAAGTACTGTATTCATTTTCTCTGACATCCATTCCTTTTATGCTGTATATGGCGGTAATATAGGCATGAATTAAATTTTCAGACATTACCTTTTTTGTCATACAGCTTTGCATTTCATTATAATTGTTTCCTGCGATATTAAGGCTTTTGCAGATTTTTCGCACTTCTTCCCTATATTTTAAAATAAGATACTGCTCGATAATCTGTCTGTAATTCATAATAAATTTTTTGTCGGGAACACTGCAAATATTATTTACACAACCGGCTAAAGCATCTTCATCATCACTTTCGATATAAAGTTTTGCATTTTCTATTCCGGATGCTTTAATGATTTCTTTTAAAAAAGTAGGATCAAAACCACTCCATGAAAAAGCCATTATTGCACCTCCTTATCCATCCAGTTTTCACCTTCATATGTATCAATGGATTCAAGCATTCGTTCAACGTATTCTAACTCTTCTTTAGAAGCGCCTTTTCCTGCAGCATACCATAAGTTGATTCTTCCAAATCCAAATGTTTGATGTTTTGCAGAACTTGCCGGTACAAACCATTTGTTGCCCGTATGACGTTCTGTGTATGGGAGTAAAATACAATTTTCCTTTCGTGCTTCATATTGGTATTGCTGTTCATAATCTTCTCCAAAAGGCATAAAATGTGGGTATCGATACACTGTCGCATTTTTATAAAATCCTACAACGCGCATGGTCTTAGAACCAGGAGCTTTTGACACAAATACGACATAGACGTCGTTTACTACATTTTCATTTTTCAAAAGTTCGCAGCCACATATATTTTCTATATGAAGCTGCCTTACACCTCTTCCTCCGGACATCTGAGAAAAGCCAATGCATTTCTCATAATCCTGCTCTTTCGCTGGTATTGGATCAAAGTTATAGCATTCATGAGCATTTTGAGTATCTTTAACATATGAACCACCATTAGATGGTTTGTCATTTTCCGTGATACCCTTGTAATACTTCATATCCGCTATTCTGGCAAAAATAATTGGTTTCATAAATTTGTACCTCCTATGTTTTTTGTAATTTTATCTTAACAAAAGTCAGTACCTATGATTAGGGATAAGTTATCCCCTATTTTGATTGTCTATTTCTAATTCCTATTTTAGATTCTGTATGAAGTTCAAAATCGGAAATAAATTGATAAATATCATCTTGATCAAGCAATGCGTGCAAGCATATATAATCTGCCAGACAGGTTTCTCTTAATGCGCCACCATTCAATTCAAAGAATGTATTTGCTTCTTCTAAAGTCATATGAAGTCCAACAGTAAATTTGTATATAAAATTCCTTGTTATCTTAATGCTTCCATTTATTGTCTTCTTAAGTGTGTCCATATTAATCTGACACAAATCTTCCAGCGCTTCATAGGCGCCGGTTGATGACAAATCATGCGCTTTTTGGTAGAGCAGTTTTTTATTAGCAATCTTAAGCTTAAGTACATTTTCATTCTCTACAAAATGAGAGAGCTCTTCCGCTGATACTTTTAACATTGTTTTTTCCGGATTATAAAAGATACTGTCAAATTGTTCTTTATTAATTGTTTCAATCATAGAAATTAACCACCTTAGTATTTTACTTTTTCTTGTTTATTGGTTTCAATCATATAATCATATCATTTTTAGGTTGTAACTTCAATTAGTGCAATTTGAAATAGCATATGGAAAAGCTTCAATGTTGTCAATTATATTATCTAAAACACTTGATAATAAACAATATAAATTACTTCAATCTTTTCTGTTAAGTTTAAAAAAATGAAAAAGTCGTATTAGTTAGGTATTTTTGACATTTTTAATTTATGCTTAATTATGTAATATTTTTTATATAGAATTTTTAAATTGTTTTTTATATATAGGTGTTAACATTTGTTGGAATTTTGTTGACCCTGCTTTTTTTGGGCACAAAAAAACACTGGACATTTCTTCAAAAAATCCAGTGTTTTCAACGCTTTCAGCCAGTCGTCGCGACAAGATTCGAACTTGCGACCTCTGCGTCCCGAACGCAGCGCTCTACCAAACTGAGCCACGCGACGATACAATGCATTATTAATTATAAAGCATTGTAAAAAAATTGCAAGTATTTTTTGCAGATATTTTTATAATTATTTATAAAATGACTTTTTTGTGCATTCTGATAAGATTGTAAATAAAATACTATTTTGTTAATATTTCCACAATGTCAGGATACACCCATGTACCAGTTTCGCGATTCAAAATTTGAAAATCTCCGCCGTTATCCCACCACAAGTAAGAAATCCCAAACTTGTTGCAATATCCCACAAAATCCTGCGTCCAATTAATCCGGTCTTGCGTATTTCCTTTATCTATACAGCCAAATTCCGTGATAACCACGGGAATATTTTTTGAAACAAAATAATCATTCAACATAGAAAACTTCTGTTCCATAGCCTGTAATGCGTTTGTATCCGAACTCCAGCTTTTTCCAGAATAGGTATCTAAGCAAAAATCGGACGGCTCATATAAATGAACGGCAACAATCAGCCTATTATCATTGGGCAGCACAAGGTCTTTTAAAGCATCCTCCTCTACACGGTGGCAATATGGACTGACCATTAAAAACCGCTGTGTATTATTTCCGCCGACACCTCTCACCGTAGAAACAAAAAGCGCATTTAAGGTATTCACAAAATCCCGCAGCTCGGAAGTTCCACCGGTCCATTCATATTGACTGTTTTTTAAGCGTGCCTCATTCAGCCCTTCAAAAACAAGTCGTTCATCGTAATTCTGAAAACGAACGGCAATTTGTTTCCAAACAACAGCAAATTGATTTTGAATTTGCTCTTTCTTATTCAAATCAAGATTGAGCCAATTTTCATGATGTGTATCAATAATCACGTAAAGCCCGCTATCCAATGCCATGTCAACAACTTCTTGAACGCGATCCAGAAACTCCTTTTGAATCGTTCCGTTCGCATCCATATGCTCTGCCCATGAAACGGGAATGCGGACCGTTTGAAATCCGGCATCGTGAATTGCCGCAAACTGCTCTTTTGCAATTAGGGGATTTCCCCAGCTTTTTTCATATTCTGCAAGGCTTATATTTGGATTATATTGCAGCATATCTGCTACATCCAAAGAATTGCCGAGGTTGATTCCACAGCCGAGTGCGGTTGCAAATTCGACAGCGGATTCTGCATAAGTTGATTCTACAGGTGTCTGTACGGAATTTGCTGAAGGCTCGCCGGTGATTGAAAAAGACATAAAAAAAGAAACCAGTAATGTTACAAATTTTTTCATTATTTTTAAATCCTTTCTGTTTTTCCCATTTTATAAGTAATTGCGGTAATCATAAATCATTTAAGGAGAGTGCGTCGTTGACAATACCTTTTAATAATGCAACTGCATCAGGAAATTCCGTCATTGGAACTTCACAACAGGAGAGCGCAATATGCGCATAACCTTCCTCCTCTTTGCCGCTTGAGGCGAAAACCGACAATCCGCGGCTACGAGCCTTTTCGCGCAATTCTGCACTGGTCATATTGCATTTTACTTTCAAGTGCACCAAAAATACGGATTCGCCCATAAAGACAGAGGCATCCGAACCAAACGTTTGTTCCAACTGCATAGACAACGCCTTCGCCTTGTTTGTATAAAGCCGTTTTAGTTTTCGGATTTGACTCTCTAAATGTCCGTCCCGCAAAAACTGGCATAGCGCAAGCTGCTCTGATTTTGATGCGGTCTGATTGTATAACGCCTTTTTTTCTTCATAAAAAGGAAGAAGTTCATTGGGCAGAATCATAAAGCTAAGCCGAATGGAAGGCAGCAGCAGTTTGGAAAAGGTACTTAGATATACCACGTTTTCGCCGCCGGAAAGGCCTTGTAAACAAGGGATTGGCTTGCTGAAATAACGGAATTCGTTATCATAGTCATCCTCGATAATTAACCGATTATGTTCCGCACATTCCTTCAACATCGATAGACGTTTTTCCACATTCATCACATCGCCGAGCGACGTCATGTGCGAGGGTGTCATGTAAAGAATATCGGCATCTTCCTTATTCTTCACAAGCGAAAATCCGTAATCCTCAAAAATGACAATGCCTTGCGCAAAGCGTGAGTCGTGAAAGCAGACATTTTTTCGCTCTTTGATAAGTGGACATAAAATATTCATAAGTGCCTGTGAGCCCGCGCCGATTACAATATTTTCGGGACGGCATATGGCATTACGCTTATTGATGACATATTTACAGATGACCTCCCGAAGCTCATATTCTCCTTGCGGTTCGCCGTAAGTCAGCATTTGTCCGTCTTGGCGCAGCGTGTTTTTGATATAGCGCCGCCAAAGGTTAAAATCAAAGCTGTCAGCGTCTACATTATTTGATGTAAAATTGTATCGGATTTTATTCTTGGGCGTTTCGCGTGGGCTTTCCAGAACCCTGTCCGACGCTTTTTGAACAGCACGCCCTGTAACATAATATCCGCTCTGTGGTCTGGAAATGATATAGCCGTCGGCGGCAAGACAAAGATAAGCTGTTTCAATAGTCGTGCGGCTTAGTCCCAACTGCTGCGCGCAGCGCCGAATGGAGGGCATTTTTGTCCCGCTTACAAGCCGTCCGGTTGTGATCAGTTCTTTATAATAGTCATATACCTGTAAATACCGCGTGGTTTGTGCCGAATTTAAATCCAGTTTCATAGGTTGTCCTCACTTTGTATTTATGTTAAGATATCCACGTAAGCAATGAGCAGTGCCAAAATGTAAGATGGCAAATCGACTGCTCGCAGGCGAATTTGCCAGATTGCATTTTGATAGGGCGAAGCCCGTGAACTCGGAAAATCTTTGATTTTCCGAGTGCGCACTGCGTACTACTCATAGCAAATACTGACCTTAAAAAATCATTGATATTTTTTTAATAATACCATGACAGAATAATCTGTACAAGTCAGAAAAATAGATTGCTAAAATTTTATCAATGTGGATTATCATATTTTATAAAATAAGTGATAAATCAAAAGTCGTCATAATGAAAATGTTTGGATTAAATTGTCCAAATTCACAGGCTTTGAAAGGAGTAAGATTGTCAATATGTCAGATTTAACCTCTATGATGAATATCGGTAAAGAAATGGAAAAAAAGCTCACAGCAATCGGCATCGATTCACCCGAAAAGTTAATTACCTTAGGCAGCAAACAAGCATTTGTGAAATTAAAGCAAGCATATCCCAACGTCTGCTTAGTGCATTTATTTACCTTAGAAGGTGCAATTTGCAATACGGAATATAATTGCCTTTCAGAAGAGAAGAAAAAAGAACTGAAAGAGTTTAGCGACTTTTTGAAGAATTAATTTTATGAGGAATGCATATGAACAACAGTCCGATACACAGCAGAAGAAGTATCAGAAAATTTAAAGATACACCAATTTCAAAAGAACTAATCGAAGCAATTATCCAAGCCGGAAGCGCCGCCCCTTCTGCAAAAAACAGACAACCGTGGAAGTGTATTGTTTTGGGGAATCAATGCAAAGAAGAATTTCTTACCAATATGGAAAAAGGAATTGACAGGGAAGAACATTCGCTTGCGTCGCTTCCGAAATCAAGAAGCGGTTTGTCGGATGCAAAAAATACGTTACGCATTATGAGAGAAGCGCCGATTTTGATCGTGGTAATCAATACAAACGGCAAGAGCCCTTTCGAACAACTTGACACAGACGAACGGTTTACGGAAATATGCGACAGTTTATCCATCGGCGCATTTATCGAAAATATGCTTTTACAGGCGGAAGAAATGGGACTCGGAACGTTGTGGATTGCCAATACATGTTTTGCGTATGATGAGCTGGTTTCTTATCTGAATACGCAAGGTCAGTTAATTGGTGCGGTAGCGCTGGGCTACGCCGATGAGCATCCCGAAAAACGTCCTCGAAAAGAATTGAAAGATATTGTTGAATTTAGGATATTATGAATCGAAAGGGGATTCACATGAAGTTAAAAAACGTTCTGATTGTTGTAAACGATATGGAAAAATCCATCGCTTTTTATAAGGAGCTTTTCGGACTTGAAGTGATTTTGGATAATGACGGAAATGTCATAATGACAGAAGGGCTCGTTTTACAAGATGCAAAGATATGGAAATCATTTCTTGA
This sequence comes from Lachnospiraceae bacterium, assembly GCA_014804225.1. Lineage (GTDB taxonomy): Bacteria > Bacillota > Clostridia > Lachnospirales > Lachnospiraceae > COE1. The sequence continues at coordinate 11,627 of JAAVAF010000119.1, forward strand.
TAAGGACATTATTCCGAAAAATAATGCTTGTGAATTATATTTTGAGGAAAAAGACATTGAGGGATTTGCCGACAAATTAGAAAAATACAAAGAGCCGATAGAATATGTCAATAAACTGATGACACACAGCTGGGGGCAGAAAGTGATTCGATTCTACGATCCCGACGGAAATCTGATAGAAGTCGGTACGCCGATGTAGTGGTTTATTATTTCTAAAAAATTTTTTAAATTTAATTTTTGGGTATATGAAAAATTGTTAGTAAAGGGAAAATATACAGAA
>JAAVAF010000120.1 GCA_014804225.1 Lachnospiraceae bacterium
ATGAAAAAAAGACCATTACGTACATGGACACAGGGCTGGATGTCAGAAAGCTTTATCTGACTAAAAGAAGGCTGGACGAACTGATCACCGAGGACGAGAGACTGCTCTATGCCCACTATACAGACCCTGTATTTTTCAAACCGGGGATTGCCCAAATGGAGGATCCTATCTGTGTACTTGCCACGCACGTTCCCGGTTCGAAGGAACGCTTTGCAATGGAGCACGGATATGACCGTGAAATCTGTCTTGATCTGGCGGCAAACGCCACAAACAATCTCGCCCGTTTCGGCATAAAACCGACCCTTATACAGGCGCAAGTCGTTTGCGGAAACAATGACAGCGGACAGCTTATGATGATGGGCGAAGCATTCAAAGAATTTTGTGAGTACAATAAAATGATATTTGCGGGCATGGAGGTTGGCGCACAGGCAGTCAATTACCCGCCGTCCGAATACAAACTCAGCGCGACGATCTTCGGAATGACAGACAAAAAAAACATTCTCACAGGGAACGAAATCGCTCCTGGAGATTGCATCATCGGGCTGCACTCAGACGGAATCTACGCGACAAGTTATCCGTTTGTCAAGGTAATGATTGATAAAAAGCCTGAAATGCTCTACGCAAAGATAGATGACAAACATACCTTTATGGACGCATTGATAGAGCCAAACGCCGCCTACCTTGATGCGATTACGGAGTTAGTCGCAAATAACCTAATACATGGCATTTTTATTGCTGCAAATTCCCTGTTCAACCCAAGCATCTATTTCACGATGCCGGAAGGGCTTAGCGCGTGCATCTGTATTTCCAAAGTTCCGCGCCTGCCGCTGTTTCGTTATCTGCATGGATTGAATCTGATGAACGAGGAAACCTTTCTGCGGAATTTTTCGCTCGGAATTGGAATGCTCATTGTTGTTGCCAAAGACCAAAGTACGCGTGCCGTGGAAATCATCGAGCAGTATCATCAATGCAGCATCATCGGAAGAATTGAAAAAAACACGGAATATCCGGACCAAAAAGTCCGAGTGGAGGATTCGATCAAATGGTAAAGCAAAGTTTCCGCAAGGGATATCTATTAATATTTTTTGTTATTCTTTCTTTTGTTTCCAGTGAAATCGTCATTCAGGGAAATGACTATATCGCTACTGCTGCCGACGCAATGTTTGTAGGAGAGCCGATTCATTTTTCGGAATTTATCGTCCCGCTTCTTGTGTTGGTTGTGCTTGGCACAATAACAGCGTATTTTAAAAGCATCTCGGGAAAACATTACAGCGCGGCGGTACAAAAAGAGGTTCGCACCTTTCTGGGGAAGCATCTTGTTCGCCTGCCCTTTTCCTACTTTGACGAAAAGGGCGCCGGAAATATTATGACAAGACTTATCTCCGATATGGAGGAATTGGGACGCTTTTTCTCGGAAATTCTGCCCGAGCTGCTTGTCAATATCATCACAGTATTGACGGCGACGGTATACTTTGTCAAAATGGATCCCCGCTTAATCATCGTACTGTTTGCCAGCTATCCTCTGATGCTGCTTGTCACGGATTTTCTGTCCAAAAAACTGGCAATGCTTGCGCAGAAACTCCGCATACATATGGACGAGCGTACAGAGCTGGCAAATGACGCAATCAACGGAATCGTAGTCGGCAGAAGCTACAATCTGTATCCGATTCAAAAACAAAAAATTGACACGGTTATCGATAATATGGTCGCACAGGCATGTAAAAGCACACGCATTTCTTCCCTAAGCTGGGTACTCAAAAATGTGATTACCACCATTCCCGTAATCGTATGCTATCTGTTTGCATTGTATGAGGTCGTAAACCACAGGATTACCATCGGGGAATTGCTTGCCTTTGCGGTACTTCTCGGCAGAATTTTAGGTCCGCTCGGCGATATCATTTTCTGTGCCAATGACTTCCGCGAAATCGGCGTATCGCTAAAACGAATCCAGGAAATCTACCGCCAGCAGCCAGAACGCACAGACGGCAGCGACTATGCCCCGCTCTCTTGTGATACAGACGGTTACGCGATCACATGGGACAATGTCACGTTTTCTTATGACAAGGAGCAAACCCGACAGGTGCTAAACGGTGTCACCTTTTCCCTTGAGGCAGGCGCTCATATTGCCTTCGTAGGCGGCTCAGGAGAGGGAAAGTCGACAATCTTTAAACTGCTCTGCGGTTTTTATGAAAAAAGCGGCGGTGAATACAAACTGTTCGGACACTCTTTCGACCAATGGACGCTCCAAGCGGCAAGAAGCTGTTTCTCGGAAGTTTCCCAAAATGTATTTTTATTTCCCGAATCGATTCGGCAAAATGTCGCCTGCGGGAAAGAACACGTTACGGAGGAGGAAATCATCACTGCCTGTAAAAATGCAAATATCCATGATTTTATCATGCAGCTTCCCGAACAATATGACACGCTTGTCGGCGAGCGCGGCGTGCGTCTTTCCGGAGGGCAGAGGCAGCGCATTTCCATCGCAAGGGCATTTTTGAAAAATGCGCCGATCCTGCTTTTAGACGAGCCGACTGCCGCGATTGATATCGAATCGGAAGCTAAAATACAGGAGGCGCTTGAGCGGATAACAGCCCACAAAACCGTTATCACCATAGCGCACCGTCTTTCCACAGTGCAAAACGCGCAGCGGATCTATGTCGTAAGCGGCGGTAAGATCGCGGAGTCCGGCAGTCATCAGGAATTATTGGAACAACATGGAATTTATGCGGAACTTTATGGAAGGGAGCTTGCAGAAAATGTTTAAGACGTTTTTCCGTTTTATGAAGCTTATGGGAAAAAGACTTCCCATTTACTTATTGGCAATTCTTTTGTCTACACTGGGACAGGCGGGCGGCAGAATCGCCAATTCCTACCTTTTAAAACATATTATCACGGCAGCGCAGGCAGGCAGTATGGAACACGTTTTTGCACCGGTGTTCGGAACATTTGCCGCTCTGGTATGTTGTCTGCTGCTCTGGCGTTTCAGTATCATACGTTATAATATTGAAGCACGGACAGCTACCGGAATAGTCGAAAAACTTGTCTTTTCCAAAGCAATGCGGCTGCCGATGTCCTACTATGAGCTAAACCACAGCAGCAATTTTATGTCAACTCTTATTTTTGACACGCAGAAAGCCTCTGATATCTACACCTCAAGACTACGGCGCCTTCTTGCCGCAATCCTTTCTGCCATTGTCTATCTGATTCCGATGTTTTATTTCAGCCCGGAGCTTACGCTGTGCTTTATCGGAATTAGTTTCCTTGCCTTTGTGGGAAACAGCCTCTTTGCGAAACCTATGAAAAAAGCGGGCAGACAGCTTTCCGATAAAAATGCGCTTCTGCTGGAAAAACTGACAAATATTTTGACCGGAATGGAGCTTGTCAAGATTTTCCCTGTCGGCACAAAACTGACAAGCGAATACGAAGATGCCGGTATCGATTACTACCGCACGCAAAAACACGCAAACCGCCTCTCGGCGGGACTGGAAAGCCTCAACTGTTTCTTTGACTTGGCAGGCGCGTTAGCCTCTCTGGGTCTCGGTGTATGGTTTGTGTCACTTGGGCGCGTCAGTCTTGCAAACTTATCGGCAATTTATACATTATACGGCACTTTCCGCTATGTCTTTTTGGATATCGGATTGTATCTGCCGCAGATGATGGGCTGTATCGGCAATGCGGAAAAAATCTTTGCCTTCCTTGATATGGAAGAAGAACCAGAGCATTGGCTTTGCCGGGACAGTATGAATGATGTCGCGGACGATGCCATGCTTACGATGCAGAATATCTGTTTTTCGTATAATGAAAACAATGTTGTTTTAGAGGATTTTTCCGCAGAAATCAAAAAAGGAAGTTTTGTCGCTGTTGCGGGTGAATCCGGCTGCGGAAAAAGTACACTTACGAAACTTTTATTGGGCTTTTATCCGCCCAAAAAAGGATGTCTTGCAATCGACGGCAAAGCATACGCCGACCTTACGCTGGAGGAAGTCCGCGCACAGATTGCCTATGTTCCGCAAGAGCCTTATTTATATGAAACCAGCATTGCGGAAAATATCTCCTACGGAAAATGCGGCGCGAACCGCGAGGAAATTATCGCGGCGGCAAAAGCGGCAAACGCGCATGATTTTATTACCCGTCTGCCAAACGGATATGACACGGTTTTGGGATCGCGCGGTAATACGCTCTCTGGAGGCGAAAGACAACGCATCGCGATTGCGCGTGCCATTATCCGAAATGCTCCGCTTATTATCCTTGACGAGGCGACCTCCGCGCTGGATAACGAATCGGAAACGCTTGTACAGGACGCGATTCGAAACCTGAAGGGCAAACGTACCATATTGATGATCGCCCATCGTCCAAGCTCTATTGCGGCAGCCGATTTTGTTATTCGAATGGGCAGTGCTAATTAGCACTGCAAATTAACGCGGCAAATTCAAAAATCTTTTCTTGCGATTGCCTTGACCGTCGTTTATGAAAGTGTTATTATTTTAACGAGAAAAATTTTAGATTTATCGATAAACGATGGATTTCGATTACAAAAACGGAGGATTTCAAATGAGTAAAGGTTTTCAAGATTTACTGAAAAAAGTTTACGAGTGCGACCGCAAGACAGTTGCCGTTGCCGTTGCAGAAGACGAGCCGGTATTGGAGGCTGTACAGGCTGCAAAAGAAAAGGGTATCGCTGACGCAATTTTAGTCGGTGAGGAAGCAAAAATCAGAGAAATTGCTGCCAATATGAATATGGATCTGACAGGCTTTGAGATTATCAACGAGCCGGATCATGTACAGGCAGCGCTTACGGCTGTCAAGCTGGTTCATGACGGCAAGGCTGATATGTACATGAAGGGACTGATTGACACAAAGAATTTCTTAAAAAGCGTTTTGGACAAAGAAGTCGGACTTCGTACCGGCAGAGCGCTTTCCCATGTATGCGTGTTTGAGATTAAGGGCATTGACCGTCTTTTGTTCTTATCGGACGTTGCTTTTATGACATATCCGGAATTGGAAGACAAGGTTGCTATTATCAACAATACGGTTGAAGTCTGCCACGCTTGCGGTATTGCAAATCCGAAGGTTGCTCCGGTTGCCGCTGTTGAAGTTGTAAATCCCAAGATGCCTTGTACGGTTGATGCTGACGAGCTTGCAAAGATGAATGCCGAAGGCAAGATTACAGGCTGTGTCATTGACGGACCGCTTTCTATGGATATGGCAATCGATAGTGCTGCTGCTGCACATAAGGGTGGCACAGACAGAAAGATTGCGGGTGATGCGGATGTTATTCTTTTCCCGGATATCCATGCAGGAAATCTTGTATACAAGGTGCTGACGCATCTGTGTGATGTTAAGAACGGTAACATCTTAACGGGTACAGCTGCACCGGTTATTCTGACATCACGTTCCGATTCGTTTGAAGCAAAACTGAATTCCATCGCGCTTGCTGCAGTTGTTGCGGAAGCAATGAAGAAATCGAAATAAAGGGAGGAACAACATTATGTCAATCAAAAGTCTGATTATCAATCCGGGCTCTACTTCTACAAAAATCGGTGTTTTCGAGGACGAAACTTTATTATTTGAGGAAACATTAAGACATTCCACGGAAGAAATTTCCCAGTATGCCACAATTGTAGACCAAAAGGATTTTAGAAAGAAAATTATCACGGACTTATTAACAGAAAAGAACTTTGATATCAAGTCACTCAATGTCGTAGTCGGACGCGGCGGTATGTTAAAGCCGATTTCGGGTGGTACATACGCAGTAACGGATGCTCTGCTTGCCGATTTAAAGGTTGGTGTACAAGGACAGCATGCATCTAATCTCGGCGGCATTCTTGCAAAGGAAATCGCGGATTCTGTCGGCGTTCCTTCTTACATCGTTGATCCTGTCGTGGTTGATGAGCTGATGCCGATTGCAAGATATTCCGGCGTTCCGGAACTTCCACGCGGTAGTATTTTCCATGCACTGAACCAAAAGGCAGTTGCAAAACGATATGCGAATGAAATCGGCAAACCCTACGAATCACTGCGTTTAATCGTGGTACATATGGGCGGCGGCGTTTCTGTCGGCGCACATGAAAACGGAAAGGTTATCGACGTATTCAGCGCATTTGACGGCGACGGTGCATTCTCTCCCGAGCGTGCCGGCGGCGTTCCCTGTGGTGCACTTGTGAAAATGTGTTTTTCCGGAAAATATACGGAGAAAGAAGTATACAGTAAGCTGATCGGAAAAGGTGGATTTAACGCTTATCTTGGCACAAATGATATGCGCGAGGTATCAAAGCTTGCTGAGGAAGGCAACAAAACAGCCGCTGAGGCAAAGGAAGCATTCCTTCTTCAGGTTTCAAAGGATATCGGCTCTATGGCGTGCGTCCTGAACGGAAAAGTTGACCAGATAATTGTGACAGGCGGTATCGCATACGCAGCTGACGTAGTTGCTACACTTAAGGAAAGAGCAGAATGGATTGCTCCGTTTACCGTATATCCCGGAGAAGATGAACTGCTTGCGCTTGCTCAGGGTGCGCTGCGCGTGATGAACGGCGAAGAAAAGGCATTGGAATATTAATTACATTTATGATATACGAACCCCTGTAGTTATCACAAACCACAGGGGTTTTTACTTTATCATCAAAAACAATTAAGAAAGGAACCATATAAATGAAAGTAGTTGTTGCGATTGACTCACTCAAAGGCAGCCTGTCCTCTTTAGAAGCAGGTGAAGTGATCAAGGAAAGCATCTCAAAAGCAATACCCGATTCGGAGGTGTGTATCCGTCCGCTTGCCGACGGCGGCGAGGGTACCGTGGAAGCGCTCACCTTGGGAATGGGCGGAAAGCTCGAAAGCATTGATGTAACAGGACCGTTGGGCGAACCTGTCAAATGTGTATACGGCATCATTGAGGATACACAGACAGCCATTATTGAAATGTCGGGTGCGGCAGGCATTACCCTTGTATCCGATCAGGACAGAAATCCGCTGAACACGACTACATACGGGGTTGGTGAAGTAATCAAGAACGCAATCTCAAAAGGGTGCAGACACTTCATTATCGGCATTGGCGGAAGCGCTACAAACGACGGCGGAATCGGTATGTTGCAGGCATTAGGCTACGGTATGCTTGACAAGGACGGAAAACAAGTTCCGTTTGGTGCAAAAGGGTTAAAGGAACTGGAAACAATTACAGACGATTCTGTTCTACCCGAGCTGAAAGAGTGTACCTTTAAAATCGCATGTGATGTAACAAATATTTTGTGCGGAGAACAAGGCTGCAGCGCTGTCTTTGGACCTCAAAAGGGCGCAACGCCGACAATGATCACGCAGATGGATGAATGGCTTGGTAATTATGCAAAATTAACCAGCGAAAAGTATCCCCACGCCAATGCAAAGCAGGCAGGAACAGGCGCGGCAGGCGGTTTAGGATTTGCATTTCTTTCCTATA
>JAAVAF010000121.1 GCA_014804225.1 Lachnospiraceae bacterium
CTGATTGATATTTACTATGACCTCTGCAAGGCGCTTGAAAAAGATGTTGAGCCAAATTTCGGACCGGACAGAGCGGGCGATATCAAGCACTCAAACGCTGATATTTCGAAGGCGCGCGAGCTTCTAGGCTATGATCCGGAGTTTGATTTTGAAAAGGGGATTGCCCTTGCGATTGACTGGTATAAAGCAAATTTATAATGGGAAGCAGCTTATGAAAAATAGCGGAATGAAAATTTGTATAAGAATGGACGATATTACACCTGATATGGATTGGGCGAAGTTCCTTCGGTTTAAGGAGCTTTGTGATCTGTATCAGGTTAAACCGCTTATAGGGATTGTGCCCAAAAACGAGGATCAAAATTTAAGCATTGATCCGCCAAGAGAAGATTTTTGGGCGTATATCAAAGCGCTGCAAAAAGACGGCTGGATGGTGGCACAGCACGGCTATGCGCATGTCTACACGACGAAGGAAGCAGGCATTTTTCCGCTTAATCCTTTTTCGGAATTTGCGGGTGTCGAGTATAGTGAGCAGTATGAGGCGCTCAGATTGGGGCAGAATATATTAAAGGAGCACGGAATTGAAACGGATATTTTTATGGCGCCCGGACATTCTTATGACAAATATACCCTTAAGGCGCTTGAAAATCTGAAATTTTGGCGTATCACGGACGGTTTCGGGAAACGACCATACATTAGGAATAATATGGTATTTTATCCGATTTCGTACAGTCAAAGCAGTGCGCTTCGGGCCAAAAACGGCTATACGACCTTTGTGGTGCATACGAATGTCATGGAGGAGAAGGATTTTCAACGATACGAACAAATGTTCAAAACTTATAAAGACAGGTTGATTTCTTATACGGAGTTTCTCACAGTCGAACCGAATATACGCGGTACGTTTGGGAAGCTTATAGAGTATGTGATGGCGTCCGTAAAATCGACGCTTGTAAGAATGAGGGCATAACGCTCTGGGAAGTTATGGGGATATACAAGTATGATTAGGGTATTGCACGTACTTGGAACAACGAATCTTGGAGGCGCAGAGAGTCGTATTATGGAGCTTTACCGCGCGATGGACAGGAGTGCAGTTCAATTTGACTTCCTTGTGCATACGGACAAGGAGGGGCAGTATGATGCCGAAATTAAGCAGCTGGGCGGAAGAATCTATAATGTTCCGCGGTTTCGGATTGTGAATCTTGCCGTGTACAAAAAAGCGCTCAAGGATTTTTTCGGTGCGCACAATGATTATGCCGCAGTGCATGGGCATATGACAAGTACAGCGTCGATTTATCTTCCGATTGCAAAAAAAGCGGGAATACCTGTGACGATTGCGCATGCGAGAAGTGCGGGCGTTGACAAGGGTATCAAGGGCTTTGCAACTAAAATGCTTCGCTTGCGGCTAAAAAAAAGAGCGGACTATTGTTTTACATGTTCCGCTGAAGCAGGCAGAGCTGTGTTCGGCAAGGAGTGGGTGGACAAGGGAAATGTGTGGACGATTCCGAATGCGATTGACGCGGCGCGGTTTGTGTACGACGAAACAGTGCGAAAGCAAGTGCGCGAAGAGTTAGGATTATCTAACCGATTTGTAATCGGGCATGTCGGAAGATTTAGCTTCATGAAAAATCATGCATATTTAATCGAAATCTTTGCGCAGTTGTGCAAAATGTGTGACGATGCGGCGCTTGTTCTCATTGGAAGGGGTAACCTTGAGAAGGAAATGCGCAATAAGGTAAAATCTTTGGGACTTGCGGACAAGGTTTTGTTCCTTGGAAATCGCTTGGATGTGGAGAGGTATTATCAGGCGTTTGACTATTTTGTGTTTCCCTCGATTTTTGAGGGGCTGCCAGGAAGCGTCGTAGAGGCGCAGGCGACGGGGCTGATGTGCCTTGTGTCCGACAATGTGACAAAAGAGGTGGCGCTTACGGAGCGTGTGATATACAAGAGTATTGAGGAGCCCGCGAGCAGTTGGGCGAGTGAGATCATGAGAAACATCAAAAAGGCGCTTGTAAGAGAGGATATGAGTGCGGTTATCAGAGAAAACCATTTTGATGTAAGGCAGCAGGCGGCGGAAATGGAACGCTTTTACGAGAGTGGCAGCAATCCGCCGGGAACAGTGACGAGGTAACGGAAGGAAAGGCAAAAAGGAATATGATAGATACTTCATATCAAAAGAAATTTTTAAAAATCAATCAAATATGGTATCCGAAAGAGGTCACGATATCACAGCTTTTGGCGCAGAAACGAAAAGCGGATATTCTGTTTGTGCATGGAGTACCGGAAAAAGAGAAAAAGGGCAGCTTTCGCGGCTGGCAGGAGTATCATACCTGTATGAGCGACTTAACAATGTCCGAGGAGGAGCTTCTTGCGGCAATCAACAAAAATGTGCGCTATGAGTGCCGCAGAAGTGAGCGGGACGACGTTACGGTCTGCTTTTACCAAAAAGCGGATATCGAAGCGGACAAGAAGCTTTTAAAAACATTTACACAAATCTATGAAAAGATGTATCAGTCAAAAGGAATGGATACAAAATTTAATCTGACGGCAGTGAAGAAATATTTAGAAACGGACAGCATTTTGTTTTCTGCGGTGTGGCATCAGGGCGAGATGCTCGTATTCCATTCCTATCTCTATGATGAAACAGACGCGCGTCTGCTTCACTCAGCATCGTGCTTTCGCGGTGAGAACTCTGCAGATCAGTCGATGATCGGGCGGGCAAATAAGCGTCTGCAATGGGAGGATATGAAATATTTTAAGAACAAAGGGCTGCTGCGCTATGACTGGGGCGGCATTTCCGATTTTGAAAATCCCAACGGCATCGACGAGTTTAAAATGAAGTTCGGCGGCGAAAAAACCACATATTACAATGTCTTTGCGGGAAATACCTTGCTTGGGAAACTAGCCGTGACAGCGATGAAAAGCATGAAGAGAATTTTCTAAGCCAGCAAAGAACGCTGACTAAGAAATTCTAAAACTTCATGCAGGAAGAGAGTGAACTGATTTGGAGAGGGAAAAAAAGCGTATTATGCTTCTTGTTCCGATGCTTGACCAAGGCGGGATGGAACGGGTATGTGCTATGAGTGCGCAGCTTTTGAAAACCGAATACGATGTTTGTCTGGTTGTGTTTAACACGGCAGGAATGATTTATGATGTTTCAGGTGTTGATTTGATTGACTTGCATCTTGGAGCGGTTCCCGGAATATTTGGCAAATTGGTCAATGTCTTAAAACGGGTAAAACGCGTGCGCCGCCTAAAAAAGGAGCGCAGCATACAGTTGAGCTACAGTTTTGGACCGACTGCAAATCTTGTGAATATTTTAACAAGAAAGAAAGACGTTATTTGGACTGGTATCAGAGGCTTCGGAGCATTAGAGGACAGTGTTGCTATGAAGCGGATTTGCAGGCGTTCGGACAGGGTAATCAGTTGCACCAAGGTCATGGAGCAGCGTATTCAGAAGCAATTTGCACCCAAAAGCTCTGCGACAGTCTACAATCCATGTGATATTGCGCAGATTAGGGCTTTAGCGGATCAGAAAACAGCGAAGGAGTTCGATGATTTTTTTGCAAGAAACGGCAAAATTGTCGTGTCCATGGGACGAGAGCACGATGTCAAAGGCTTTTGGCATTTGATTAAGGCAGTCTATCTGGTCAAAAAGGATATTCCCGATTTGAAGCTGATGATTATCGGAGCCGGGGAATATCAAGAATATAAGCTTCTTGCAAACGCGCTTGGAATGCAGAAAGACATACTGTTTACGGGCGTGCAGACAAATCCCTTTTCGCTTTTAAAAAAGGCGGATATCTATGCGCTGACTTCCGAAAGCGAGGGATTTCCCAATGCTCTTATCGAAGCGATGGCAGTGGGACTGCCGTGTGTCAGTGTCAATTGCCTGACCGGACCGGCGGAGATTTTACATGCGGATTACGTACAGTGTAATGATGAGAATCAAACGATACATGCGGATTACGGCATTTTAACAGGAACCTTTCACGGCGGGAAGGATATGGATGCCACGCATTTTACGCAGGAGGAGGAGCGTTTTGCAGATGCGCTCAAATCGCTGCTTTTAGACGATGTATTATACCAAACGTATCGGAAGGCGGCCAAGGAACGTGCCGAGATGTTTGGCTTGGAACGATATTTGGACAATATTCGTGAATTGATTGAAAACGATATCAAAGCGTAGTGAGGGAAACAATGCAAAAGAAACAAAGACGAGCAGTGGTATACATCGCGTTATTTGCACTCAGTCTGGCGTTTTACCTTGTCTGGTATTTCATAGATGGTGTTATTTTAACGGAGGACGCGTCATCCTATATCAATATGCAAAGCGACAGGGAGCCGGGATACTGCCTGTATCTTTTGCTGTTTCGAACTGTTTTCGGAGCAAAGCTTGGTATTCATGCAGCAGTGATCGGGCAGTGTGTGATTGCCGCTGTTGCGGCATGTGCGATTACGGTAGGATTGACAAAATTATTTTCGCTGGGTTACCTTGGAGGTGCAGGAATACTGGCGATTCAATATGGGATTACGCTGTCAAACCGCTTTGTGGCGCAGAGAAGATACAGTTATTACAATAGTATCGAAACGGAGGGACTTGCGTATTCCTTGTGGGTATTTTATTTTCTCTGTATTTTGGGAATTTTATATCAAAAAGACAAAAAGAGCTTCATCGGCGCTATCGTTTGGTCAATGGTGCTGATCAGCATTCGAAAACAAATGCTAATAACGGTTGTTATTTTATTGGTTGTCATTCTTTTTTCTTATCTGAAAACGAAAGGATGGAAAAAGGCATGTATTTGCGCGTTGCTTTCTTGTGTGTTGATCTTTGCAGGAACGCGATTCGTGGAATGTGGTTATAACTATCTGTTAAGAGGTACGTTTGCACCCCACACGGGAGATTCGAGCTTTATTCTCGGAACGGAATTATACCTTGCTGATGATACAATGGCACAAGTAATCATGGACGATAATGACAGGCGTCTGTTTTTTGAAATTTTGCGGCGTTCTGACGACAATGATTATCATATTTCTTATGCAGGCAAGGGGTGGCAGTCGCTCACAGACCATTATAGCGAAGCTTATGACAGGATTAAGTTTGACATTGTGATGTCTGTTATTCGAGAGGATCAAGACGAGCGGGGCATTCCCGACGCAGAGCGGGAGGTAGACTACAATCGGATTGCCGGTACAATGATGCGGGAGCTTTTGGCCCCATGTCTGCCAAGGCTGGCGAAGTTGTATTTTTGCAATCTTGTGCATGGGTTTGTTACGACCATATTGAAGGTTCAATCGCTGTTAAATTGGGTGGCGCTTCTTTTGTATCTTTTTTATGGAGCAAGTATCGTGCTGCTGCATCAAGCGCAGAAGCGTGCGGCTTGGAACATTGCCAATTCTATCTATTTTGCACTGCTTGTACTATTTGCGATAGCAGTTAATGTCTGCTTTACGTCGCTTACGATTTATTGTCAAATGCGCTACATGCTCTACAATACAGGTTTGTTTTATCAGGCGTGGTGGGTGATGATAATAACATATCTCCAAACGGCGGATGTTGGGCGGCATGGAGGAGAACTATGAAAACAATCTTATTTCATTTAAATTGTTTGGAAAGGGGTGGCGCAGAGCGTGTCGTGACAACGCTTTCGGGGCAGTTTGTCAAAAACGGTTATCAAGTGATGATCGCGACGGAATGGCAAGGCGAGGAGGAATACGAAATCGATTCGCGGATTACGCGCGTGCATGTGGGACTTGACAAAAAACAGGAAAGGCACGGCAGAATCGGACGATACCTTGACCGCATTCGCAATCTGCGCAGCCTAGTTCAAAAGACAAAACCTGACATTGTTATCGCTTTTGCAAGACTTGCCAATTATCGCGCACTGATGGCGACGGTTGGAATAAAAACACCTGTTATGATATCCGTGCGCATTCATCCAATCGGTTACTATGACTTTTTACCGGATAAAATCCTGATTCCCACAATATTAAGACGTGCATCAGGCTGTGTATTTCAGACGCCCGCGCAAAGGGATTTCTTTCCGGAATTTTTACAAAAAAAGTCCAAAATTATCTTAAATCCGATCAACGAAAAATTTATTGGAAACCCTATTCCCGATGAGAAGGACCGCGAAAAGGCGGTAGTTCATTCGGGGCGGCTTGTGGATTTTAAAAACCAACTGTTATTAATACGCGCATTTTTAAGGGTGCACGAAAAGCATCCTGACTATGTGTTAAAACTATATGGTCCCGACTCTTTTGACGGGACAAAAGAAAAACTCGAGGCGTTGATTGAGGAAACCGATTCGGAGCATTTTGTGTTTTTGATGGGCAGCAGCAGTCAGTTAGAGAAGGATTTGATAAACGGCGCGGTAGCGGCATTTTCGTCGGATTATGAGGGTATGCCAAACGCGATGCTTGAGGCGATGGCGTTAGGGCTTCCCGTGGTAGCAACTGATTGTCCGCCCGGAGGACCACGTATGGTCATTGAGAACGAAAAAAACGGACTCCTTGTCCCGACACGCGATGAAAATGCACTCGCGGAAGCAATCAACCGATTAATCGAGGACAGAGCGTTTGCCGGGAGACTTGGTGCAGAAGCGGCAAAGATTGGAGAAATTGCAAGCAGCGAGCGCATCTTTGCGGAATGGGAAACCTATGTGAATCAGCTCATCGACCAATCATAGAGAGGAAACAAAGAGGAGGCACAAAATATGTGCGGAATATGCGGCTTTATCTCGAAAAAACGTATCACGAACGATCAATTAAAGACCATGAACGATACCATGTACCATAGAGGACCAAACGACAGCGGCGAGGAAATTTTTGACGCGGCGGGCGGTTACTGCGTGGGAATGGCGCACAGACGCCTTTCGATACTGGATCTTTCCATGCTCGGTCATCAGCCGATGCACTCTCAAGATGACAGGCTTGTGATTGCCTACAATGGAGAGATTTACAACTTTTTGGAGTTAAAAGAAGAATTAAAGGATTATCCCTTTGTGTCAAACTGCGACACAGAGGTTATTCTTGCTGCTTATTTAAAGTGGGGAATTTCATGCATTGACCGCTTTCAGGGCATGTTTGCGATTGCGCTTTATGACAAAAAAACAAACGATCTGTATCTGGTGCGGGACAGAATTGGAAAAAAGCCGCTGTATTACTGGATTGACGGGGAAAATCTTGTTTTTGCATCGGAGTTAAAACCGATTATGAACTGCCCGGGTTTTGCGCGGACAATCAATAAAGCAGTGGTGAAACGATACCTGTATCAACAGTGTGTCAACGAGCCGTACTCGATTTTTGAAGATGTCTATAAATTGGAGCCGGGTGGAATTCTTCAATTTCATCAGGGAACCATTAAAAAGTGGAAATATTGGGATATTGCAAAGGTCTATGCCGCAAAAAAGAGTGAACCTGTCGGCACATATGAGGAGGCAAAGGAAGAGCTTAAAGCAATTCTAAAGGACTCCGTAAAAAAGAGAATGATTGCGGACGTGCCTGTTGGCGCGTTTTTAAGCGGCGGCTACGATTCCTCGCTTGTGACAGCCCTTGCACAGGATATCAGCGGCAGTACGCCGGTAAAAACTTATTCCATCGGCTTCAACGAGGAGCGTTACAATGAGGCGAAATACGCAAAAGAGGTCGCGAAGCATTTAGGTACGGACCACACAGAGCTCTATATTGACGAAAACGCGATGTTTGAAATGGTTGACAGCATTCCGAAATATTATGATGAGCCGTTTGCGGACAGCTCCCAGATTCCTTCCATGCTTGTAGCAGGACTAGCAGCAAAAGAGGTGACAGTCGTGCTCTCCGGAGACGGTGGTGACGAGTTTTTCTGCGGATACAATATTTATGACAATGTTGCACAGGCGCAAAAACTTGACTTTTTGGGTCAATTAACGTACCATGTTTGTAGAATACCGCCCTTTCAAAAAATGGGTCTATTTGAGAAATTACCGTTCCGCGTACAGGTGGTTGCAGGAAACCATGAGAAGGAAACAAAGACACAGATTGGCGGAAGAACCTATCTTAAAGTAATTGACAAAATGCTTCCCGGGGAGAGTGTGCCGTATAAGTTTCCGATCGAATCCAAATATCAGGAATCAAACTGGCAGGAGCGCAGGATGCTGCTTGATGAGGAAACATATCTGCCGGGGGATATTCTCTGTAAAGTTGACAGAGCGTCGATGAAATATTCCATTGAGGCGCGCTGTCCGATATTGGATGTGAACGTGATGGAATTTTCTTATCGTTTGCCACACAAGTATAAATATGCAAACGGCATCAAAAAACGTATTTTAAAAGATATTGCCTATGATTATATCCCGAAGGAGCTTTTAGACCGCCCGAAGGTTGGTTTTGGCGTGCCGCTTGATAAGTGGCTGAGAGGACCGCTAAAAGATCGGCTTGCAGAGATGTGCAGCATGGATTATCTTAAAAAACAGGGAATTTTTGACGCAGACTATGTGAATGGATTTATCGAGGAATATCTTCGAACAGGTGATAAAGGACCGGCATCAGGTGCAAACTATTCCAAGGTTGCATGGTCATTTTTTGCTTTTCAGCAATGGTATAATGAATTTTTGACTGGAGCATGAAGATGAAACGGATCGTACTATTTATTAACTCCCTGCAAAAGGGAGGTTCGGAGAGAGTTATGGTCAATCTCGCCGAGTATTTTCAAAAACAATCTTATGATACAATTCTTGTAACACAATACCAAAGAGAGAACGAATATGCACTTCCAGACGGCGTCAGACGTATCTATTCGGAACCTGAACCTCAGATGCTTACTGGAAGCAGAATAAAAAATTTCTGCGTCCGTTTCAAAACCTTGCGG
Source organism: Lachnospiraceae bacterium (assembly GCA_014804225.1). Taxonomy (GTDB): domain Bacteria; phylum Bacillota; class Clostridia; order Lachnospirales; family Lachnospiraceae; genus COE1. The sequence continues at coordinate 8,843 of JAAVAF010000121.1, forward strand.
GCGATTTGGAAAGAATATAAGCCGGATGTGGTTTTGTCGTTTCTGGGGAAAAACAATCTGATGGCGATTGCGACAGCGGCATTTTTACCAGTAAAGGTCGCTGTTTCTGTGCGTGGGGAGCCGACTATGGAATATGAAGGACGGCTGATGCGCTTTTTGGCAAAGTTTTTGTTTCGGTTCGCCGACGGCGTGATCTTACAGACGCGGCGTGCAGCCGAATTCTTTCCAAAGGCAGTACGCAAAAAGAGCGTGATTATGCAAAATCCGCTAAACCCCGCATTTATTGGAAGAACCATCAGCACACAGCGCGACAACGTCATCGTGGCGGCAGGACGTCTTGATGAGAACAAAAACCATGCGATGCTGATTCACGCATTTTCAAAGATTGCGGGGGAATATCCTGAACTGAAGCTTGTCATTTACGGAGAGGGCGAGCTTCGAGAAAAACTCACAGCGCTTATCGAGGAGAAGGAGCTTACGGAGCGTGTCATACTTCCGGGAATCATTGACAATGTGGCAGAAATGGTAGGGCGTGCGCGAATTTTTGCACTCACCTCCAATACCGAAGGAATGCCAAACACAATCATCGAGGCGATGGTGCTTGGAACGCCGGTGATTGCAACGGACTGCCCTTGCGGAGGACCCGCCACACTTATTGAAAACGAAGAAAACGGTATGCTTGTGCCCGTAGGCGATGCATACGCACTTGCAGATGCAATTCGAAAAATTCTTTCGGACGATGCATTTGCACAAAAAATAAGTGAAAATGCCCGAACGATTGCAGATACGCTTGCACCTGAAAAAGTGGATAAAGCGTGGGAAAACTATCTGTTTGAAACACTTTAGAATTTATTTATATATTAGATAGAAAAATTTTAGATTGAATATGCAAAATTAAAATACATCTGATGTTGAAAAACAGTGGGTGATGTATTATACTATGCAATAATTTGAAGAAATGAAAAATACACAAAAGTGTGAAAAATAATTTGTTCACACAGTAGTATGGGGGAAGATTATGGAAGAAGAAATAAAGAGTGGCAAAGAGGACGGCGGCTTTATGCTGAAGGTCGCGACATTTATCGTTGACCGAAGAAATTTGTTTTTCTTGCTTTTTGGAATTGCGCTCATCTTTTCGCTGGTATCCATGAATTGGGTTAAAGTAGAAAATGCGTTGTCCGCATATCTGCCCGATACCACAGAAACCAGTCAGGGACTAGACCTCATGGAGGAACAGTTTATTACATATGGTACGGCAAAGGTCATGGTGACGAATATTCCCTACGGCGAGGCGTACGCACTTTATGAGCAAATAGAAGCATTAGACTCGGTTATTATGCTCGATTTTGAGAATACGACGGAGTATTACAATAATTTCTCCGCACTCTACAATATTACCTTTGGCTATTCTGAGGACGATGACAGGGCGCTGGAGGCGTTAGATGAAGTTGAGGCGATGCTTGAGGAGTATGATATTTATGTGTCAACTTCAATGGGAGACGCCTCGGCAGAGCAGCTCGCGTCTGAAATGGCAACTATCAGTGTCCTTGTCGCAATCGTGGTTGTAAGTGTTTTGTTGTTTACCTCGCAGACGTGGGCGGAGGTGCCTGTCCTTTTGTTGACTTTCTGCTCGGCAGCGTTAATTACAAAGGGAACAAACTTTGTCACAGGCACGATTTCTTTTGTATCGAATTCCGTTACGATTGTATTACAGCTTGCGCTGTCGGTTGACTATGCAGTCATCTTTTGTAACCGATATAAGGAGGAGCATCAGACGCTTGACATCCGTGAGGCAGATATTGTTGCGCTCAGTAAAGCGATACCGGAAATCTTTTCAAGCTCGCTCACGACCATAGGTGGACTTATGGCGATGATGTTCATGCAGTTTGGCATTGGCGTGGATATGGCGCTCTGCTTAATCAGAGCGATTTTGTTGAGCCTTCTTGCTGTGTTTTTGTTAATGCCCGGACTGATTATGCTCTTTGGTAAGGCGATGGATAAGACAAAGCACAAGAGTTTTATTCCGGATATTCCGTTTGTCGGAAAGTTTGCTTACAAGACAAGATACGTGATGCCGGTGCTGTTTCTGGTCGTGATTGTTGTGGCATATTTGATTCAGTCGCACTGTCCGTATGTGTACGGCTATACAATGCTAGAAACACCTGTTCAGAGTAATGCGATGCTTGTTGACGAGTTGATTGATGAGAGTTTTGGTACGGATAATTTTGTGGCGCTGATTGTGCCGGCAGGCAATTATGATAAGGAACGCAAACTTCTGCGGGAAATTGACGCAAGGGCGGAAGTTGACCACTCACAAGGTCTTGCCAATACGGAGGCGATGGACGGCTATATGCTGACGGATAAGCTGACTGCCAGGGAGTTTTCGGAGCTTATGGAGTTAGACTATGAGATGGCGGAAGTTTTATATATGGCATACGCCGTAAATGACGAGAATTATGCAAAGATTATTAACGGTTTCTCGAATTACAGTGTGCCTTTGATTGATATTGTGATGTTTTTGTATGACGAGGTTGATGAGGGCTATGTGACACTCGACGATGACTTGATGGAGGACTTGGAGGAGGCACACACCAAGATGCAGATTGCCTTAGACCAGCTTCAGGGCGAGGAGTACAGCCGTATGCTTGTCTATCTCACGCTTCCGGAGGAGGGTGAGGAAACGTTTTCATTTTTGGATGAAATGCATACGATCGCCAATAAATATTATGAAGATGCGCAGATTTTAGTGCCGGGCGAAGCGACAAGCCAATATGACCTATACAAGACGTTTCAGCGCGATAATACTGTTGTCAATGTGGTGTCAATTCTTACGGTTATGGTAGTGCTTTTGTTTACCTTTATGTCGGCGGGGATGCCCGTGCTTTTGATCGCGGTTATTCAGGGTGCGATTTGGGTCAATTTCTCGTTCCCGGCAGCACAGCAAAAGAACGTGTTCTTCCTAAGCTCGATGATTGTTTCTTCAATACAAATGGGTGCAAACATCGACTATGCGATTGTAATTTCGGGACGTTTTATGGAGCTTAAGGATAAGATGCCGAAAAAACAGGCGATTATAGAAACCATGAACTTTGCATTTCCAACGGTTGTCACGTCAGGTACGATGCTTGCGCTTGCGGGTATTTTTATCGGTCAGATGTCATCGGACGGTGCGGTTTGCGGTATCGGACAGTGTTTGGGTCGCGGTACGATTATCTC
>JAAVAF010000122.1 GCA_014804225.1 Lachnospiraceae bacterium
GAAACCACGGCACAGTGGAGAGTGGAAACACAGGTGGATACGGCACACGATTTTGCCGTTCGGATCGTGATGGACAGTGATTTGAGTGATATCCGTTATTTATATCAATATGGTGAGTTTATTACGTCTGAAATCGAGAAGCTTTCACAATATTTGGCGGGACTTTCCGATGAGCGTATTCAAATGATTGCTGACACGTATACGGAAGGGTATCGCATCGGTTTTGTGAAAGGAAATAAGGATTTAAGCAAAAAAGAAACGGTTGACATAAGATATGCACTTGGTTTTGAACGTGTGGTTAGGGCTGCAGTGAAAAACTTTGAAAGAATGGGACTAAAGCCTGCGATATACAGGGCAAGTGACAGTATTTTTCATAAGAATGGCGTAAACAAAATCGGATATTACGGGGCTGATGCAAATAAGCAGTACCGTTATGACCACAAAGACGATATTGCACTGTTTCTGGATAAAAAGCTGGTCAACAGAAAGCTTGAAGTGTTAAAGCTTGCCTATGAAAATGTGAAGGACAAGGCGCGATTGTACGCAGGTCCGGCAGTGATTGAAGTTTTCGGCGAGGAGCCGTTTGCACCAAAGACAAAAGCCGAGGCGTGTGTATTAAGCTCTGAGCAGCAAAAGCTTTCCGCTGAGTACAAAGGTGCCTCTGCCGAGATTGTCAATCAATATATTATCGGGGAGGAGCGCAGCTTTACGATTATTGCATTTCCAGTGCCCGATATTGGTGAGAAATTCGAGGAGATTTTTGACGAAACGGTAAAGCTCAATACGCTTGATTATACAACGTATGAGCGGATACAGGCGACGATTATAGATGCGTTAAATACAGCAAAATATGTGGAGATCAAGGGCACAAACGGCAACAAGACCGATTTGCGTGTGCAGCTTTATCAAGTGAAGGATCCGGATAAGGAGGCTGTGTTTGAGAACTGTGTGGCAGATGTCAATATTCCGGTCGGAGAAGTCTTTACGTCACCTGTGCTTGAGGGCACGAATGGAAAGCTCCATGTAAGCCGCGTATTTTTAAACGAGCTTGAGTATTGTAATCTTGAAATTGATTTTCAGGACGGCATGATTGCGGATTATACCTGTACCAATTTTGAACGTGTGGAAGAGAACAAAAAATATATCAAGGAAAATGTGCTGTTCAACTATGAAACGCTTCCGATGGGTGAGTTTGCAATCGGAACAAACACGACAGCATATATGACGGCAAAAAAATATGGGATTTCTAATCTGTTCCCGATTTTGATTGCGGAAAAAACAGGACCGCACTTTGCGGTGGGCGATACCTGTTATTCGCGGGAAGAGGACGTAAAGTTGTATAATGAGGACGGACGCGAGATTGTGGCAAAGGAGAATGCGGTATCGCAATTGCGGCATACCGACCCGTCAAAAGCTTATTTTGCCTGTCACACGGATATTACAATCCCGTATGATGAGCTTGGAGTGATTAGCGCCTGTTATGCAGATGGCTCAAAATGCACGATTATCGAGAACGGAAGATTTGTGCTTGCGGGAACCGAAGAGCTCAATCGGGCATTTGATGAAAAATAAGAACAGTTACGAAAAATTTTACAAAAGTTTTACGGTTTTAAGTTGACGTATTATCGTATTATTTGTAAACTGATAATAGGAAAATTGAGAAATTTGCAGATTTTTAGATCGCATAAGGTGATTAAGAGGAGGAGAGTTATATTATGGCACAAGTCGGTATTGTAATGGGTTCGGATTCGGATATGCCTGTTATGGCAAAGGCGGCGGATATTTTAGAAGAGCTTGGCGTTTCCTATGAAATGAAAATTATCTCCGCGCACAGAGAGCCCGACGTATTTTTTGAATATGCAAAGACAGCAGAAGAAAAAGGCTTTAAAGTGATTATCGCAGGAGCAGGAATGGCAGCGCATCTTCCGGGAATGTGCGCGGCGATTTTTCCGATGCCGGTGATCGGTATTCCCATGCACACAACATCGCTTGGCGGACGCGATTCTCTTTATTCGATTGTACAGATGCCTTCCGGCATTCCGGTAGCGACTGTTGCAATAAACGGAGGCGCCAATGCGGGACTTCTCGCTGCAAAAATTTTGGCGACATCGGACAGCGCACTTTTGGGGCGATTGAAGGATTATTCTAAGAGCCTAAAGGAACAGGTAGTGGCAAAAGACGCGAAGTTACAGGAGATTGGATACAAGGAATATTTGAAAAAATAAAAACGTGCAGACGATAGAAAGGATACGGGTATTGTGATGGATTATAAGAAGGCAGGCGTGGATATTGAGGCCGGATACAAGTCGGTAGAACTGATGAAAAAATATGTCAAGGAAACAATGCGCCCGGAGGTGCTTGGCGGGATCGGCGGCTTTTCGGGAGCGTTTTCGCTTGATAAAATAAAAACGATGGAAAAACCGACACTCGTGTCAGGTACGGACGGTGTTGGAACAAAGATTAAGCTTGCATTTTTGATGGACAAGCATGATACAGTCGGGATTGACTGCGTGGCGATGTGTGTAAACGATATCGCGTGTGCGGGCGGAGAGCCGTTGTTTTTCCTTGACTATATCGCTTGCGGAAAGAATGTGCCGGAGAAGATTGCGACGATTGTAAAAGGCGTTGCCGAGGGTTGTAAGCAGTGCGGCGCTGCGTTAATCGGCGGAGAAACGGCGGAGCATCCCGGACTGATGCCTGAGGATGAGTATGACCTTGCAGGCTTTGCGGTAGGCGTGGTTGATGAGAAGGACTTGATCACAGGAAAGGATTTAAAGGCGGGTGACGTGCTGATTGGCATTGCGTCAAGCGGCGTGCACAGCAATGGATTTTCATTGGTCAGAAAAGTATTTGAGATGACGAAGGAAAGCCTTGATACGTATTACGACGAACTTGGAAAGACGCTTGGTGAGGCGCTGATTGAGCCGACAAGAATTTATGTGAAGGCGTTAAAAAGCATCAAAGATGCCGGTGTGAAGGTGAAGGCGTGCAGTCACATTACGGGCGGCGGTTTTTATGAGAATATTCCAAGAATGCTTCCTGAGGGTGTCAAAGCTGTGGTAAAGAAAGACAGCTATGAGGTTCCTGCAATTTTTAAGCTTTTGCAGAAAAAAGGCGGCATCGAGGAACAGATGATGTACAATACATACAATATGGGAATTGGAATGATTGTTGCCGTTGCAGCTGCTGATGTTGACAAGGCAATGAAGGCGATTGAAGCGGCCGGTGAGACGTGTTATGTTGTCGGCAACATTCAGGATGGCGAAAAAGGAGTGACGTTATGCTAAGAGTATGCGTGTGCGTATCGGGTGGCGGCACAAATTTACAGGCAATTATGGATGCGATTGATAACGGAAAGATTACGAATGCCAAAATTGTACAGGTAATCAGCAATAATAAAAATGCGTATGCGTTGGAGCGGGCAAGAAATAAAGGGATTGCAGCAAAAGCGGTTTCACCCAAAGATTTTGCAAACAGGGAGCTTTTTAACGAAGCATTTTTGGCTTGTTTGGACGAGGCAAAACCGGACTTAATTGTGCTTGCAGGCTTTTTGGTGGTACTGCCTCCTATTATGATTGAAAAGTACGAGGGACGAATCATCAATATTCACCCTTCGCTCATTCCTTCTTTTTGCGGAAAAGGATTTTACGGCTTAAAGGTGCACGAGGCAGCACTTGCGCGCGGCGTCAAGGTGACGGGAGCGACGGTGCATTATGTCGATGCCGGCACGGATACCGGACCGATTATTCTGCAAAAGGCAGTGGAAGTTTTAGAGGGCGATACGCCCGAACTGTTGCAAAAACGTGTGATGGAACAGGCAGAATGGCAGATTTTGCCACAGGCGATTGATATGATTGCAAATGGCAGTCATTAGATGGAGGACTATGATGAAGGTTTTAATTGTGGGAAGCGGCGGCAGAGAACACGCAATTGCGATGAGCGTGGCGAAAAGTCCGAAAGTGGACAAAATTTATTGTGCGCCCGGAAATGCCGGTATTGGACAGATTGCGGAGTGTGTGCCGATTGGCGCGATGGAGTTTGACAAACTGGTCGCGTTTGCAAAAGAGAAAGAAATTGATCTTACGATTATCGGAATGGACGATCCGCTTGTGGGCGGCGTAGTCGATGCATTTGAGGCGGCGGGACTTAGAGTGTTTGGGCCGCGCAAGAATGCAGCAATTCTTGAGGGATCAAAGGCTTTTTCAAAGGATTTGATGAAAAAATACAATATCCCGACAGCGGCGTACGAAACATTTGGCGATGCCGACAAGGCACTCAAGTATCTTGAAACGGCAGATTTTCCGATTGTCTTAAAAGCGGACGGACTCGCACTTGGGAAGGGCGTTTTGATCTGCAATACCTTGGAGGAAGCAAAGGACGGTGTAAAGTCTATTATGCTTGACAAGCAGTTTGGAACTGCCGGAAACCGCATGGTGATAGAAGAGTTTATGACAGGACGTGAGGTATCTGTTCTTTCCTATGTTGACGGAAAGACGATCAAGACAATGACTTCCGCACAGGATCATAAGCGTGCAAAGGACGGAGACGAGGGACTCAACACGGGCGGAATGGGAACATTTTCACCGAGTCCGTTTTATACCAAGGAAGTGGATGATTTCTGTAAACAATATATTTATCAGCCGACGGTTGACGCGATGGCGGCGGAGGGAAGAGCGTTTCAAGGAATTATTTTCTTTGGGCTGATGCTGACGCCAAAGGGACCAAGAGTGCTTGAGTATAATGCACGTTTTGGCGATCCCGAGGCACAGGTGGTGCTTCCGCGTATGAAAAATGATATTATTGATGTGCTTGAGGCGTGTATTGACGGAACGCTTGATACGATTGATTTGCAGTTTGAGGATAACGCGGCAGTTTGTGTTGTGCTTGCAAGCGACGGTTATCCCGTAAAATATGAAAAAGGGCTTGAAATAAGGGGACTTGAAAAGTTTGAAGGTAAGGAGGGGTATTATTGTTTCCATGCAGGCACGAAGCTTGACGGAAACGGCAAATTTGTTACAAACGGAGGGCGTGTGCTTGGCGTAACGGCAAAGGGAGCCGATTTAAAAGAAGCACGCGCAAATGCATACGCAGCAACCGAGTGGGTTGATTTTGACAATAAGTATATGAGAAATGATATTGGAAAAGCAATTTACGAGGCATAACACGGGGAAAATAAGGAATGGATACAAAGGGAAAAGAGAGGAGCATCGTGATCATGATGAGTAGAAACAGAAGAAAAAGTGGAAAGCACCTATTGGCGGCATTGTTGTTTTGTCTGGTGATGAGTATGGCAACATTTGCCACGACAATGGTGTGTCTTGCCGATGATAAGGGCACAGTCAAGGTGGAAAGTGCAAAGATTCGGGAAAAGGCAGATACGTCGAGCAATCAGCTTGGAAGCGTTGCCAAGGGAGGTACAGTCGATATTATCGGAGAAACGACAGGTGCCGATGGACAGAAATGGTATCAGGTATATGTCAATGCAACGACGAAGGGGTATCTTCGTGCTGATTTAGTGGATCGGAGTGGTTCGGCATCGCTGCCAACCGTTGATCCCTCCATCACTTCTTCGAATGCAGGTGCAAGTACAACAACGGATGCAAGCACATCTGCGGGAGTTACACCGATCGAGCCAAAAGTGGGTACTGTTAAGAGTAACAATGTCAATGTCAGAAGAAGTGCGTCGACAGACAGTGCCAGTATTGCTACAGTAAGAAACGGCGTTGTGTTGACGGTGACAGGAGAAACAACAGGGACGGATTCAAAAAAATGGTATCAGGTAACCTTTAAATACAACGATAAGAACGTCGAGGGGTTTATTCGTGCAGATTTGGTAACGTTTGATAATCTGCCGGCAGATGCGGCAATTTCCACAGAGATTACCGGTTCGGAAAATGGGGAGGGACAGACAGCGCCTGAACCCGAAACAAGACAGGAGCCCGAGCAGCAGCCCGAGCCGGAGGGAAATTCCGGTTCCAATGCGAATGAAAATGTTATTTTCATGAATGTTGAGGAAGTTCCTTATGTCATGCCGGGATTTGAATATGTAAAACTTGACTGGAATGGTCAAAAAATAAACGCTTATAGAAACGGAGCCTTTTTTATCGTATATGCGCAAAAGCAGAATGGAGAAGAAGGCTGGTATATGCTTGACAAAGATATGAATGTATACCAAAGATATCCGTATACGACGGAAAATGTGACAGTTCCTGATACGGGGATTTTAAGTACAAGTCCTATACTGCTTATCGTTGCGGCAGCTGTTGTCATTATCCTGATTATTATCATTGTGATTTTGTTAGTGCGGTTAAGAGGAAGTGACGGTTATTATGAAGATTATGATGATGACGATTATCCCGAGGACGATGATGAGATTGAGGAGCTTGATGATATAGACGATGAATCGATACGTCGTCCGATACCGCAAAAGACGAGTCCGCAGCCAGTGCGTCGCCCGGCACCGCAAAGCGGCGCATCACAGGGACAAAACGGACAGCCGCCACGTCGCCCGACACCGCAGCAAGGTGCATCCCAGGGACAAGGTGGACAAGCGCCACGTCGCCTGGCATCACCGCAAGGAGCGCCTCAGGGACAAGGTGGACAACCAGCGCGTCGCCCGGTACCGCAGCAAGGTGCATCCCAGGGACAAGGTGGACAACCAGCGCGTCGCCCGGCACCGCAAGGAGCGTCTCAGGGATCCAAAAAACCAAATCCGCAAAATAATCGTCCGGCACAGAACGTTGCGCCGCAAAGAGGACAGAAAGCAAAGACATTCCTTGAGAATGAGGACGATGATATGGATTTTATTGACATTTAAACAGCATAGATTACAACAAAGCGTGTAATTTGTTTTGGCAAAGGAGAGAGTAGTGTGGAAAATAAATTTTTCACACTACTTTGGCAAGAATGGGGGTATAAAAATGCAATTTAAGGGGATTCGGAAGAAAGAAGAAGGAAAGTTTATTACACGCTACGATATCGCCTATGAAACGGTTGACAAAAAAGAAAAAATTTATGAGATTATAAGCCGTAATAAAGCGCTTGAGACATTGGAGGCGTTAAACGGAAAAGAACCGGATTCGGTTGTCATTATTGTTACGGACGAGAAAGGGGAACGGCTTTTAATCAACAGAGAGTTTCGTATGGCAGTGGGGGACTGGGTCTATAATTTTCCCGCGGGGCTGATTGACGAGGGAGAGGAGCCGTTTGAAAGCGCAAAACGCGAGTTGTGGGAGGAAACGGGTCTTGAGCTGTATGAGATTGATGATTTTATCGGTCCAAGCTACGGTGCGGTAGGCTTTAGTAATGAAATTAACGTGTGTGTCGTGGGAAAGGCGCGGGGAGCGTTTCGACCGAGTACATCAACTGTAGAGGAAATCGAAGCAAACTGGTACACGAAAGAAGAGCTTCGAAAGCTGCTAAAAACAGCGCGTTTTGCGGCAAGAACACAGGCATACTGTTATTTGTGGTCGAAGTAATTGTTTGTATCTTTTTTCATACATCGGAAAAATGTACAAAAAACAGTTGACAGATATATGCATAAGTGATATATTCCTCTTATGCCTACTAAAACGGTAGGAATTACGAGAGGAGGATTATTATGAAAAATCAGGTAACAAAAAAATTATTAGCATTTGCAGCGTTTTCTGCTTTATCGGTTGGTTTACTTGCGGGCTGTGGTTCATCAGCAGACAGCTCTAATACCACACCGGCAGCAGCTCCTGCAGAAACGACACCGGCAGCAGAGAATAATGCGGCTGAGAACAATGCGGCAGAGACAACACCGGCAGCAGAGAATACTGAGGTGGAGAATAAGGGCACGATTACGGTAGCGGCATCGGCTACACCGCACGCGGAAATTCTCGAGCAGGTGGCACCTATTTTGGAGCAGCAGGGTTGGACACTTGATGTGACCATATTTGACGACTATATTCTGCCGAACAACGTAGTCGAGAGCGAGGAGTTTGATGCGAACTATTTCCAACATATTCCTTACCTTAACAGCTTTAACGAGGAACAGGGTACACATCTTGTCAATGCAGGTGGCATTCACTATGAGCCGTTTGGAATTTATCCCGGAACCAAGTCTGATTTGAGCGAGCTTGCAGACGGTGATACGATCGCAGTTCCTAATGACACGACAAACGAGGCAAGAGCGTTGCTTCTTCTTGAGGCAAACGGTGTGCTTACCTTAAAAGAGGGTGCCGGCTTAGAGGCAACGGTTAATGACATCGAGGAAAAGAAGGTTGACGTGGAGATTCTTGAGCTTGAGGCAGCACAGGTGGCCCGTGTAAAAGAGGAAGTTGCATTTGTCGTATTAAACGGAAACTATGCATTACAGGCAGGCTTTTCTGTAGCGAACGACTCAGTCGCATATGAAACTTCTGATTCCGAGGCGGCAAAGACTTATGTGAATGTAATTGCAGTCAAGGAAGGACATGAAGGGGACGAGGGCATTCAGGCACTTGTTGACGCATTAAAGTCAGATGAGATTAAGCAGTACATAAACGATGAATATGACGGAGCAGTTATTCCGTTTGAAGAATAATTAGAAAGTTGTTAGTATAAAAAAAAACAAAAAGGCTGTTGCGGTTTTGCAGCAGTCTTTTGTGGTTTCATAAATGACACATATGTCATAAAAAGAAAAACAGAAAACAGGAGGAAAACAATGTATCGCGAAATATCAAAATTAATTCTGTATGGGGATATGGATCAGGATTGTATACTTTATCAATTTGGTGAAATTTTTCGCCGTTATGATGAGAACACAAGCTCTAATCCCGAGCTGATCAAAGACATTTATACACAGTTGAAAAGACTGCTGATCGTAGCAACCGATTATGGTTTTAACTATAATTTATGGAATAACTATCTCACTTTTTATCTGGTGACAAATGAAAATCCATTCAGTATTACTTGTGAAAAAGTGGGTGCAAATGATGGCAGTGTCAATCATTTTGCAAAAAACGATTTTCGGGTTTTTCAAAATTTGTTTCATTTTGATTTTTCGCCGATTGAAAAAGCGCTTGGAATCGACTGCTTTTCGCAGCTCTGTGATTACAATGCAATCGGAAAACCAGAGTTGATGTACAATAAAAATGTCAGTGAAAAGATTATTGCACTGAGTGCAAAACTGGAGTTGGCAGCAGATGAAAATGAATTTTTTGATTATGTGACAGAATTTTACAAAGATTACGGAGTTGGAATGTTTGGTCTGAATAAGGCATTTCGCATTAAGGAGAACAGTCGGGAAAGCGGCGTTTCCTTTGTGGCGATTAACAACATGGATAAGGTCATGCTTGATGATTTGATTGGCTATGAAATCCAGAAGAAAAAACTGATTGACAATACAAAGGCATTTGTGGGGGGAAGAAAGGCAAACAATGTGCTTTTGTTTGGCGACAGCGGTACGGGAAAGTCTACGAGTATCAAAGCGATTGTGAATGCGTTTTATCCGCAGGGACTGCGCATGATAGAGATTTACAAGCATCAGTTCAAGGACTTGTCGAATGTGATTGCACAGATTAAAAATAGAAATTACCGCTTTATTATTTATATGGACGATTTATCGTTTGAGGAATTTGAAACGGAATATAAATTTTTGAAGGCGGTTATTGAGGGCGGCGTGGAAACAAAACCTGAAAATATTCTAATTTATGCGACATCAAACCGCAGACATTTAATTAAAGAAACCTGGAATGACAGAAGTGATATCAAGGTTGAAAACGGCATGCACCAGTCTGACACCATGGAGGAGAAGCTTTCGCTGGTGAACCGCTTTGGTGTTACTATAAACTATTCAAAGCCTTCCCAGAAGGAATATTTCAATATTGTGATAGAACTTGCGCACAGGCAGGGCATCACGATGTCGGACGACGAACTGCGCGCAGAAGCCAACAAGTGGGAATTAAGCCACGGCGGCATTTCGGGGCGCACGGCGCAGCAGTTTGTGAACTATCTTGCGGGATTTGAGGAGCATATCCGGCAAAAAGAAAATTAGGACACAAAAAAATCACAAATTAATCATACTTTAATCAAATTTTATGCATACAATGGTAAACGGTACAGGATTTGGAAAATCGGACGGTATCAGGAGGTGGCATAATTGATTGAAGTAAAAAATCTAACAAAAAAATATGGAAACCATACAGCCGTAGATGACTTGTCTTTTCGCGTGGAGCGGGGCATGATTTACGGCTTTTTAGGTCCCAACGGCGC
>JAAVAF010000123.1 GCA_014804225.1 Lachnospiraceae bacterium
AAAGCTTCGAGATTTTTATCCAAGTCTTGATGCATTTTGCGAGGATACAGGCGAGGATAAAAAAGAAATCGAGGAGAAGCTTGCAACGATTGACTATCACTATGATAAAGAGAAAAATCAGTTTATATAATGATATAAATTTAATCAAACAGGAGTTTATCTACAGTCACAAACTCATATCCTTGTTTTTGAAGCTCATCAACAACCATTAGTGAGGCTTCCACGGAAGATTTGTAATAATCATGCATTAAAATAATGTCATTTTCACCGACCTTTTTGAGGACGGCTTGTGCAATACAGGAGGCATTGGATTTGCACCAGTCAAGGGGATCGATACTCCATAAAATCGGAAACATATTCAGTTCCGTTTCGAGTTTCTTATCCCATGCGCCGTACGGTGGGCGCACATATAATACTTCGTCACCCGTGATTTCCTGTAAAATCTCGTTTGTCTTAACTAACTCCTGTTTGAACTTTTCGCGGTTTGATTTTGTGAGCTGTATGTGGGAGTATGTATGATTACCGATGAGATGTCCTTCATCCTGCATCCGTTTTATAATATCAGGATGAAGCTCGGCATGTTCTCCAGTGACAAAGAAGGTTGCCACAACCCCCCGGTCCTTTAGCCCGTCCAGCAGCTGTTCTGTGTATACAGGGTGGGGACCGTCGTCAAAAGTCAGTGCAACACGCCTGACTTCGGTTACATTGAGTGGCTGTGCGATGGTGAGAAGCGCACTGTTATAAAATGCAATCTGACGTTTTAGGGCAAGTGCTGCAAGGCACAGCGCCAGACCATATAATATTTTCAGAATAAAGTTATAATCTTGTACAGACAATTTTTTCATAATCATGCCTTATTGATAAAACAGTGATTTCTATAACAGTATATGGTGTAAGGCATGTCATCATTCAGTAAATTTTAATCATAACAAAAGCTCCCGCTGTTAAAACGGGAGCTTTTGTTCGTTTTTCCTATTAACTTTTCCTATTTTAATGTGAATTGTCCGATCAAACCGTTCAAAATGGTTGCTTGTGCGGATAATTCCTGACTAGTTGCGGAAGCCTCCTCGGCGGTTGCCGCATTTGTCTGTACTACCTCAGAGATCTGGTCAATGCCGGTTTCCGCTCTGCGCATTGCCTCTGCCTGATCTTCAACCATGGTCTTAAGACTCTTAGAGGAATCTGCAATCTCCTTGATACCTACCACAACAGCCTCAATCGCATTTGCAGCGTCCTCGGCAGCTCTGTTTCCTTCCGTAACCTCTCGGATAGAGCTTTCAATCAATTCGCGGCTGTCTACGGCAGCCTGTGCACTCTGATTTGCCAATACTCTGATCTCATCAGCCACAACGGAGAAACCACGTCCGGACTCGCCGGCTCTTGCAGCCTCTATTGATGCATTCAGCGATAAGAGATTTGTTTGAGATGCAATGGATTCAATTTCGGAAATAATGTCGCCAATCTTTGTGGAAGCTTCACTGATTCGCTTCATTGCTGACATCATGTTGTTCATTTCGGCGCGGCTGTTATCTGCCTCGTCAGCATACTGCTGTGCCTTTATGTAAGATTCGTCTGCACTTTGAGCACTCTTTTCCATCGTAACGGTAATGTCGGAAATGGTAGACTGTAAATCCATAACCGCATGTGTCTGCTCTGTTGCGCCTTCTGCAAGGCTCTGTGATGCATCTGCCAAATCTCCGGAACCGCCGGAAACCTGGTCGGAAACTTCGCCAATTGATAACAGAGTTTCTGTCATCTGTTCCTTTAAACCACGCATGGAAACATATAATTTATTGAAATCACCAGTATATTTATCGGGGCAGCTTGATGAAACGTTATAATTTCCACTCGCCATCTCTCCCAATACCTGACCGATATCGTGAATAATCATGTTCAATGTATTTGCCATCTCAGTCGCGTCTTCTGTCATAACTTCAAGCTCATCACCGGTATCTGCTACAGGGAAAGGCTCGGAAAGTTCTCCTTTTGCAAAAGTCATAAGACGATCTCCAAGCGCTATGAGAGGAACGGAAATGGATTGCGCCATCGTTTTACCGATTTTGGTTGCCAGCATCATCGCGATTACGATCACAACAAGGATTACGATTAAGACAATAAAAGATACGGCTGTCAGTACAGCAGACCGCGTGTTGCCATTGTCGACTTTTCTGTTTAAAAGTTGTTCCGTCTTTTCATAAATGCTGCTAAATTTGTACGTCAGCTCATTAATCGCGATCTCCTGTGCCTGCAGGCAGCGCGCTCTATCTGTTGAGGCGCCTATTTCAATGACCTCATCAGCCTGCGCCCAAAAATCCGGCAGTTCGGCTTTGATCTCATTATATATATCCCTGGATGCTTCTGAGATAATGGTATCTTCTATTTTGGCAAAAGATTCCTCAAATAATGCTTTGTTCTCCTCATACTTTGCCACTGCATTGTTGATCGCGGTCTCATCATCAAATCCGATGGCTGCCCTAAGTGATGACCTGGCTTCGGCAAATTGATACAATGCTGTTCCGATATCTCCCTGTGCAAAACCGTAGTTTTTCAGTGCGGAAGAGTACGTCATTGATACGATAATCATGATAACCGCTGCCGCTATTGCTACGACTCCCAGAATTCCTGCTACTTTAATAAAGGATTTGGTTAGCTTTTTCTCGATGCTGTCACGTTCGTTCATTGTGAATAGTCTCCTTTCTCTTATCCAAATAATATGCTATTTGACGCTATCCTGTTTTGATGAATGAACTTTTGATCATAAATGTGTGTAACTAAATAATACAAAAAGTTACATTTATCTTAGGTAAGTATAAAATACAGGCATTAACATGGAGTAAAGCGTCTATATTCTATTATAAGCGATTCATAAAAATATGCAAGTACTAAATGTTTGTGTTTTACAAATAAAACAATTTGGAAACGCAAGGAAACGCTTCCATATAATAGTTAGGTAACTTTTATGAGAAATTACTTGATAAATTGTGACGACAATACTATAATTTAGTTATATTGTACAATTTTTGTCGAATTGGGGTACTGACAGCCTGGTGAGGCGGGAAGGAAGTTTCATGATGGGGAGAGATCCGGAATGGGAACGATTTGCGGAGCTTACGGCGCGTTGTTATAAAGCAGCGGAAAACGGAAATACTTTAAATGCGTGCTGGAATGATGCGTTCGACGTGCTGATGGAAATCGTGGCGATAAAACGCGGCGAGGACAGCAGTTTTGCAAGAGAGCTTGGCGATATGGAAAAGCTTACGGATTTTAAATTTAATATAGAGGGATTGATTTTAGACTATTTGGATAAACTTTGGGAAGCGGGCGATTACGAAAAGCTGTGTATCAGCGGTAACCGGATTATCAGTATGTTTGACTGGCGTGTCGAATCCTCTTCCGTGATTAGAATTAAGGTTGTAAACGCATTAGTTAAAATAGGAAAGAAAGATGAGGCAGTACAGTATTGCATAGAATGGATTAAGGCAGAGCCGGAGGATGTGAATGCGGTTATGACCAAAAAGGCACTGTTGACAAATGCGGGGACGCTAAAAAAGACAGAATTGACAGAGGGAGAAGCGGTATGTTAGCAAAAAACGTGGATTTAAAAGGGAAAACAATCTTGGTGACAGGTGCGGCAGGATTTATTGGAGCAAATCTTTGTCTTGCGCTTTTAAAGGCGGTTGAAGATATTAAAATAATCGGGCTTGACAATTTAAACAATTACTATGATGTGTCCTTAAAGGATTTTCGACTGGAGCAAATCAGGGCGCTTGAGCAATCCGTGTCGGGCAGCTTTGTGTTTGAGAAGGGAGACATCGCAGACCGGGGATGCATAGATAAAATTTTCCAGGCATATAAACCGAATGTGGTGGTGAATCTTGCGGCTCAGGCAGGGGTGCGTTACAGCATTGAAAATCCTGACGCCTATGTCGAATCGAACCTCATCGGGTTTTACAATATTTTGGAGGCGTGTCGTCACAGCTATGACAATGGAATGACGGGAGTGGAGCATTTGGTGTATGCAAGCTCCTCTTCTGTGTATGGAAGCAACAAAAAAATTCCATATGCCACGGAGGATAAGGTTGACAATCCTGTGTCCCTATACGCCGCGACAAAAAAGTCAAACGAGTTGTTGGCTCATGCATATGCAAAGCTTTACGGTATTCCGTCTACGGGACTTCGCTTTTTCACAGTATATGGTCCGGCAGGGCGACCGGATATGGCGTATTTTGGCTTTACAAATAAGCTTGTTAAAAATGAAACAATCAAGATCTTTAATTATGGCAACTGCAAGCGGGACTTTACCTATATTGATGATATTGTGACAGGCGTACAGGCAGTGATGCAGTGCGCACCGCTTCCCAATGAGGACGGTGTGAAATATAAGATTTATAATATCGGAAACAATCAGCCCGAAAATCTTCTGGATTTTGTGGAGATTTTACAGGAGGAGTTAAAGGCGGCGGGAGTTCTTCCGGAAGATTACGACTTTGAGGCGCATAAGGAGCTTGTCGGAATGCAGCCGGGAGATGTAGAGATTACGTATGCCGATGTTAGCGAATTGGAGCAGGATTTTGACTTTAAGCCGTCTACAAGTCTTAGAACTGGTTTGCGAAATTTTGCACAATGGTATCGACAATTTTATTTCAATTAAAATAAAAAGCCAAATTTGCTTGAACAAATATGTGCAGAGGCACAAAGTTGCAAGTGAATTAGGAATGGAGGGGAAAAATGGATTTTAACAGAAAAAAAGTTCGTCTTGGTGATTTGCTCGTAAATGCTGGTTCCATTACGCAGGAGCAGCTTATGAACGCGCTGGAGAAGCAGAAAAAAACAGGTATGAAGCTTGGTGTGACACTTGTCGATGATGGTATCATCAGCGAGGACGATATTGCGATCGCGCTAAGCCAGCAGCTTGGCATTGAGATTGTGGATTTGCAGAATATCAATGTTGACACAGCAGTTACGCAGCTTGTTCCGGTCAATATTCTGAAAAAGTACACCATGATACCGTTTGCATTCAATGAGAACAATAAAAACGTGCTGCGTGTGGCGATGGAAAATCCGTTGGATACGTATGCGCAGGAGGATATCTCAATCATCACAAACTATCAGGTAGAGCCTGTGATTGCGACGACGAGAAGTATCATGCTTGCGATTGACAAGTATCATGGACAAAATGAAATGAAGAGCGCCTTAAGCCAGTATGCGAAAGAGAAACGACTTGAGGTTGAGGTAGACGAGCAGGAGCAGGCGGATATCAACAGCTCTCCGATTGTAAAACTGGTAAAGGAAATGATTGACCTTGCCGTGCGCCAGCGTGCGTCGGATATACATATTGAACCGATGGAGGAGTATATTCGTGTCAGGTACCGTATCGACGGTGTCATGCAGAAAAAGGCAACATACAGTGTGTCGGTACTTCCGGCGATTATTGCGCGTATCAAGATTATCGGCGGCATGGATATTTCCGAGAAGAGAAAACCGCAGGACGGTCGTATTACGCAGATTGTAGACCATGTGGAGTATGATATCCGTGTTTCTATTTTGCCAACGGTGTTCGGCGAGAAGGTCGTTATGCGACTTACCGCGAAAATGGCGCTCACAAGGGAGAAGAGCCAGCTTGGTTTAAAACCTTACGAGTTGGAGCAGTTTGATTATATTATCAGCAATCCGCACGGAATCTTGCTGGTTACGGGACCGACCGGTAGTGGTAAATCGACGACGCTTTATACGGCGCTGAGTGAGTTGAATACAGATGAAGTAAATATTATCACGGTTGAGGATCCCGTCGAGGCAAATATTGATGGTATCAATCAGGTACAGGTAAATCCGAAAGCAGAACTTACGTTCGCAAGTGCACTTCGTTCGATTTTGCGACAGGACCCTGATATCATCATGATCGGTGAGATTCGAGATGGTGAAACGGCATCGATTGCGGTTCAGGCTTCTATCACGGGACACTTGGTTGTTAGTACGCTTCATACCAACTCGGCGGCAAGTACGATCACGCGATTGGAGGATATGGGCGTGGAGTCTTATCTGATCGCCGACTCTGTAATCGGTGTTATCGCGCAGCGACTTGTAAGACGTCTTTGCCCTGTCTGCAAAAAGCCCAGACCGGCGACCGAGGATGAAAAGAAATTTATGGGTGTAGATGTGAATCAAGACGTTACGATTTATGAACCAGGCGGCTGTTCAAAATGCGATAATGTAGGTTATAAAGGACGTATCGGTGTTTATGAGATCATGAGAATGACGCCTGCGCTCAAAAAGATTATCAGTGCAAGACAGGGTGCGGATATCCTGAAGGACAAGGCGATTGAAGAAGGCATGAGAACACTTCGAATGAGCGGTTCAGAGTATGTTTTGGAAGGCATTACTTCATATGCGGAGGCTGTAAGAATTTCGTTTGATTCATAAAATTAAGAAAGAGAAAGCTGTGCATTTTTTGTGAGTGCACAGCTTTTTGTGATTCAATAAGGCGACTCGCGAAGCGTGTCGATGTTTGATATTTATAATACCGTATATCCTTTCTGCATCAGGACGTTTTCCACTTCTTTCGGTTCTTCCGTGTGGAATACCATAATCGGTTTGCCGGACTGACGGTTGAAGGACAAGTACAGGTAGTCGACATTGATGTTTCCTTCGTTGATGGAACCTAAAAGTTTGTTGAGGTTTCCGACTTCGTCCGTGATTTCTACGCCGATGACGTTTACGGTTCGGCACAGATAGCCGTTTTTGTTTAGTGCATCACACGCTGTTTCCGGCTCGGATACCACCATACGCACAATTCCGTACTCAGCGCTGTCGTTTGTGACGGAACCGAGGATATTGATCTTGTTGTCGAGCAGTATCTTTGTGATATTCTGCATTGCGCCTTTTTTATTTTCCGCGAAAATTGAAATTTGTTTTAACATTTTATAATGTCATCTCCTCTCTATTTATCTAATGTTTGTCATTTATGATACAATATAAATTTGATTTTGTCTTGTAAAATAGTGTCTAATAAAATCGAATTCAATGTAAAAATTTTCACGATTTAGATTGCATATCCCGCTTCAAATGCGGCTTTATTGATGTCAACCGTCTTTGGAGGAACGGTCTGTTCAATCACTTCAATCCACTTTTCTTTCTCGAAATCCATGCGCTTTGCGGCAACACCGATAATAATGGTGTTGAAAACTTTCGGATTTCCCAATTTTTTTGCTTCCGCCATCGCGTCTATGGCGATTACATTATGATTTTTTTGCAGCTCCTCAATAATATTTTCCGGATATTGCGCGGCGCCTGTCACAACCGTAATCGGGTCAATGCGTTGGTCGTTGACGATGATAACGCCGTCTTTTTTGAGAAAATGCGCGTATCGCAATGCCTCAAGACGTTCAAATGCGATCAGTACGTCAGCCTGTCCTTCCTCAACAATCGGTTCCGATACCAAGTCACCGTAGCGTACAAAGGTTACGACGCTTCCGCCGCGCTGTGCCATTCCGTGTACCTCGGAAAGCTTTACATCATAGCCTGCCTTTGTGGTGATGCCGCCAAGGATACGGCTTGTAAGCAGTGTTCCTTGACCGCCTACACCGACGATCATTATATTTTTTGTAGTCATTTTATTAATTTCCTCCATTTCTTATTTCGTGCGCGAATTTGTGCCTTTGCACAAATTTGCTCTGTGAAAAATTTATTTTTCACAGTTACGTTCAATGGCGTCAAATTTACAGCGCTTCATGCAAAGTCCGCAGCCATTACACATGGTATCATCAATCTTAACGGTACCATCCGCATTCTTTGTGATTGCGGGACAACCGGGAACGAGGCACATACCGCACTTCTTGCACTTTTCGGGAATAGCGACACACTTTGCTTTGGTTGCCTGCGACTTTAACAGGGCACAAGGCGCACATACGATAATGACAGACACTTCGTCGCGTGCAACCTCACGTTTTACAATCGTTTCCAGTTCGTCTATGTCAAAAGCATCAACCTCATATACGTGTTCCACACCGATTGCTTTGCAGAGATGATAAAGGCTGATTGCCTTTGTTTCCTTGCCGTTTAACATTTTACCGGTAGCAGCATGATCCTGATGACCAGTCATGCCCGTGGTGGAGTTGTCAAGGATTAGGACAGTTCCTGTTGCCTGATTGTATACCATGTTCATCAGAGAATTCACACCTGTGTGAAGAAATGTCGAATCGCCAATTAGTGCAACCCAGTTTTTAATATAATCTTTGCCTTTTGCCTTTTCCATTCCGTGCAGTGTGGAAATAGAGGCACCCATGCAGACCGTTGTGTCAATCACATTTAGTGGAGCAACGGCACCGAGTGTATAGCAGCCGATATCGCCCGCGCCATGGATTCCAAGTTTTTTCAGCACGGAGTAGGTGCTTCTGTGTGGACAGCCGGGACAGAGAATCGGAGGACGCGCAGGAACCTGCGCGGCAGGCGCAAGGTCAAGTGTTTCGCCAAGCACGCGCTCGCGAATCATGTTTGCGCTGTATTCACCCTGTAAGGTAAATAATTTTTTCCCGATACATTCAATGCCCCATGATTTTACCTGTTCTTCAATCAACGGCTCAAGTTCCTCAAAAATGTAGAGCTTTTCAACCTTTGATGCAAATTCTTCAATCAGTTTTCGAGGGAGCGGGTGCACAAGGCCAAGCTTTAAAACGCTTGCATTGGGCATCGCCTCTGCTACGTATGTATAGGGGATACCGCTTGTGATAAAGCCGATTTTGGTATCCTTGTAGATTGCTTTGTTGATTTCAAATCCGCAAGCATCCTCTGCCATCTGTTTTAAGCGGTTTTCCACATGGATGTGGCGTCCTTTGGCATATCCTGGCATCATAACATTTTTTGCTGCGTTTCTTTCATACGGCTTGTCGGGAATTTCCTGTCGCTCCTCAAGTGTGACAGGTCCCTGCGAATGCGCAAGTCTTGTTGTGGTTCGAATCATGACAGGCGTGTCATATTTTTCGCTATATGCAAAGGCAAGTTTTGTAAAGTCTTTTGCTTCCTGTGAGTCAGACGGTTCTAATACGGGAACTTGTGCAACACGTGCAACGCAGCGCGAGTCCTGTTCGTTTTGTGAAGAATAAAGTCCGGGATCGTCAGCAGCGACAAGAACCAGTCCGCCGTTTGCCCCGATATAGGAAACGGTGTAGAGCGGATCGCTCGCTACATTGACACC
>JAAVAF010000124.1 GCA_014804225.1 Lachnospiraceae bacterium
GATACAGCACAGGTTGGACCGCAGATTTCAGAGCACCTTGGCATTCCTGTTATTTCGTATGCACAGAACATTAAGATAGAGGGCGACAGCGTTGTCGTTGAGCGTCAGTATGATGACAGATATCATGTATTAAAGGCAAAGATGCCTTGTTTGATTACTGCACTTGCAGAGTTAAATGAGCCTCGTTATATGACTCCCGGTGGAATCTTTGATGCATATAAGTCAGAGATTACAACATGGGGCAGAGCAGACTTAAAAGATGTAGAAGACTCAAATCTTGGATTAAAGGGTTCGCCGACACAGATTGCGAGAGCATCTGACAAGGTTCGTAAAGGTCAGGGCGAGAAGGTTACGTTAGATGCTTCCGAGTCCGTAGAATACATCATGAACAAGTTAAAGGAAAAGCATGTTATTTAATATGTTGATATAGTAATGGAGGTTTATCATGAATTTAGAAGAATATAAAGGCGTGTTTGTCTTCGCACAGCAGGTAGATAACAAGGTAAGCGGAATTGCGCTTGAGCTGATTGGCGAAGGAAAAAGACTGGCAGAAAAGTTATCGACAGAGGTAACAGCAGTATTGGTCGGAAGCGATGTAAAAGGCTTAGCAGATGAGCTTGCAGCTTACGGCGCAGACAAGGTAATCGTTGTAGATGATCCGGAATTAAAGGAATACAGAACAGAGCCTTACGCTCATGCTTTGGCATCTGTTATCAACAAGTATAAGCCCGAGATTTTACTTGTAGGTGCAACGGCAATCGGACGTGACTTAGGACCAAGAGTTTCGGCAAGAGTTCATACTGGATTGACTGCTGACTGTACATCCCTTGAGATTGGCGATTTCCCGATTAACCCGATTCCTGGAAAGGAGCAGAAGCACAATCAGCTCTTGATGACAAGACCCGCATTTGGCGGAAATACAATTGCCACGATTGCATGTCCCGATTTCAGACCGCAGATGGCAACGGTTCGTCCCGGCGTTATGCAAAAGCTTGACAAGAAAGAAGGCGCAAAGGCCGTTATCGAGGAGTTTAATCCCGGATTTACACCAGACAGCAAGTATGTAGAGATTGTAGAGATTGTTAAAAATATCACAGATACAGTTGACATTATGGATGCTAAGATTTTGGTATCAGGCGGACGTGGCGTAGGAAGCCCTGAGAACTTCAAGCTTTTAGATGATTTGGCAGAAGCAATCGGCGGCACGGTAAGCTGCTCGCGTGCAGTGGTAGACGCAGGCTGGAAGAGCAAAGATTTACAGGTCGGACAGACCGGTAAAACCGTTCGTCCTACGGTTTACTTCGCAATTGGTATTTCCGGTGCGATACAGCACTTGGCAGGTATGGAAGAATCGGACATCATTGTTGCAATCAATAAAGATGAAACAGCTCCGATCTTTGATGTAGCGGACTATGGCGTTGTAGGCGATTTGAATAAGATTGTACCGATGCTTACAGAGCAGATTAAGGCTGCAGTAGCAAATAAGTAATTTAAAAATATTTTTATAAGAAAACCTCAAAGATTTGTTCTTTGGGGTTTTATTTTGTCGAAAGATAGGTTATAATCAAATACGAATACATCGAAACACAACAGATAAGGAGAATCAAAATGGCATTAACTGAATTAAATACGTATACAATAAATGATATATACAATCTCCCTGACGGACAGCGAGCAGAGCTGATTGACGGAAAGGTTTATTATATGGCGCCTTCCACAAGGGGGCACCAGCGAATCGTAGGAGAGCTCTTTGCGACAATACGGGAGCATATCAGGAAAAATAACGGAAAGGGCGAGGTCGATATCGCACCGTTTGGTGTATTCATAGACGCAGATGACAAGAGCTATGTTGAGCCGGATATCTGCGTAATTCTCGACCCGAACAAGTTAGATGATAAAGGCTGTAACGGCGCACCTGACTGGATTATAGAGGTCGTATCGCCCGCAAGCAGAAAGGTTGATTACACGACAAAGCTTTTTAAGTATCGTTCTGCGGGTGTGCGCGAGTATTGGCTTGTGGATTTTGACAAAAGCAGAGTGATGGTCTATAATTTTTCTCAGGACGACTTGACGGAATACAGCTTTACGGAGGATATTCCTGCGGGGATTTACTCGGATTTGGTAATCCGGATGTCAAATTTGGAGTTGTAATTGATTGCGGAAAAGCATAATTGGATTTGAGAGTGGGAATCGGAAACGGTTTCCACTTTTTATGTATCGAAATGGTGAAAAACGCGAAGAACTATTTTTGCGTTTACTTATATATAAATTCAGTATAAAAATAAATACGTGTACGCGCACAATAAATGCATATTTTACAAAAAATGAAATGGAACTTTGTGAAAATATAAGTAATATCGAGGTTGTAAATATTGTATAAAACATGATAACATAAAATTATGCAACAAATTTTAAGTTTTTAACATGGATTTTGCACGAGCACAGAATGAATATTTTGCGCAAGCGCGGAACAGAACAGGAGAAAGCGTATGAATAAATTAAAGAATGGGCTTACAAAACGTGTTATGGCAGTGATATTATCGGG
Source organism: Lachnospiraceae bacterium (assembly GCA_014804225.1). Classification (GTDB taxonomy): domain Bacteria; phylum Bacillota; class Clostridia; order Lachnospirales; family Lachnospiraceae; genus COE1. The sequence continues at coordinate 2,546 of JAAVAF010000124.1, forward strand.
TGCGATGATGATGTCAAACGCGATTTGGTCCGACATGACTGCATTGGCGGCAGAGCCGGAACTGCAGACAGAGGTAACAGAAGAAATTGAGGAAGTCCTTGAAACACAGGAGGAAGAAACCTTAACGGAAAAAACTTTGACGGAAGAAACAGAGGAACTGGAAACGACGGATCAAAAATCTGTTAAGGAAGAAGAAGCAGAAAAAACAGAAGCGTCTTCAAACGAAACGGTGACTGTTATGGAAGAAGCAGAGGAACCGGGAACGGAGGAAACAACAGAAACAGGCTCCGGTGATGAGGAAGAGAGCGCTACAGAATGTTCCGGTGAGGAAGAAATGCTGCAGGCAGCACCTGTTTCTATTATCGAGAGTAATGGCTGGCATGAAAGTGCATATATAAAATGGAATCCGGTTGAAGGTGCTGACAGCTATAATGTATATTACAAGAAGGATGGAACCGATAAGTATACGAAAATTGACGATCAGCTGATTAGAGGATACAAAGATTACTTTATTGCAGATGTTTTGGGACTGACAAAGGGGGATTATATTCTCAAGGTCGTTCCTGTTGCGGATGGAACCGAGATTGCGGGAGCGGAAGTCGAAACAGGTAAATTGTCGGTTGATAATTATGTAAGAGAAGGATTTGCTTTCTCACCAAATTCGCCTTATAAGTATACAACAGGAGCATATAATCAGGATGGAACGCTGAAATCGGATGCGGATGTTTTATATGTAACGAATGCAAATAAAGATACATTAGGGGAGGTATTGAGCCAAAGAGAAAAAAGCAAAAGTGAAAAGCCGATCGCGATACGTTTGCTGGGAAAAGTCGGAATGCCAAAAGACACTGTAAATTATATGATAGCGGTACAAAATACGAAAAACGTTACGATTGAGGGCGTGGGAGATGATGCTGTTCTTCACGGCTGCGGTTTTACAATGAAAAGAGCCTGCAATATTGAGGTGCGGAATTTCGCTATCATGTGGTATGGCGGAGGTGAAGATCCGAGTGCAAAGGGTGATGGTGACAGCCTGTCTTTTGATACGGACAACAAAAATATATGGGTACACAACATGGATTTCTTTTATGGTATCGGAAAGGACTCAGATCAGGCAAAAGGCGATGGTTCCATAGATTTAAAAGCAAAAACAGATTATGTCACTATTTCCTATAACCATTTTTGGGATTCGGGAAAAGCCTTGGTTTTGGGAGGTCCTTGGGAGGTAAGCAATTGGTTCAATGATGAGGCGAAAGTCTTTGCAACATATCATCATAACTGGTTTGACCACTCCGATTCAAGACATCCAAGATGTGTTTCCGGCAGTGCGCATGTTTATAATAACTATTATGACGGTGTTGCAAAATATGGACCAGGTGCGGCAATGAACGCGTCTGTTTTTGTTGAAAACAATTATTTCAGAAATTGTCCAAGACCGATGCTGATTGCCACGCAGGGAAGCGATGTTTGGGAAAGTGCGACAGGAAAATATGCTACGAAAGGAACGCTGTCAGGACAGGGCGGCGGAATGATTAAGGAATGTGGTAACACAATTATTGGGACAAAAAGATTTATTACACAGCTCAATACTCCATCCGGTCAGGAACATGAAGGGCAGATTGACGCATATCATGTAGAAAATCGTGATGAGAAGGTTCCTGATACGGTAAAAGCACTGAAACCTGTGGTTGATGGAGATAATAAAGAAATTTACGCAACTTATAATAATTTTGATACAGATCCGGATGTTATGTACGATTATAACGTTGAAACTGCCGAACAAGCAAAAGAAACAGTTATGAAAGAGGCAGGTAGACGTAACGGTGGAGACTTTAAATATACGTTTGATAATGCCGTTCAGGACTCGAATTCCGATGTTATACCTGAATTACAGAATGCTGTCAAGAATTATGAGACAAAGCTGATTTCTGTTCAGGGAATGACAGGGGATCCGAATGAAGGAAAGGACCCCGAAAGTAAACCGGATCCCGATAAACCAGATCCCGATAAACCAGATCCTGATAAACCAGATCCGGACAACCCGGGGGATAACAATACGCCCACAAATGACTGGAATGCTGATATGGAAGTACCAAGCTGGCTTAATCTTGATAGTGCTGAAAAGGGAGGAACAAGCAAGGATCATAAAGTGTTCCAGGATATGGACAGCGGTCTGGCTTCACAAAAAAACAGATATACTGTTACGAGCGGTTCGGTTATAACAATAAACCTTGATTCGGCATCTGTTGTTAAGGTATATATTGCAGGTGATAATAACAGTGATGGTAAAGGTACTGTTACAGCAAATCTTGATGGTGCGGATGTCGGAACATATTCTTTGCCTGGAAGGAAAAATAATGCTGCTAAACCTTTTGCAATTACAACCACAAAGGGAGGAACTCTTACATTAACAAGCAGTTATAATAGTCTGCTCTACAAAATCACAATAAGCAGTGATTCGGAAGATCCGGATGATCCTGTTGTAAAAGAAAAATATGATGTAACCTTAAAGATTACAAACCCTACCGCTAAAGCAGCAAGCCTGACTATCGGTGAAACGACAATAGAGGTTGCGGCAAATGACACAAAGGAAGAGATTGTTCAGCTTACGACAGGCAATCACTCTGTTGCAGTTTCCGGTGCACAGTTAAAGGCAAATCCGTCAACGATCACCGTAGCTGCCCAAGAGACACAAACAATCGAAATTGCACTTGAGGAAATTTCGGAAAATGTTATTGTTACCGATAAAGACGGTGCATATCTTGGCGGTTATGAAAAAATCGCTGATGCGCTTGCCGCGGAAACTACGGTTAATGGCAGTGTCATCTCCGTAATGCCGGGAACTTACGAAGAAACCTTTGATGTTTCAAAATCAATTACCTTGAAAAAGGCAGAGGATTCTGATGGAGAAGTGGTAATCTATTCTCCTGGAGGATCTTACGGCGGTTCGATGAAGGGTATTGTCCGCGTTTCCGCTTCGAATGTGACCTTTAAGGATTTGACGCTTTTGAATAACACCCAGTCCGCTTATAAAGACATTCCGGCTGCTTCAACGGCAGGAAATACGGCGGCAGCATTGATTGCTGATGGTGACAACGGTGTATTTGAAAACTGTAAGTTGATCAGTGTACAGGACACGCTTGTTACGAAGGGATATTCGACAAGTAATAAAACGCTTTTAAAACAAACTTACAATAACTGTATCTTTTATGGTGCGACAGATTTTATATGCGGTTCCTGTGATGTTGCGTTTAACAATTGTGAATTCCGATTTTTCACGGGGGCTCTGAAAGAGAAAGTAGACGCTTATATTTTTGCTCCCGATACGGATGCAAAATGGGTTGTAAACGGCGGAAAAATCGTAAAAGACGATACTTGTATCGCGCAAAATCTGTTTTATGCGAGAGCTTGGGAATCCCATTCGTCAGACACACAGACTTTGGATATTTTCGGAGCAGAAAATAATCTTCAAATGGCAACTGTAAAAGGTCTTATGGGCTTTGGCAGTTCGACAGGCGGCGGAAAGCCTCACCACAATATACACGAGTTTCAATTTAATGTATATGAGGGAGCAGATAAGAATTCACCTCTGATTGCGACCTCGGACATTCTGAACGTAGATGTTTTTGAAATAAATAGAACAACACCAGTTATTGAATTCAAAAATAATTCTTCCGCAAGTTTGATCGTAGGCAACTTTGGCGAAGGCTTAAGTGAGAAATTTATTCAAAATGTTGTGCCGGATGTCGTTGAAATCGGCTTTGTAAGCGAAGCAAATGCGAA
>JAAVAF010000125.1 GCA_014804225.1 Lachnospiraceae bacterium
GGATATAGACCGGCAGAACACCACCACCAATCATTCCATCCATTTATGGATGATAGTATAAAAGTTACAAAATATATCGGGAGATATATTGACAAATTTCAAATTTTGAGATAGGAGGAAACTACATATGGCATTATTTGGAAAATTATTCGGAAAAAACAAGGAAAATGGAAAGAAAGAGGCTCCCGAAAAGGAAATTTCGTGTATGATTGTGATTCCAAGAAACGGGGAGGAAGCTGACAATTATGCGCTTTTAGAAGATCGGCTTAAAAATTCAAGTTTGATACAGTTAAAGGACAGCGTAAATGATGACGGATTAAAACTGAAAATAGCGTCAGGGGAATTGGAATATGATGTGCGAATCAGCACAACAGAAGTTGAGATTCCAGTGATGTTTCGGATACAGCATTTTTTCCGTGATATTGATATCGAGGCGATTCAAAAACAGAAGAAGGGTTTGTTTGTGGAAATGATGTTCAATGATCGTATTCTTGATTCGTATCACACACAATTAAAGCTGATTCATGAATTGGTACCCGATTGTCTTGCGGTATTAGATGCAAGTTCCGAGAAAGTGCTTTCGGGAAAATGGGTTGCGCTTGCCGCAAAATCGAATGTACCGCCTTCGCCACGATATATTTTTACCGTACAGGCAGTATCCGGCGATGAGAGCGATGAGGTGTGGCTGCATAGTCACGGATTAAACAGGTGTGGGCTTTGCGAGCTTGAGATTTTAAATTCGACCAAGGATACTTATGATTCGCACTATAACATTATTGAGACGATGGCAAAGCGGTTGATTGAGAAAGGGGAGCCGTTGCAGGAAAAAGAGCCGATGTACCTTGCGATGGTGACGAATGAAATACCGCTGATTGCGGTAGCGGTTCCATGGAAGGAAGCGTTAAAAAAATATCCGTCGGGAATTTTGGGCGGTATGGGTGACAGAAAGGAAGGGCATAACAAAGATACCGATGTGATTTTTTGTTATGCAACGCCGGAAGATTATGACAAAAAGCGGTATAGTGAAGTCAGCGTATTTGATGAATATCTGAGTGAGAATCCGATTTATATGCTCTCCAATCAGGAAACGGAGCGCATGAGAAGGCTTGCGGCGGAACGTTTGGAATATATGCTGAAAATGTTTGGCAGAGAAAAGATAAATATTCTTGTCAAGGTCGGACTTGAGGTTGATGAGGAGTTTAAGGAAGAAGGAAACAGCTTTGAACATATTTGGTTTGATTTCAAGGAAAAGCATAAAGATGCTTTTACGGCAGAGTTGACGCAAGAACCGTACTATGTGAAAGAATTGCATGAGGGGGCGGTTATGACGTTCCCATACAGCCAGATTACAGATTGGATTATTTTTACGCCAGACGGAAGAGTGACACCGGACGATGTTTATTTGCTGGCGTATGACGGGTGGAATTTGGAATAGCATTTGTACAGTTTGATAAAATATGGAAAGGTTTCAAACAAATGTTCAGAATTGCCATATGTGATGATGAAAAAATTTTTGCGGAAGAATTGAAGGAGATCATATCTGTCTACTTGATTGAACAAGGAACTCTTTTTGAAATAGACATATTCGGATCAGGTGAGGAACTTGCCGCACTTGGGGTTGAGGTCGTCCGTTATACGGCAGTGTTTTTAGATATTAGCATGGAAGGGATGGATGGTATTGAGGCAGCGAAAAAAATCCGTGCAGTAAGCAGAGAAGTGTTTATTGTGTTTGTAACAGCATATATCAGTTACTCTTTGGAAGGATATCGACTTGAGGCCATGCGGTACTTGCTTAAGGGAGGATTAAACTTTCCCGACACAGTGCAGGAATGCATGGATGCGATCATTGACAAGCTCAATTATACAGTTGTGAAAAAGGAGTTTGCGTTCAGGGAAGGCAGAAAAGAAGTAGCGTTGGAAAGGCTCTTGTATGTTGAGAGCAGATTGCACAAGTTGGAATTTCATGTTATGGAAAATACGATGAAGGTATATACCATGTATCAAACATTAGATGAACTGGAGGATATGCTTGGGGGAAACGGTTTTGTGAGAATCCACAAGAGCTATCTCGTGAACCTAAAACATATCAACAGTGTTTCCAGATACAAGGCAGTACTGTCAGACGGAACAGAACTTGCAGTGCCAAAGGTACGGTATGCAGATGTGAAAGATCAATTTACGCAATATCAAGGAGAACTGTAGATGTTTGATTTCATGTGCGAGGCTTTAATCATGTTTATTGAAATATTGCTTTGTAAAATGCTTGGCGAAATATTCGGTGAGGTGCGCTATAAGGGGTGGATTAACGCAATACAGTTCATACTGGAGGCGGTCTGCGTATTTACAGTGTTACAGATACTTGGCAGTTTTTTAGTAGTGAAAGAAGCCGTGATGATTTGTTTACTGCATATATGATTTGTCATATTAAAATTGGGATAGGAAAAGCGTTTTTACTGACATTGTTGTATTTTGCAATGTCGTTGTCAGTGGAATATGTGGTATATTTCTTTAACGATAGTAATGGATACATAAAAGCGCCAGACGGGAGATGGTACAGCATTGAAGGTATCTTTGTAATACTTCTTGCAAAAGCTGTCGTGTTTCTATGCATTCTTGCCATAAGGAAACGTCTGCGGGGGAAATCAATGGATCTGTTGTCCGACACGGACTGGATCAGGCTTATGATTTTTCCAATATTTACGATCATAATTGTTATGGTGTTGGTTTCCGCTATTCGGTATATGGAAACATCTGAACAGATCATGCTGTTGTCCGTTGGTTCGTTTGGGATGTTGGGAATGAATATTATGGTATTTTATATCATTCGAGATGTTGCGGAAAGGAAGGAACAGATATATGAGAGCAGGATTTTCAGGATACAGGCAGAGAATCGTGCACAGATGTATCGTTCCATATCGGAGGGATTTGACCGGCAGAAAAGAAAAACGCATGAATATAAAAATCATATCATCTGTATGCAGGCGCTGTTGGAGGAGAAGCAGTATGAAAAGCTGGAGAACTACATAAAAAGAATATACGGTGGATTGGATGGAGATGGGAATTCGATTGACACAAACAATGTCATCGTAAATGCGGTATTAAATACAAAATACCGTGAGGCGCAGGAGGCAGGGATTGTTTTTGCGCTTCGGATCAATGACCTGTCGGGGCTTGGTATGAAGGACGAGGACGTGGTGACAGTTTTGTGCAATTTGCTGGATAACGCGATTGAGGCATGCAGGGAATGTGACGGGAAAAAGATTATAAAGCTGAAATTTGTGATAGAGGACGGAATGGTAAAGATTGGCGTGAGAAATACGTTTCAAACTCCTGTGGTTTACGAACACGGTGAGATAAAAACGACGAAAACATTTCAAAAAGAAGAGCATGGTACAGGGATTAAAAATATCATAGAAGTGATAGAGAAGTATGGAGGTTCCTATGTGATAAATAATAAAGATGGGGAATTTTATTTCTCAATTGTGCTTCCTAAATAAAGGGCATCCCATAAGTTGGCAGATTATCGACTTATGGGATTTTTTATGTCATTTTATGCTTTAAAATGTCCGTTTTCTGCAAATAATATTGATTTATTTTGACTTTTCTCCTATAGTTGTGTTGATTGCCGACTTTGCAAAAAGGTTACTTTTTGAAATATATTGATGAATGGAGGAAATATGAAACAAAAGATAAAGCTGCTGATGATGCTGTGGGTGTTGTGCGGTTGTCTATGCGCGTGTGGGGGCGAGACAATGACGCAAGGGGATAAATATTGGGCAGATGCTCAGAGCGCAGGAAGTCTGGAGGATTATTTGGCAGACGAAGATGTATCTATTGATTGGAAAACCTTGCGGGAGGAGGCAAAAAACGAAGAGCTTTCTCTACAGCAGCAGTTTAAGATTGTGAGTTTGCTTTGTACATATGAATATCAGTGCCTTTTGGAGGCGGATGATACGGAATTGTCATATTATCAACGGCTTTCAGGAGAAGATGAACTTAGGATGTTTCGGATGGACTATCCTGACAGTTCTCCCTATGCAAATGCGTATCTGAAAAAGGTGAACATTGCACCGAATGAATTTTGGGAAGCTTTTGTGGTGACTTTTAATCCATGTGATTACTTAGAAGCTTTGATTGCCGCAGCCGACGAATTGGATGGTCAGACAATTTTAAATTTGCTGGAAGGGTTGAATGAGAATGACATGTGGGGGATGAAGCTTAAGGCAGCGCTCATGAAATGGATTCAGGTTCATCCCGAAGCAATGGAGGATTATATTGAGGTGTTGATAGAAAAAGGCTATTGTGAAAATTGGGGTATTTATCAATGGCAACATGTATTTTTGTACAACAAATATGCCCCGTATGCAATCAACACTGCGACAGTAGATGATGCACTTTCTTATATTAGTGGTGTTCGGGAAACGCTGATTCCACAGTTGGGATCAGAATTTGAAAGGGTATTTGAGCAACGCTCGGAGTTTGGAGAGGGTCATTATTATAATACAATGCTGACGGTTGGGGTTGATGAGGCTTTGGATGTGGAGGAGGCCTTGGAGGTCAGGCGTCCCGAAAAGATTGCGCTTGAGGGGAAGAAAGTCATTGCGTTTTATCGTAATCCCTATGCGCAGGAATTTGAGGGTTCTCCGACGACCTTGCGTATTTTGGGTGATTTTATGATAGGGCTTTCGGAGGAAGAATATCCTAAAACAGTTGCGGAAACGGACTATTATTTGGTGCTGACTGCATTTTATGAATATGGTGGAACGTATGAGAGTGCTTTTGGAAGGGAAAGTCCGATACAATGGGTTATTTCAAGGACACCTGTGGATTTGTATGAGGCAAAGACAGGACGGTTTCTAGGGCGTATTGGCACTTTGTTGGAGAAGTCGCCGGATTCTATAGGTATTTGGAGTGATGAGGAGAAAGAATATATATGCTATCCGGAGCCTGTATCGGCAGACGTTTTGTCCTATATTTATCACAACATCAATGAACCGGAAAAATATGCCTATTTGATGGACAGTGTTCCGGAAAATAATGAATGACAGTGACTGCTGATGTAGAGGCAGCGTTGGGGTTGGTGATAAAATTTTGAGGAGGAACAGAGAATGGTAGTAGTAATGATTGTAGTAATGATTGTAATTGGAGTGATTCTTTTTGTGAACACTGTTTTTCGTTGGGATAGGTTTTCACAAAACTTTCCGTTGAAGCATTATCCTATATGGAAAGTGAATACGACGAAATATATATATGAGACATATGGGGACAAGGCGCTTAGAAAGTATTTATTATTTCTATCTTTTGTCTTTATTGCTCTTGGGATTTGGTGTGTTGTTTTGATAACAAAAGACATTACGGAGCGTGTGCAGATAGCAGATTTTCCACAGATACAGAAAGGGGATACTGTTTCTTTTGCGGGGGGCGAGTTGACGCTGGATCATGTGGGAAAGCCTGAGGGTTTTATGGCAAAACGGTTCAATATTGATAAAAACAGATATGAGGAGGTTGAAGTGAAAGCGGACGCATATGACGAGACTATGCTGCTGGTCATGACAACACTGACAAACAACAGTACCGAAACGCTAAGTATCGTGCATGAAGATTTAAAATTCTATGCGAAGCCGCCAGAAGAGGGGAACAACATCAAGGGGCGCGCGGCTGTTGACGGCTATTTATACCATGACGATCCCATAGAATTGGCTGCCGGGGAGAGCGTACCCGTTTGGTTTTGGCTCAGTCTTACCAAAGAAGAAGAGAAACAGCCATTTTGGTTTGTTTTACAGTATGGCAGTACAGGCTGTATTCTGGGAGCACGCTCCGGGCCTTTGGAGATACATATTGGAGGCGTAGTAGAATGACAATAATTGAGCTCGTATTACGCAGCATCCGAAGTTGTTTCCGTTTGCGAAATGGTGCAGATGGAGTCCAATGGTGGAATTTAGGAGGAATAGAGAATGATAGTGGCAATAATTTTTATAATAATTGGATTGATTATTTTTGTGAACGCTGTTTTTCGTTGGGACAGTTATTCACAAAACCTTCCATTGGAGAATTACCCTAGATGGAAAGTAAATACGACAAAATATATATATGAGGCATATGGAGACAAGGCGCTTAGAAAGTATTTATTGTTTCTATCTTTCGTTTTTATTGCACTTGGAATCTGGTTCGGTGTTTTGAGAACAAAAGACATTACAGAGCGTGTGCAGATAGCAGATTTTCCGCAGATATGGCGAGGAGATACCGTTTCCTTTGCGGGGGGTGAACTGGCATTGGAGCAAGTAGGAATATCCGAGGGATTTACGGCAATGAGGTTCAATATAGATAAAAGCAGATATGAGGAGGTTGAAGTAAAAGCGGACGCACGTGACGAGACCATGTTTCTGGTTATGACAACACTGACAAACGACAGTACTGGAACGTTAAGTATCGTGCATGAGGATTTGAAATTCTATGCGAAACCGGAAGAGGGCAATAATATCAAGGGACACGCGATTGTTGATGGTTATTTGTTTCATGAAAATGCTATAGAACTGGCTGCTGGGGAGAGCATACCGGTTTGGTTTTGGACGAGCTTTACCGAGGAAGAACTGAAGCAGTCCTATTTGCTTGTTTTACAATATGGCAATACGGGATGTTTGGTAGCTCCACCCTCTTGACTTTTTATACATATTTGATTTCATTTTTATTTTGCTGTTGTAATTTTCCATTTCCATGATTCACAAAATTCCCGTCCGCAATGCGCATTTAACGTTCTTGACTTTTGCACGAACATATAGTATAGTGTTTCTAAAAAGAACTACATCAACAAAAAGGGATGGTGAAGCAGTTGGACAGTACCGTTTTGGGTATCCTTGCGGAGAAGCTGATGAAGTTTGGGCTGACAAGACAGGAGGCGTCGATTTATATTTGCCTTGTGCGTAACAGGGAGTTGTCGGGGTATGAGGTGTCAAAGCTTACGGGAATTTCGCGTTCAAATGTCTACAGTGCGTTAGCGGGGCTTGTTGAGGAAGGCGCGGCTTATCTGCTCGAGGGTGAAACCAACAAGTATACAGCGGTGGCGATTGAGGATTTTTGTCAAAATAGAATACGGGAGCTGGAACAACTTAAGAACGAGCTTGTGGCACAGGTGCCGCAGATGGAGCCGAATACGGAGGGATATATCACCATAAGCAGTCACAAGCATATTATGGATAAGATTTACAATATGCTTGAACACGTGGAGTACCGTGTCTATTTGGTGATGCCGATGCAGTATTTGGAGCATATAAGAGTTTGTTTGGAACGGCTGCTTGCGGAGGGGAAAAAGGTTGTACTTTTGATTGGTGAGCCGCCGGAGCAGAAGTTGGAAAACGCGATTGTTTATATTACGGGAAAGAACGATAGTCATCTTAGATTGATTGTCGATTCGGCATATGTGCTTACTGGCGAGATGACGGGCTCGGACACGGATAGTTGTCTGTACTGCGGACAGAAAAACTTTGTTAATGTTTTTAAGGAATCACTTAGAAACGAGATAAAACTAATAGAAATGGGGATTAACTGAACATGGAAAAAAAGGCATTTGTGACAAAGGAACAGATTGAAGAGATCGTAAAAACGTATCCAACGCCGTTTCATATCTATGATGAAAAAGGCATCAGGGAGAACGCAAAAGCGTTAAAAGAGGCGTTTTCATGGAATAAAGGCTTTAAGGAATATTTTGCAGTGAAGGCGACGCCCAATCCGTTTTTGATTAATATTTTGCGGGAGTACGGCTGCGGTTGTGACTGTTCTTCCCTTACGGAATTGATGCTTAGCGATGCAATGGGTGTATCGGGGGAGGATATTATGTTTTCGTCTAACGACACACCTGCTGAAGAATTTGAATATGCCGCAAAGATTGGCGCGACAATCAATCTGGACGATATTACACATATTGCATTTCTGGAAAAGACCATCGGAAAATTGCCGGAAACGATTTCCTGTCGTTATAATCCCGGCGGCGTATTTAAGATTAGTACGGATATTATGGATAATCCGGGTGATGCGAAGTACGGCTTTACGACAGAGCAGCTTTTTGAAGGATTTCGGATTTTGAAAGAGAAAGGTGTGAAAAATTTTGGTATTCATTCCTTCCTCGCAAGTAATACGGTGACAAACGAGTATTATCCTACGCTTGCGCGGACGCTTTTTGAAACTGCCGTAAAATTAAAAAATGACATTGGTGTCAACATTAAATTTATTAATCTTTCGGGCGGTATTGGAATACCGTATAGACCAGATCAGGAACCGAACGATATCCGCGTAATCGGAGAGGGTGTCAAAAAAGTTTACGAAGAGGTGCTTGTGCCCGCCGGACTGGGTGATGTGGCGATTTACACAGAGCTTGGACGGTTTATGATGGGACCTTACGGGCATCTCATCGTCAAGGCGATTCATGAAAAGCATACGCATAAGGAGTACATCGGTGTGGACGCGTGTGCGGTCAATTTGATGCGTCCTGCAA
>JAAVAF010000126.1 GCA_014804225.1 Lachnospiraceae bacterium
TGCATTTTTTCCTACATAAAAGGTATGAATTCCACTGTGCTCACTCGTCTTGTCGCCGCCGTTATGAATTCCACAGCCCGCAACAATCGTGACATCGCAGTCCTCTCCAATATGGAAGTCGTTATACACCAATTCCTTTAAACCGGTCTGCGTCATCAACACAGGAATATGCACGCTCTCCTTTTTTGTCCCCGGCTTGATAAAAATATCAATGCCCGGCTTATCCTCCTTTGTGACAATCTCTATATGTTCCGTCGAACGTCTGCCCGCCGACTCGCCGTTTGCGCGAATATTGTAAGCGCCCGCAGGCACCTCATGCAAATCAGCCACCTGCATCAATAATGTCTTCTGAATCTCATCCATGGATACATCCTCCCGCATTATGCCTGCATTCAAAGCTGCCGTCCAAAAGCTGCGGCAGAATTTCCTCCTTCGTTCCCACATTCGTAATCTCGCCGTTCGCGATTACCACAATTTCATCCGCAATATTTAAAATTCGTTCCTGATGTGAGATAATGACAATATTCCCTTGCGTCTGCTCATGCATACTTTCAAATACCTTAATTAAATTCTGAAAGCTCCACAAATCAATTCCCGCCTCCGGCTCATCAAATACGGAAAGTTTCGTTCCACGCGCAATCACCGTAGCAATCTCGATGCGCTTTAACTCTCCTCCGGAAAGACTGGCATTCACCTCGCGGTTAATATAATCCCGTGCGCAAAGTCCTACTTCGGAAAGGTATTTACATGCCCCGTCAACACTCAGCCGTTCCCCAGCGGCAAGACGGATTAAATCAAGCACCGTAATCCCCTTAAAACGCACAGGCTGTTGAAACGCAAAACTAATCCCGAGCCGCGCACGCTCCGTCACCGTCATATCTGTAATGTCCTGTCCCTCAAAAAAAATCTGTCCTTCTGTGGGATGTATAATACCTGCAATCATCTTTGCAAGCGTGGATTTACCGCCGCCGTTTGGTCCTGTAATTGCTGTAAATCTTTTATCTATCTTTAAATTAATTTGATTCAATATATCTTTCCCATTTCCATCATCCACATGATAAGAAATGTTTTTTAGCTCCAACACGTATTCTGCCTCCATTCTGTGATGTATTACGCCGCTGTTCTAAATTGCATCGCTCAAATCAAGTATACCCAATATCTGCCAAAATTGCAATTCCAAACATTAGTCTAAATTGCTGCTCTAAATCTCTACCCGAAAACAAATCTCCTGTACGCCTTTGTTCTCCAGAAGCTCTACCGTAATTTCACCGTTATGACTCATCGCGATTCGGTTTGCCTGATAAAGTCCAAGCCCTCTTCCCTCACGATTTTTCTTTGTGGTGAATCCCTTTTCAAAAAAATGCGAAATCTCACTCATTGTAAGATTTTCTACTTGATTTTTAATCGCAAAGATCAGCTTATCATCTTTGGAATCCAAAATCATTTCCACTTTGCTGTGTGCGGGCGTCGCCGCCTCAAACGCGTTATCCACGAGTACTCCGATAATCTCCACCAAGGAATGTTCTGACACAGATGTCACAATTTCACGACTCAACACCTGTATATCAATCTCTGCATATTCCGGCGCTCCTATGATTTTACTGTATAAAAAGCCTGCAAGTATTTTATCGGAAATGCGCAAAAATGAGAGATCACAGCGCGACTTGTCATCATAAATCCCTCTTCCATACGCCGACTGTGCCTTGACAAGCTCCTCATAATTGTCAATCGTCACGTGCATATTTAAAATTGCATTCATATGATTGTCGAACTCATGTTGCCTTGCCCGAATGTCTTTTGTCAGCTCCTCCATCGGTTTTATGTAGAGTTTATAAATCTTTAACTCCTGCTCATTTTTCTTTAAAGCGGCATAATTACGGCTCCAATCAAGCATTCCGAAAAGAATCACGGAAAAGATTATGCCAAACAACACCATCACTTTTATATCAAGCGTGTGGCTGAGCGACAAGTCGATCAGCAGATAGATTGTCACGATTAGCGCCGCCGCGCAAAATATTCGATACCAAAATTTTCTTCCAAGTCCTGCCATTTAATCATCCTTCCCGTCATGCTGCCCTAGCAGCGCAAATTAGTCAGCGAAGAACGCGCTCTTTGCGTTCTTCCAGTGTGAAGTTTTAGTATTTCTTAGTCAGCGTTTTTTGCTGACTTAGAAATTCTCTTCACACTTACCTTTTATAACTTGTATCAGCTTGTTTTTGTACGTGACTCCTACCTCTGCCGTTTCACCGTTTTTCATGTTGATCACCCCATTCACGGTATCCACATAGTCTATATGATCAAGATTTACGACACACATCCGATGCACCTGCAAAAACCGCTCCTTCGGCAGTTTCTCCATAAGCTGCTTAATCGACAGATACGGCACTTTCATTTCCTCCTTTGCAAGCACAAAGCAGACGCCTCTCGGTACCGCTTTGATACAGATCATGTCCTTGCAAAAGAGCTTATAATTAACACCGTCCTTTTTTACCATCACAAAGCTTTCCCGCGTTTCCCCCTGCTGTGACAAAAACAAAAGCTTTCCTACAAGCTGTTCGATATCCTCCTCATGATAGGGCTTGATCAGATATTGATAACAATGCAGCTCCCTGTATGCCGAAAGCTCCATATTAGTAATCGAGGTAATCATCACAATCGGTGTAAACGCGTACTCCTTTTTTGCCCGTATTTCGCGGGCAAATGTCATTCCCGAAATATCCTCTTTGTCGTCGGGATTCAAATTAATGTCAAGCAAAAAAGCCTGAAAGGGCTGCTGCGCCCCATTCAGCGCAGCCCTAGCCTCCTCCAGACTGTTTACGGGAATAACGGACACGCCCTTTGATACTTTCTCTGCCATAGCAGTTACTGCCGCTAAGCTGTCCCTGCTATCCTCAAGTATCAATATTTTTGTCACACTCTGCATACCGTTATCCTCCTAATTTTATTCAGTTATTTTTATGGGAACTGATTTTCATCGTTTCCTTATTTCAACACTTCACCAACTGTCTTTGCAAGTCCTGCCACGCCTTGAATTTCCGACGGCACAATAATCTTTGTCGCATTGCCGTTTGCAGCCTTCTCAAATGCCTCAAGCTTTTTAATCGTAAGCACTGCATCATCTGCTCCAGCTTCTTTTAAGAACTTAATACCTTCCGCGTTTGCCATCTGTACGACTCTGATTGCCTCAGCCTGACCTTCCGCCTCACGGATTCTCTTCTCCTTCTCAGCCTCGGCACGAAGGATTGCAGCCTGCTTTTCAGCCTCCGCTTCAAGAATTGCAGACTCTTTCTGACCTTCCGCTACAAGGATTGTCGATTTTTTCTCACCCTCTGCACGAAGGATTGCCTCACGTCTTTCACGCTCTGCCTTCATCTGCTTCTCCATCGCATTCCGGATTGCCTCGGGCGGAATAATGTTCTTCAACTCAACACGATTTACCTTAATTCCCCAAGGGTCCGTTGCCTGATCAAGTGCTGAACGCATGTTTGTATTGATGATTTCTCTTGATGTAAGCGTTTGGTCGAGTTCCATATCACCAATAATGTTTCGAAGCGTTGTCGCTGTCAGCTTTTCAATCGCCATGATCGGGTTATCCACACCGTATGCATACATCTTCGGGTCCGTAATCTGGAAAAATACGACCGTATCAATCTGCATGGTAACATTATCCTTCGTGATAACGGGCTGTGGCGGGAAATCAACCACCTGCTCCTTTAAGTTCACTCTCTTGGCAACCCGGTCAAGGAAAGGAATCTTAAAATGAACGCCTACGCCCCATGTACTGTCATATCCTCCAAGCCGCTCAATAACATACGCTGATGCCTGCGGCACAACGCGCACATTTGTTGCAATAATCAAAATAATGATAAATAAAATCGCTAATATCCACCACATTAGTTTGTTTCCTCCTCATACTTTTCAACAATTAATTTTACACCTTTAATGTCCACGACCTTTGCAAGACTTCCCGCCGCAATTTTACAGCCGTTGTCTGCCGCCCGCACTGTCCAGTCCTGACCGTTCACCACCGCGCAGCCTGTTTCCACAATGTTGTCAACGTCCTGCGTGATGCGCACGATCTTACCGATGATGCCCTCATAATTGGTTCTCGTACGCGTAACGTTTATGTACTTCACCACCAGCGGTCTTGTGAAGATTAACGTCGCAAACGATACGGCAAGAAACACTGCAATCTGCAGTTTTGTTCCGGCGCCCAGAAGCGTTGCAATCACTGCCGCAAGCGCACCGAGTGCAAACCAGATTGCGCCAAATCCAACCGTCACAATCTCGATAATGATCAGCACAATCATCGCAACCAGCCACACCATTGTATTCATAAGCACTCCTCCTTCCTTTTTTACTTCCAAAAAGAACTGTACTGTTTTCTGTCAAGTTCATATTACTTCATATTTTTACCCAATACAATGGTTTTTGCGTCAATAAGGTGATTTTCGTATTTAAAAGGGTTCACTCGGCAGCGAAACCTCTAACCATTTTACACTATCGCAATAACAAAGGGCACTGCCATATAGACAGTACCCTTTACAAGCATCAATTATACACCTTCGTGGAATGTTCTTGAGATAACATCCGCCTGCTGTTCCGGTGTCAGCTTAATGAAGTTTACGGCATAGCCTGAAACCCTGATTGTAAGCTGCGGATAATTCTCCGGATGCTTCTGTGCATCCAAAAGCGTATCTCTGTTTAAAACGTTGACATTCAGATGATGCCCTCCCTTTGTTGCGTAACCATCCAAAAGATTTACTAAATTATCTACCTGCTGTGTATTTGCTGCCATAATCAATTCCTCCTTGTTTTCCGAAGGAAAATGCGACTGCCTCATCAGGAGCAGAGGAATTTTCCTCCTTGTTTGATAAATATTCATATACCTATATTTCTTGTTTCTTTTTTGCCTTTTTGTTTTCTGCTTGTGACTATAGTATATTCAAATCTCAGAAGAATTTCCGTAACATCTGTTACATTTTTAAATTTTTTTTGTTTAAATCGAAATACAATTTTTAAGCTAATACAATTCCTCAAGTGCAAGACGATCAGAAAGCTTTATGACATTCTTTTCCACGGCGATCAATCCTTCCTGCTGCATCTTCATCAGCTCTCTCGAAAGAGAAGGACGCGTCGTACCCAAATAATCAGCAAGTTCTTCCCTATTCATGGTAAGACGCACAACGTCACCTTCTGCTGCCTGATCCAAAAGCCATAAGGCAATCCGCTCCTTGAGCGTCGTCCCCGATAATAGATGAAGCTTTCTCGTCATAGAAAAATTCTTTTCAGACTGTATCTCCAGCATATTTCTCGTAATCAATCTGTGATGATCACAGGCGTTGCTGCAAAAGCAATAGAAGAAATCCCACGGTATCTCAAGGAGTCTGACACTGCCCTGCGCGATTGCGTCATACCAATACTTTTCGGCATCCGCAAACAAGAA
>JAAVAF010000127.1 GCA_014804225.1 Lachnospiraceae bacterium
ATTAGCATTCGACATCATCACCATTTTATCTTCAATTCCTGCCTTTATATAAGCTAGACCAAAATCAATTCCGGAAAGTACATTGGATTTACCAAAATTGTTCAATGCTACAAGAGCAGTAATATTATCAAATGTAATTTTCACATTCGATAAATTTTTGAACCCATCAATTAATACAGCCTGTATTTTCATAACACCATATCCCTTCCTCTGCTTTATATCCATATAATAGCATCCTTTCAAATAATACGCAATATATTTTTACGTTTTATTTTATAATATTCCCATTGTTAACAAATTTATTCTTTTTTGCGCAATATTTTTTACCTTTTTATGTTGTTAAAAAAGTCACAGCTATGTCTATAAACTCAATGAAACACAACCCCAGTCTAAATTGTCATATCCAAGCTCTATTATCAATTTTTTAAATCTTGGTGCAATTAATAGTATAATTCCAAAAGGTCAAGCCATTTCTAAATGACTCGACCTTTTTCTTAATTTGTATTAAGGCTCAGCCTACGATTCCTAGTTTTTTTCTATATTTCCTTATATATCCTCAATATATTCTTCTTTCTTCTCCGCATTTTTAAAAATCAAGGAAAGCTCTATCACCGCCGCCACCGCAAGCACAAACTCCGCGCTAAACTGCGCATATGCAAGTCCATAGAGCGGAAACAGGTGATTTAACAGAAACAGTGCCGGTATTTCCAACACAATTTTTCTCATAATCGCAAATGCAAGCGCTTTCTTTCCATAGCCAAGTGCCTGAAAAACGCCGACCGCCAAAAAATCCATACACAAAAACGGCAGTCCAAGGCAGAAACCACGCAAAAATTTCACACCATACCCTATGATAGACGCATTATCCATAAAGAACCGCACAACGCTGTCTGCGCCCACAAAGAAAAGCAGCGCTGCCGCCGTAATAAATCCGACGCTGATGCCGCCAGCAAAAACAATACCAGACTTCATACGCTTACGGTTTCCGCTGGCATAGTTATAGCTTACCAAAGGCATAATTCCCTGTGAAATTCCCATACAGACATACATTGGAACCATGTATATTTTCTGTGTAATCCCTATCGCCGCAACCGCATCCGCACCAAATGCCGATGTAAAATTATTTAAAATCGTCATACCAGTCACATTCAGCAGATTTTGTATGGAAGCCGGTATTCCAACGCCAAACACGCCAAGCACAATATTTTTCCGCAGACAAAACTGGGAGGGTTTGATGCAAACACACGTACTATTTCTTTTAACATATAGCAGCACAAAGAAGTACATACACGCCACACAATTCGAGAGAAACGTAGCAAGTCCTGCGCCTGCTGCCCCCATATTCAATCCCCACGGAAGAATAAAAATCGGATCCAACACAATGTTTAACAAACAACCGCTCATTGTTCCGATACTTGCATGAAGAGATGCACCCTCAGAACGTACCAGATATGCCATAACCACGTTTAAGATTGCGGGCACTGCGCCACAGGTAACTGTCCACCTCATATAAGCCGCCGTTGCCTCTAGTGTCACCTCATCAGCTCCAAGAAGCGCTAAAAGCGGCGATTTTCCAATCGTGCAAATCAACGAAAAAATAATCCCGCAGATAAGTGCACAATAAAATCCAAACGCAGAACTTTTATGAACCGTATCATAATCTTTTCGTCCAAGCGCTCTGCTCATCATACTTGAACTGCCTACGCCGAACAAATTATTGACTGCATTAAAGGCGAGGAGTACTGGTCCCGCAAGCGTCACTGCCGCATTCTGCACAGGATCATTTAACATTCCCACAAAATACGTATCCGCCAAATTATAAAGCACCATTACAAGAGAGCTGATAATCGTCGGTACACACAGCGTCACAACTGCCTTTGGGATTGGCACATATTCAAATAAAGCAGTTCTCTTGTCCGTTTTTGTATTCACACTACCATGCTCCATTTCGCATCTCTGAACCTACTTTTTCTCATTCATAATGTTATAAAAATCATCAATATTCTGTTGAATATCTCCCTTAAATATCGCAGAACCAGTCACAATGATATTCGCGCCGGCATCAAGATTTTCTTTAAGATTTCCAAGACGCACACCGCCGTCAATTTCCACATCTACCGGAAGCCCTCTCTTGCTAATCTCACTGCGGACACCCTTTATTTTATCAAGGCACGAACGAATATAGCTCTGCCCACCAAATCCCGGACGCACGGTCATGACAAGCACCATATCCACTTCCTCCAGATATGGAAATGCCTGTTCAACAGGTGTTTCAGGGTTAATTGCAATACCGCACTTTCCGCCCAAGCTTTTAATGTGCGCAAGGGTTTCATGAACACAATCGCACGCCTCCACATGAATCGTGATACCGTCTGCTCCCAGCCGCATAAACTCATCTACATAACGCTCAGGACTTTGAACCATCATATGTACATCAAGAAAACGCTTTGTACGCGTTCTCACACACTCAAGTACGGGCATTCCAAAAGAAATCGACGGCACAAACATACCATCCATGACATCCACATGAATGTAAGGCACCTCCGACTGCTCAATAATATCTAGCTGAGAGCCAAGTTCACAAAAATCTGCTGCCAGTATTGAGGGCGCTAAATAGTTCATTGATACCTCCTGTTCTCACTCTTTTTCAGTGTTTCTTTACTCCTAAGTTCTTCATAAAACATTACATAATTATCATATCTGACCTTACTAATGTGTTTCTCCTCCAATGCATCTTTTACTCCGCAATCGGGCTCGTGCATATGCGTACAGGTGAGAAACCTGCATTTTCCCTCATAAGGAGCAAACTCCGGATAAAAACTTTTGAGTTCCTCCTTTCCAATGTCAAAGAGAGAAAGGGAACTAAATCCCGGTGTATCCATAATGTAGGTGTCATCCGATACCGCAATCAGCTCCGAATGTCTTGTCGTATGCCTGCCGCGCGCAATCTTTTCACTGATTTCGCCTGTTTCCATTTGTGTTTCCTGTTGTAGACAGTTTACAATAGAGGACTTCCCCACACCGCTTGGTCCCGCCACTGCAGTTGTTTTGGAAGCGAGTACCTCTCTTATCGCATCAATACCCTCTTTTTTCAGTGCACTCACAAATAAAAGCCTACAGCCGCTGCCCGCATAAATTTCCCGAATACGTTCCTGCTGCGACTCGTCTGCAATATCGCTTTTATTAAAACAAATGACACAATCCAAGCCCTGTCTTTGCATCATAATCAGAAACCGATCCAACAAATGATAATTTGGCTCGGGTTTTGCCATCGCAAAGATTAACAACGCTTGATCAATATTTGCCACTGCGGGTCTAATCAGCATACTTTTTCGCGGAAATATTTTCATGATATTTCCTTCACAATCTTTTACATCTGTGATTTCCATCTCCACATCATCGCCGACAAGCGGCTTGATGTTTTCCTTTCGGAAAATCCCCTTTGCTTTGCACGCATACACGCCTTCTGCGGGCACGTCAACATAGTAAAAACCCGCTATTCCTTTAATGATTTTCCCCTTCATTGATTTTTCCCGAATTTAATTCTGCGTAAACTGTACATTTTGGTGAATCTGTGCCACATCGACACCCATCTGCGTCGTTTCCTTTCCTTCCGCGTCTAAAACAACTTCCTGAACCTGTTTTAAATAGGAAATCGTAACAATCCCGTATGCCGTAGGGCTTTCAAAATCATTTAAATTGATCGCCACGGGAAATGAGGTCACATTTTGTGAATACCAAAGCTGCGTACTTCCATCAGCAGTCGTTAAAATTACTTCCGCATTTCCGCCCATATAATCGGCAGGTGCCTGTATCATAAGACTGCAATTATAAGTCACCTTTTCGCTTCCAATGCTTACTTTTAAGTCAACAACCGTTCCCTCTTTGACCGTTGTGCCTTCCGCGTAGCTCTGATAGCATATCTGCCCCTCGGGAAACTCTGCGCTGTATGCCTCGTCAATATTGCCAATTACAAGTCCTGCCGCCTCCAGATTGCTCGTTGCCGCATCACTTGAAAATCCGGTCACCTTTGGCATAATTACATCTTTATCGGAGCCGCCTGCGCTGATTACAATTGTAACCTCCGAACCAATCGGTGCCATACTGTTTGCTTCAGGACTCTGCGAAATAATGGTTCCTTTTGCATATTCTGCGGAATTTTCCTCACGCTTTACTACTTTAAAGCCCTGATTCGTCAACGCCGCAGTTCCTTCCGCCTCGCTCATTCCCTCGACACCCTGCACCTTCACTCCATCCGCTCCCGCGCTCACGGTAAGTACAATCGTCGTATTCATCAGTATCTTATCATTTGCAAGCACAGTCTGACCGTCCTCTAACGCTGCCGATATGACGATATTTTTTTCATACTGCGTCGATTCCACATAGACCGGCTTACAGCCTAATCCCGCATCGTTTACAGCTTTTTTCACTTCCTCCACATTATGTCCCACAAACTCAGGCATTACTGCACGCTCGCTGTCTTGCGTGTTGTCTGCGTGAGTGCCTGACATGGAATTAATCTCATCAAAGATACCTGTCGCCTGTCCCGCAAAATATAGCAGAATGCAGCCTACAATAATTGCACCAAGGACTGTGAGTACTGTCGTAAAGCCCTCTGCTTTTGGATTATAATCATACTCATCTTTGCCGTTTAAATATGCTCTATCTTCTTCATAGTCGTTTTTACGCAGGTTTTGTCTTGTGACAATTTCCTGTGTATATCCGGTTTTCTCATAATAGTCATCATACTTTTGTCTGTTCTTTTTCGAACTGTTTTTTCCAGATGATGCACCTTTGTTGGAAGCATTTTTTCCGGACTTGCTTTGATTGCTTCTGCCGCCGGTATTTTTATTAGGCGCTTTCTTAACGGGAGCTTTTTGCCCGGAAGCACCCGCGCTGCTTTTCCCAACCTGTCTTTTTGCAGATGACGTTCTTACCGCCTGCGGTTCGTCGTATTCGTCGCGATACGGATCATCAACCGTGTGCATATTCATGGGAGGCGAAACGGGTCTTTTTTGCGGAGCTATTTTATTTGGAATCATCTCCAAATCTGACTCCTGCGCATATTCTTCCCGTCTTGGTTGTCTTGTCGGCTCATTGCTTGCACTCGCGCCTCCCGGAATGATTCTTGTCTTTCCAATCTCCTCTTGTACATCGGGCTGCGCTATCACATCATCAGGATTGATAAGTGAATGTTTTAAGTCTTTTATGATGTCCGCCATACATTGATAACGTCTGTCGGGGCTTTTCTGTGTGCATTTTTTAACAATATTTTCCACACTAATTGGAATATCCGGCACAAATTCCCTGATATCGGGCATCTCGTCCTGAATGTGCTTGATTGCAATCGATACGGTCGTGTCGCCGTTAAACGGAACACGCCCCGCAAGCATCTCAAACATGGTAATGCCAAGCGAATAGATATCGCTTTTTTCATCCGAAAAACCGCCACGCGCCTGTTCCGGCGACGTGTAATGCACGGAGCCCATAACATTGGAGGTAATTGTATTGCTCGATGCAGCCTTCGCAATTCCGAAGTCTGTCACCTTTACCTTCCCCTCTTTTGATATAATAATGTTCTGCGGCTTGATATCCCGATGAATAATATGATTGTTGTGCGCCGCTTCCATTCCCATTGACACCTGAATTGCAATACTGATTGCCTCTTTGGTGCTGAGTCTCGATTTCTTTTCTATGTATTTTTTTAAGGTAATCCCCTCGACAAGCTCCATTACAATATAATGAATCCCGTCCTCCTCACCCACATCATAGACATTTACAATGTTTGGGTGCATAAGTCCTGCTGCCGCCTGTGCTTCCACGCGAAATTTGGACACAAAATTCCTGTTCTCCGAAAACTCCTGTTTTAACACCTTAATTGCCACAAAGCGGTTGAGTTTTTGATCTTTTGCTTTATATACATCTGACATTCCACCGGTGCCAATCTTTTCAAGCACCTCGTATCTGTCGCCGATTATTGTTCCTGACTTAATCATCCTGACCTCCAAACGGTTCCACAAGAACCACCGCTATATTATCGCGTCCACCGTTTGCGTTCGCCGCATCAATCAGACGTCTTCCCGCCTCTTCGATATCGGCGCTTTCACGGATAATCCTGTGTATCTCTTTGTCCTTTAACATATTTGTGAGTCCGTCTGTGCATAACAGCAGCATTTCTTTCTCGCTGATCGTAATATCAAAAAAGTCCACTAGCACATATTCCTTTACACCCACTGCCCTTGTTATAATATTCTTATCGGGGTGAAGGCGTGCCGCTTCCCTGTCAATTCCACCCATATCGACCATTTCCTCCACAAGAGAATGGTCTTTTGTAATCTGCGTAATAAAATCGTTAATAATATACATACGGCTGTCACCTACATTGGCGACAAGCACGTGATTTTCCTCTACATCTACCGTTACTGCTACAAGTGTCGTCCCCATACCCTTAAGGCGCTCATTCGATTTAGCCATTTGATTGATATGCGTGTTGGCATCGTCAATTGCCTTTTGCAGAATATTCTCAGAATCCGTTTCCTGTGTGTAACCTTCAATCACTTCCACAACCTTCTCAACGGCGTGCTTAGATGCATAATCGCCTGCGTTGTGACCTCCCATTCCGTCAGCCACCATAAAAAGGTTGGGCAGATTTCCAACCGGCTTTTCTGATGTATAAATATAATCTTCGTTAATTTCCCGTCTTTTTCCTACATCAGTAATCGAAAATAGTTTCACTTTTAACCTCCTGTCAGCATGGTAAAATCGATAGACATAGTACTCCATAATCCTTACTATGTTAGCACAGACGAATCAAAAAAGCAAGATATTATGTCTTGCTTATTGTGATTCCTTATTATGGTGACGCCGTCTAAGCTGTCCGCAAGCGCCGTCGATATCCCTCCCCATCTCGCGGCGCACGGTGGCGTTGATATGCTTTTTTTCGAGTTTGTCTTTAAAACGCATCACGTCTTTTTTCTGCGATTCTACATAACTTCTCTCTTTGATCGGATTGACGGGGATCAAGTTTATATGACAGTTTAGCCCGCTCACAAGTCTGCACAAATCCTCCGCGTCCTCCTCGGTATCGTTTACACCGCCTACCAGACTATACTCAAATGTTATGCGCCTGCCTGTCTTTTCAAAATAATCTTTACACGCCGCTATAACCTCATCTAAATCATATTTTTCCGCAATCGGCATAAGCGCGCGCCGCTTCTCTTGTGTCGCACCATGAAGCGACAAGGCAAGCGTGATCTGCAAATTTTTATCTGCAAGCCTTCTCATATTCTCCACAATACCGCACGTTGATACCGTTATATTTCGCTGACTGATATTTAATCCGTTTTCGTCCGTGATAAGCGCTATAAATTTTAAAAGATTGTCAAAGTTGTCAAGCGGCTCTCCTGTGCCCATAACCACGACATTGGATACGCGCTCTTTCGTGTCCCTCGATATCGCGTATATCTGATCAAGCATTTCTGATGGCAAAAGTCCTCTTTCCAGTCCGCCAATCGTTGACGCACAAAACCTGCACCCCATACGACACCCTACCTGTGAAGAAATACAGACGGAATTTCCGTGATGATACTTCATCCACACGCTCTCCACCAAATTTCCGTCGTTAAGCGCAAAGAGATACTTTTTCGTGCCGTCAATTTTTGAAGTCTGCACCTCCACAATGTTTAATGAGGTATATGTATAACCGTCTGATAGCTTTTCTTTTAAGCTCTTGGGAATATTTGTCATCTCATCATAATCCCTCGCAAGCTTTACATGAAGCCACTCGTACAACTGCTTTGCGCGAAACGGCTTTTCACCGATTGTTTCCATCTCCGCCTTCAATTCTTCTAAGGAGAGCGACTTTAGATCTGTTTTGATATCCTCCATTTTTGTCACACACCACCCTGTTTTTTCAATACACTGATGAAAAATCCGTCCGTATCATGAAGCTTTGGCAAAAGCTGCAAATATCCCTCTTCTGTCGTTTCCGAATGAATACACTTTGGCAAAGCATCATTTAATGACACAGGTGTCATTTTTAGTTCATCTTTGAGCCACTCAAAATTTTCTTCATTCTCCACACGGTTTATGGTACAAGTACTAAAAAGCAGTCTGCCGTTTGGCTTTAGCATCTCCACTGCTGTCTTTAGAATACGCCTTTGCAGACTTACAATATCGTTTATCTGTTCCCTTGTTATTTTATATTT
Organism: Lachnospiraceae bacterium; assembly: GCA_014804225.1. GTDB lineage: Bacteria > Bacillota > Clostridia > Lachnospirales > Lachnospiraceae > COE1. The sequence goes on from JAAVAF010000127.1 coordinate 8,208, forward strand.
GATGTCGCGTTTTTTTCCAATCACGCCAAGCCCCGAACACGGCACATCGGCGATTATGATATCGGCCGTTTCTTTCTCACATGCGTCACATAGAGTGGCATCGCGTACCACCGCCGACACCTTCTTTTCATCGAAACCGCAGCGCGCAAAATTCTCTTGCATCAGCCGGACTTTCTTTTCGGAAACATCTCTTGCCTCTATTGTATAATTAATGCCCGTATCACGCATAAGATCCGTCATCAGCATGGACTTTCCGCCAGGTGCCGCACAAATGTCTACAATCCGCACACTGTCGCCCGAAGCACGCAGCTTTGATAAAAACTCACCCGCCAAAACTGACCGCACTGCAAGCATACTGCTTGTGTCCTGTATCACAAATCCGCCGTCATCGTAATGCGGCAATCTGGTAATATCGTCCGTCTTTAATATTTTATACGCGTCCTCAAAATACGGGTGTTTCTCCATGCTGCCACCCCTATCTTCGAGCGCCGTTTTTACCTCCTCGATAACAGACGCTTTTCGAAACCGCACTGTGACCGGATGCTCCGATAAAAGTCCTTCCAACACATCAAGCGTCTTTTCCTCCCCAAGTTGGCTTGTCCAAAGTTTAACAATCCATTCCGGCATGGAATACTTTACCGATAAGCTCGGATATTCGATGTTCTCCTTATTCTTTACAATCGTTCGAAGCACGCCGTTTACAAATCCTTTGAGCGTTGAAAATCCTTTCTTCTGTGCAAGCTTCACCGCCTCATTACACGCCGCCGCATCGGGCACGGAATCCATGTAAAGGATTTGATACACACTAAGACGCATAATCGCACGAATCACAGGCTTCATTTTTTCTGTCTTTACCTTGGAATATGCATTTATGACAAAATCAATCTCAATCATACGTTCAAGCGTGCCTTCAAAAAGCCTCTTGATAAACGACTTTTGCTGTCCGGAAAGATGATTGTATCGATTTAGGGTATCCCGCACCACAATATGAGAATACATACCACCATGATACTGCCGATTTTCGGCTTTTTGTTCCGTGACAGTCATCAGCATTTCCATCACGATTAAACGCAGATTTACCGTTTCATTCGCCATTCTTTCCCTGTCTCCCATTAAAGAATGCCACCCTTGCATTCTCTTTCTGTTTTAATCGTTGCGTCTGTTGCCAAACAACAAGATCAGACGCAAAAGCTGCAAAATGGACGCTGCCGCTGCTGCCACATACGTATACGCTGCCGCTCGAAGCACTTTTGCACTCTTCGCTTTCTCCTCTCTCGTCACAATGCCGTACTTTTCAATACAGACAAGCGCTCTCCTCGACGCATCAAACTCCACCGGAAGCGTCACAATCTGAAACAGCACAGCAAGCGAAAATACCCATATTCCGATGTTGACAAGCACGGGACTTCCACCCAGAATAATTCCCAAAAGGACAATCGGAATGCCAAGATAGGAGCCAATGTTTGCCACTGGCACAAGCATTGTCCTTAGCTCAAGCGGTGTATAGTGCTCCTCATGTTGCATCACATGACCACACTCATGAGCCGCCACACCGATTGCTGCTACCGATGTTGCGTTATATACACTGTCCGAAAGTCTTACTGTCTTTGTTCTCGGATCATAGTGATCCGTAAGATTTCCTCTGATATGCTCCACCTTCACATCATAGATTCCGTTATTGTTTAAAATCGCCTGTGCCGCCTGCGCTCCCGTCATTCCCGAAAGGCTGCGCTCACGCGCATATTTGTTAAAAGTGGAATTCACCCGCGCAGATGCAATCAGCGAAATAACTGCGCCAATCAGCACCAAAATATATGTCCAGTCATAATAAAATCCATAGGGATACATCCTATACCTCCTCCATTCTTACACAACTTGGTTCTCTATTTCACACCTAAGCGCATACCTTCCTTCCACTGGTTTCCCAGCAGAAAGGACTTGATATCCATACGCTTTTTGCCCTCAAGCTGTAACTCGCAGA
>JAAVAF010000128.1 GCA_014804225.1 Lachnospiraceae bacterium
CGGCAAGGTAGACTTGCCTGAATGAAAGCCTGACCTGTCCGGCGCATGAAATAAGTGCTGGACAGGGGATGGCAAAATTTTTTACACTTCTATTGCTTCTTTATCACATCTGAGCAAATAAAACGGGTCTATCGATACATCAAATGGAATTCTTTTTTCTCTCGTCATTTTTTTTGCAAAAATCGTAAAAGCTGCTGTCATACTTAATCCTAAATCTTTACAGGTTTCTTCCATACTCTTTTTTAATTCTTCGTCCATACGAAAATTAATCATTGTCTGTGCCATATGAATAATATTACTCCTTCTCAACTTTAAAATTTATTCTAAAATACAAATTCTATCTTATTCTCACTTTTATAGTATAATATATTCTATACATTGTAAAGTAATTACTATAATTATGCTTTACAAAAATATAACAGTTTAGTTTTAAACTAAACTGTTATATTTCAAAATTACTAACAATTATTTTTTATATAAGATATTATTCGGATTTTTCTTCTATTTCTGTATCTTCCTCAATCTCATCAAACTCCTGTGTTCCGTCCGACGGTCGCTGCCTTACCTTAGCAACTTTTGCAACCGTCACACCTTCGTCAAGATTGATCATCTTTACACCAGATGTATTCCGTTTATAAATCGAGATATCCTCCACAGGAATCTGGATAATCACACCTTCTGTCGTAATCATCATGACTTCACTGTCATCCTTTACAGCTTTCACACCGACAACATTTCCCGTCTTTTCTGCGATTTTGTAGCACTTGATTCCCTTACCGCCGCGCTTCTGCACGGTAAATTCATCAATGTTTGTCCGCTTGCCCATACCCATCTCGGATACGATCAAAAGCCGTTCACCTTGTGTATTCAACTGCATACCGACAACTTCGTCACCATCATCAAGGTTCATACCAATAACGCCCATCGCGCCTCTGCCCATAGAACGAACATCAGTTTCCTTAAAACGGATACACATACCGTACTTCGTAACGAGGAAAATTTCGGAATTTTCATCGGTAATCTTGACTTCAATCAACTCGTCGTCATCGCGCAATGTAATCGCCGCAAGTCCCGATTTTCTCACATTTGAAAATTCCATAATAGGTGTCTTTTTCGCAATACCTTTCTTTGTGATCATAAACAGATGCTTTCCATCCTCATAATCACTAATTGGTATCATCGCTGATATCTTTTCACCCGGATTCAGCTGCAAAATATTGACAATCGCAGTACCGCGCGCTGTTCTGCCCGCTTCGGGTATTTCATACGCTTTGATTCGGTAAACACGACCAAAATTTGTAAAGAACATCAGATAATGATGTGTCGTTGTCATCAATAAATCTTCAATATAATCATCTTCAATCGTGGACATTCCCTTAATGCCGCGGCCACCTCTATGCTGTGTTTTAAAATTATCGACGGTCATTCGCTTGATATAGCCAAGACTTGTCATCGCGATAATCGTATTATCACGTGGAATCAAATCCTCCATATCAATTTCTGCTTCATCATATCCAAAGCTTGTACGTCTGTCATCACCGTACTTATCGGAAATCGCTGTAATTTCTGTCTTAATCACGCCAAGCAAAAGCTTTTTATCCGCCAAAATTGCTTTAAACTCCTCAATTTTCTTCAAAAGCTCTGCGTGTTCCTGCTCTAACTTTTCCCGTTCCAAACCTGTCAGTGCACGCAAACGCATATCAACAATTGCCTGTGCCTGTACATCCGTCAGACCAAACCGCGCGATCAAACCTTCTTTTGCAATCTGTGTATTTTGACTGCTTCTAATAATCTGAATAACTTCATCAATATTATCAAGCGCAATCAGCAAGCCCTGTAAAATATGGTCACGTTCTTCCGCTTTATTCAAATCATATTGTGTTCTTCTGGTAACAACTTCTTCCTGATGTTTAATGTAATGAATCAGCACATCTTTCAAGTTCATAACCTTTGGCTGGTTATTGACAAGTGCGAGCATAATCACGCCGAAGCTGTCTTGAAGCTGTGTATGTTTGTAAAGTTGATTTAAAATAATATTCGCATTCACATCTTTTCGAAGCTCAATGCAGATGCGCATACCTTCCCTGTTTGATTCGTCGCGAAGATCCGTAATGCCGTCAATTCGTTTCTCTTTTACCAATTCGGCAATTTTTTCAATTAATCTTGCCTTATTAACCATATAAGGAAGCTCTGTGACAATAATGCGATTTTTTCCGTTTGGCAGTGTTTCTATATTTGTGACACTGCGCACTCTGATTTTACCGCGTCCTGTGCGGTAAGCTTCCTCCACGCCGCGCGTGCCCAATATAATGCCGCCTGTCGGAAAATCGGGACCTTTTACAATCGGGAGAATTTCTTCAATCTCCGTATCTCTGTCCTCATTGACACGGTTGTCGATAATTTTTACCACAGCGCCAATCACTTCCCGCAGATTGTGTGGCGGAATATTTGTCGCCATACCGACGGCAATACCCTGTGTACCATTTACCAAAAGATTAGGATAACGGCTTGGAAGCACAACCGGCTCTTTTTCGGTTTCATCGAAGTTTGGCACGAAATCAACTGTATTTTTATTGATATCGGCCAAAAGCTCCATCGAAATTTTACTCAGTCTTGCCTCGGTGTATCGCATCGCAGCGGCGCCGTCGCCGTCGACTGAACCGAAATTTCCGTGACCGTCCACAAGCGGATAACGCGTAGACCACTCCTGTGCCATATTGACCAACGCACCATAAATAGAGCTGTCACCATGCGGATGATACTTACCCATTGTATCACCGACAATACGCGCGCTTTTTCTATGCGGCTTGTCGGGACCGTTGTTCAACTCAATCATAGAATAGAGTACTCGCCTCTGCACCGGCTTTAGTCCGTCACGGACATCGGGCAGGGCACGGGAAGCGATTACACTCATAGCATAGTCAATATAGGAATTTTCCATCGTTTTTTGTAAATCGACTTCCTCTATCTTGTCAAAAATTGTATCATCCATTCTTATAGCCATACTCCTTTCTCAGCCTGCGAATTTGTGCTCTTAAGCACAATATTTGCAAAACGAATAAATTCGTTTGTTAAAAATTTTAATTTTTAACCTTTACCTCATTTCTGTGTGCTTTTTACGCAAACTTACTCGCTACACACATACATATGTTTGTATTTTAAAACACTACAATACAAACTAAATATCCAAGTTCTTAACATATTTTGCATTTGCCTCGATAAATTCACGTCTTGGTTCTACCTTATCACCCATCAAGGTTGTAAACGTCAAATCAATCTCGGACTCTGTTTCTTCATTCATCGAAACCTTTAAAAGAATGCGCTTTTCCGGATCCATAGTCGTATCCCAGAGCTGTTCGGCATCCATCTCTCCAAGTCCTTTATATCGCTGAATCTTGTTATTCTGGTCGCGACCGACTTCGTTCAAAATATCGGCAAGTTCTTCATCGGAATACGCATACCAGACTTTTTTGTTTTTATCAAGCTTATACAAGGGCGGTTTTGCCAGATAAACGTGTCCCTGTTTGATTAACTCCGGCATAAACCGATATAAAAATGTGAGCATCAATGTCGCAATATGCGCACCGTCGACATCAGCATCTGTCATAATGATAATTTTGTCATATCGAAGCTTCTCAATGTCAAAATCTTCATGGATACCGGTACCAAACGCGGTAATCATCGCTTTAATCTCTGCATTACCATATACTCTGTCAAGCCTTGCTTTCTCAACATTTAAAATCTTACCGCGCAGCGGAAGAATCGCCTGTGTTGCACGGTTTCTCGCAGTCTTTGCGCTGCCGCCCGCGGAATCTCCCTCCACGATAAAAATTTCACAATTTTTCGGATCTTTATCGGAACAATCGGCAAGCTTTCCGGGAAGTGTCATACCGTCCAATGCAGTCTTTCTTCTTGTCAAATCACGCGCTTTCCTCGCTGCTTCTCTCGCGCGCTGCGCGAGAATCGATTTTTCGCAAATCTGCTTTGCAACAGTCGGATTCTGTTCCAGATAATAGGTGAGATATTCGCTGACAACACTGTCAACTGCGCCTCTTGCTTCGCTATTTCCAAGCTTTTGCTTTGTCTGTCCCTCAAACTGCGGATCCTCAATCTTAACCGAAACAATCGCCGTCAAGCCTTCCCGAATATCTTCACCGCTTAAGTTTGCTTCACTGTCTTTCAAAAGCTTCGAATTTCGCGCATAATCATTAAACGTTTTCGTAATTGCATTTCGAAATCCAGCAAGATGTGTACCACCCTCCGGCGTATTGATATTATTAACAAAACTGTATGTGCTCTCCGTATAGGAGTCGTTGTGCTGCATTGCTACTTCCACATACACATTGTCCTTTTTTCCCTCAAAATAAAGTACATCATCATACAACGGCGTTTTGCTCTTGTTCAAATATGTCACAAATTCCTTAATACCGCCTTCATAATGAAATGTCTTTTCAATGATACCGTCCTCAGGACGCAAATCACGTAATACAATTTTCAGATTTTTTGTCAAGAATGCCATCTCACGAAGCCGCTGCTTTAAAATATCATAATCAAACACCGTCTCCTCAAAAATCGTCGGATCCGGTAAAAAAGTAACCTTTGTACCACTCTTTTCAATCGGACATTCACCCACCACTTTCAGCGGATAGCATACATGACCTCTCTCATAACGCTGCTTATAAACCTTACCTTCACTCGAAATCTCCACCTCAAGCCATGTCGAAAGCGCATTTACAACCGACGCACCAACACCGTGAAGTCCGCCGGAAACCTTATAACCGCCACCGCCAAACTTTCCGCCGGCATGAAGAATCGTAAATACAACTTCTACAGCGGGAATTCCCGCTTTATGATTAATACCGACAGGGATTCCGCGTCCGTTATCGACAACCGTTATCGAATTTTCAGGGTTAATCGTTACTTCAATCGTATCACAAACCCCCGCAAGCGCCTCATCCACGGAATTGTCTACAATCTCATATACAAGATGGTGCAAGCCTCTTGAAGAAGTGCTGCCGATATACATACCGGGTCTTTTCCGAACCGCTTCCAGTCCCTCTAATATCTGAATTTGGTCAGCTCCATATTCGTTGCTCATTCTGACAACCTTACTCCTTTCTTAA
>JAAVAF010000129.1 GCA_014804225.1 Lachnospiraceae bacterium
GGAGAACCACAAGCCAATGGGAGGATGCCGGATTACTTATCCGAAGGAAGGCATTGGAAAGATTGAACGTGTATGTGTGGTTCGGGAAAAGCAGAAGTCGGGATATGGAAGTATTTTAATCAAAGAAGCGGAAAAATGGCTGATGGAAAGCGGCATCAGGCACATTGTAATCAACAGCCAGGACAGAGCGGCAGGCTTCTACAATAAGCTTGGTTATGTCACCAATTTAGAAGTCAGCCCAAGCATTTATGAAAAATCAAGAACGGATTTGCCGCCGGCAGATGAGGTGCAAAAAGAAGTACACAGAAAGAATTTAGGATTTACCTGTGTCTTAGTAGAGAAATATATCAACGCGTAAATAGAAAGAAGGATACAAATGGGAAAACTATTTGACTTAAAACTTGTATTCGCTTCCATTCCGGAGTTGCTAGAAAAACTTCCGATTACACTGGAGCTGGCAGGACTTGCAATGGTTCTTGGACTGGTGCTTGGGCTTTTGATGGCGGTCATTAAAATCAAAAAGATTCGGATCTTGACACAGGTTATCAATTTTATCATTTCCGCAATTCGCGGTACACCTGTTATTGTCCAGCTTTACATTGCCTTTTTTGGCATTCCGATGTTTTTTAAATATCTAAATCAAAATTTTGGAACCAATCTCGCCGTTGCGGACATACCGGGTTTTGTGTACGCAGCGGCAGCACTTGGATTAAACCAGTCTGCCTTTTGCGCAGAGATTATCCGCTCGGCATTGCAGGCCGTAAACGAAGGACAGATAGAAGCCGCGCAGGCGTTAGGAATGACTTATTTGCAAACGCTCCGAAGAATTATACTGCCACAGGCCTTTGAGGTGGCACTGCCGACTTTGGGCAATTCGCTGATTAGTATTATTAAAAGCACCTCGCTTGCATTTACCTGTGCAGTTGTAGAATTGACGGCGCAAGGCAGAATTATTGCAGGAAGATCTTATCGGTATTTTGAATTATATATTTCGCTTGCAATCATCTATTGGGTGATTACCATTATCATTGAGCAGGCGATTAAAATGATTGAAAAGAAAATCCGCATTCCGGATCAGGTGGCGTTATTACCTGTAACAGAGGAGAAAATATGAAAAATCAGAGATTTTTCATATGGCAAATTTGTGCAGAAGCACAAATTTGCAAGTAGTGGAAAAGGTGATTAGAATGATTAAAATAGAACATCTTTCAAAAAAATATAATGACAATGTTGTTCTTGACGATATAAATTTTGAGATTCAAAAAGGAGATGTTGTCGGAATCATCGGGCCATCGGGAACCGGAAAATCGACGCTGCTTCGCTGTGTCAATCATTTGGAAATTCCCGAAAGCGGCATGATTCATATGGAAGGGAAAACGGTTGACATTACGCGCAAACGGGGCAAAGAACTGCGCTATTTACAGCAGCATACCGGAATGGTGTTTCAACGATTTTATTTATTTGAGAAAAAGACGGCGCTTGAAAATGTGATGGAGGGGTTAATCGTTGTCAAAAAAATGAGCAAACACGAAGCGAAAAAAATCGCAATGCAGGAGCTTAACAATGTGGGAATGGCACAGTGGGCGAATCATTATCCCAAGCATTTGTCAGGCGGGCAGCAGCAGCGTGTTGCGCTTGCAAGAGCGATTGCTATGAAGCCAGAACTTTTGCTTCTTGACGAACCGACATCGGCGCTCGATCCAGAGTTGGTCGGTGAGGTTTTGGATGTGATACGCAAGGTAGCGGAGGAAGGCTATACAATGCTCTTGGTTTCCCACGAAATGAACTTTGTGCGCCATGTTGCAAACCGCGTGATTTTTCTTGATAAAGGTCATATCGTTGAGGACGGTACGCCCAAAGAAGTCTTTGAAAATCCAAAGAACGAGCGGACAAGAGAGTTTTTCCGCAAGATGCACATGATGAATCAGCCGGAATATGTCATTTAAAGGAGTGTGCAAAAGTGGTAAGGTATGAAGATGTGAAAAAAACATTTACAGATTTGGTGAGTATTGATTCGCCGTCGCTTCACGAGGAACAGATGGTGGAGGAAATCAAGAAGCTGTTTGCAGAGATTGGAATAATGCTTTGTGAGGACGACAGCGCCAAACGGACCGGCTCCACATCGGGAAATTTGTATGCATACGTAAAAGGTGATGGAAAAAAGACGCCTGTTTTGTTGGCGGCGCATCTGGATACGGTCATGCCTGCATATGGAAAAAAAGCTGTTTTTGCGGCGGACGGAACAGTCAAAAGTGACGGAACAACAGTTCTTGGCGCGGACGATCTGGCGGGTGTTACGGAAATCTATCATGCGATGAAATATCTGAAAGAAAATCAGATAGCACATCGCGATGTGGAACTTTTATTTACTGTAAGTGAGGAGCTTTACTGCAAGGGTGCGAAAGCATTTGACTATGGCAGAATAAAATCCAAAAGTGCATACGTTTTGGACCTGAGCGGAAGAATTGGAGATGCCGCTTACGCAGCACCGACAATTCTTTCTTTTTGCGTTACCATCAACGGAAAGGCAGCGCACGCGGGATTTTGCCCGGAAGAGGGAAGAAATGCGATTGCGGCAGCGGCAAAAGCGGTTGCACAGTTACCGCAGGGGAGAATCGATGATGTTACTACAGCCAATATCGGCATGATTTCCGGAGGAAGCGGTGTCAATATTGTTTCGGAACAATGTACGGTTCAGGGGGAGATTAGAAGCCTGAAGCACGAAAAAGCAGTTGCGCTTGCAAAGACATATCGGGAGCAATTTACGAAAGTGGCACAGGATTTGGGCGCGTCTGCCGAATGGAAAGAAACGGTTGATATTCAGGCGTATGAAACAAGCCTTGACAGTGACGTTGTGCGAGAATATGAAAAGGCGGCTTCCGGCGCGGGGGTGGAGGCGAAGTTTTTTAAAACCTTTGGCGGAAGTGACAATAATGTGTTCTTTCAGTATGGGATAGAAGGGATTGTGATGGCGTGCTCCATGAATAATGTGCATAGTTGCAAGGAATATGCGAATGTGCATGAGATGGTTACGATGACGGAGATTTTGATTCGTATATTGGCGGAAAGGGAAGATTTATAAATATGATGCAAAGGGAAATAACTGGTTTTTCAGATTATTTCCCTTTTTGTTCTATAGAAAATTGTGACAATCGTAGTGATTGTATTGCAAGCTGGTGAGCTTGCCTTTTTTGTTTATTCTACTTGCATATATTCCACAAGTGGAATATAATAAAGAAATCAAAATATAACCCAAAACAGGAAAGGGCAAGCACAATGTTAAAGCACGGAATTTTAGGATTATTAAACTATTATAACCTGACAGGCTATGAAATCATGGAGGCATTCAGGGATTCCCTAAATTTTTTCTGGAATGCTCAGACTAGTCAGATTTATCGGGAATTACAGGGATTGGAACAAAAGGGCTGGGTTGAAAAGACAGTGGTTCCCCAGCAGGGAAAGCCGGACAAAAATGTCTTTTCGATTACACCGGAGGGACAGGCGGAGCTTCTTTTGTGGCTGGCAAAGGATGAGGCCGTAATGGCTACCAGAAATCCGTTACTGATGAAAGTATTTTTCATGGGGGAACGGAGCAGGGAAGAAAATATCCGGTATTTCGAACGTCTGATAGAGGAACATGAAAAGCTTCTGGAAAGCCTGACGCCTGTGCCGGAGTACATTGAGAATTACAGCGCATATTTGGATGAGAAAGAAAAAGCGCTTTTCTGGCAGATGACAGTAGATTACGGTAGAAGAAATATGCAGATGTGTATTGACTGGGCGAGGGATTGCATCAAAAGATTGGAGGAGACTGACAAATGAAAATTTTAGTGATAAACGGCAGTCCCAAAGGAAAGAAAAGTAATACCTATAAATTGGCATCCGCCTTTTTGGAAGGAATGAGATTGGAGACGGAAAGTGCGGGGGAAGAAGCACAGATAGAAGAAATTCAGGTGAACCGGATGGAAATTAAGTCCTGCCTTGGGTGTTTTCAATGTTGGGAGAAAACGCCGGGAACCTGTTGCATACAGGATGATATGCGACAGGTAATTGAAAAGCTTATGTGGGCGGATGTTACGATATGGAGTTTTCCCCTTTATTATTATACAGTGCCGGGAGGATTAAAAACATTGATTGACCGCCAACTTCCTATGGCGCTTCCTTTTATGACGGAGCGGGAGGACGGGATAGGCAACGGAGGTCATCCGTCACGATATGACATGAGCAGTAAGAAAACAGTGGTGATTTCCACTTGCGGTTTTTATACGGCGGAAGGAAATTATGACGGCGTGTGCAGCCTGTTTGACCATATGTGCGGTAAGGGACAGTATATGGCTATTTTCTGCGGGCAGGGGGAATTGTTCCGTGTGCCGGAGCTTTCGGACAGGACGGGGAAATATCTGGAGTGTGTAAAGGAAGCCGGCAGGGAATATGTGCAGGGCGGCATTTCGGAGGAAACTTTTCGGGAGTTAAATCAGTTACTATATCCAAAGAAGGTGTATGAACGTATGGCGGACGCCAGTTGGAAAATCGATCAAGAAAGCGGGGAGAAAGTGTCGGATGCACTTGTCTTTACCAGACAGATGGCAGCTTTGTATCGGAAAGGCAGTTATGCTGGCAGGGAGCAGGTGTTGGAAATGTATTATACGGATATCGATGAGCGTTATCAGGTTGTCATGGGAAAAGAAGGCAGTAAAGTGTTGACAGATGGATTTAAAACTTTTACGACTAGAATCGAAACGCCGATTACCGTCTGGCGTTCTATTGCGGCAGGGGAAATCCGCGGGGACGAAGCATTGATGAAACAGCTTTATAAAGTGAAGGGTGATTTTGACCTCATGTTAAAGTGGGACAAGTATTTCGGCGGTGCGGGCACTGTCGGAGGAAGTGGGGTGAAGAGTAGGAAAATGTCAGGTATTCATGTACCTGATAAGGAAACAAATATGAATATTTTGCTGATTCCGTGGATTGTTTTTTGGGTGGCGGCTCCAATAGACGGATATTGGGGCGGACTGGCGTGTATCAGTGCCTGTGTACTGGTGCAGCTTCTTTTTTACCGTCATAAAAAGACAATCTATGAATTTCTGACCGGAGTCGTAGCAGCCGGATGTTCCATGGCAGTACTGTCGGGAGTGCCAGGGCGTATAGTCGTTCCTTTGTCCTATCTTGCCTTCGGGGTGATGTGGACGGCATCCTGCTTTGTAGAAATACCGCTTTCCGCTCATTATTCCATGAATGGTTATGACGGGGAAAAGGCTTTGGAAAATCCGTTGTTTATGAAAACCAACCGGATTTTGACGTTGATGTGGGGAATTCTGTATTTGGTGACGCCCATTTGGACTTACGCAATTATGGGAACGGACGTTGGGGCTCTGACAGGGGCAGTGAATTCAATATTTCCTTTTGTACTGGGAGTTTTTACCGGATGGTTCCAAAAGTGGTATCCGGCGAAAGTGGCAAGAGGATAAAAATGAAGATATTTTACAAGACTTTTCTTAATAGATGCCATATACTGAATACGGGAAACAGGTATAGACACATGGGAGTAAGCGATGAAAAAAGAGATTAAGACAATCACATATGATAAAGAATTAAGGGTGGAAGCATACCGTTTTGAGGGGATGCGCCACCCTTTTCCCAACCACTTTCATGAGCATTACGTGATTGGACTTGTCGAAGGCGGACAGCGTGTCCTTTCCTGCAAAAATAAGGAATACACGATTGAAAAAGGCAATATGATTCTCTTTAATCCGGGCGATAATCATGCCTGTACGCAAAGTGACGGCGGGCGGTTTGATTATCGGGCATTGAATATCAGTGAAGAAGTCATGATTGATTTTGCTGAGGAAGTAACCGGACAGCGTAGGCTTCCGGAGTTTGGTAAAAATGTGATTCATGATGATGAAATTGCCTGTTGTTTTCGTGTGCTGCATGAGATGCTGCTGCGGGAGATTGATGATTTGGGAAAAGAGGAAACGATGCTGATTTTTCTTTCGATGTTGTTTCAAAATTATGGACAGGCGTTTGAAGTCCGTATTGCCGAGTGTAGAGAGGAGATTGAGAAAGCTTGCGCATATATGGAACAGCATTTTGCAGAGCATCTTTCTTTGGCGCAGATTTGTCATGCGATTGGCTTGAGCAAGTCAACACTGCTTCGGGCGTTTACAAAATCGAAGGGAATCACACCGTATCGTTATCTGGAAACGATTCGCATTAATGAGGCAAAAAAGCTGCTGCGTCAGGGTGTGCCGCCTGCCGATGCCGCGATTCGGACAGGATTTACGGACCAGAGTCATTTTACGAATTATTTTAGCAGTTTTACGGGACTTGCCCCCGGCGGATATCGTGAAATATTTGTTTCCTCAAATAAGGTTGACAAAAAGCGCAGTGATGAAGAATGAGGAGGAAAACAGGTATGGATGTACAGAATGAAAAATGCGTGATGATCATTGACGAAAATCTGCCTTTGGGAATGGCGGCGAATACGGCGGCAATTATGGGGATTAGTATGGGGAAGGAGATGCCAGAGGTTGTCGGAAAAGATGTCTTTGACCAATCGGGTAATCGGCATTTGGGAATTATTGAATTTCCGGTGCCTATTTTAAAGGGGAATGCGGAGAGTATGCAGATGATTAGAGAAAAGCTGTATGAACCGGAATTTTCGGATTTGACTGTCGTTGATTTCTCCGATTTGGCGCAGGGGTGCAAAACATATGAGGAGTTTGTTGATAAAATGACATTGGTGTCAGAAAATGAGTTGCGATATTTCGGGATTGCGATATGTGGAGCAAAAAAGAAAGTGAACAAACTGACCGGGAGTATGGGGCTGCTGCGGTAGATAGTGAAAAAATATATGCAAATCTAAAATGGGATTTTGGATTTACATATATTTTTGTTTTTGATATACTTTTCTTAATTCTTTTACGGCAAAACGGAGAAACAGGAGGAACACGATGAATAAATACGAATCTTTCTGGAACACAATGGAACTTTGCGATTGGACAAACGAGGGTGATGACGTCAAGGTGCTTATGCCGGTTGTGAAATATTTATCAAGTCAAGATGACAACACAATTTTTGAATTTGATGATTTAATGTCCGAATTATTATACGGTTTAGACACAAAAAAACTGGCAGACCAATGTCAAAAAACAGATCCTTACATGAGCGACGATACCTTTTTATATTCAAGATGCGTTGCTCTCATAAACGGACCGGAATACTATGAAAAAGCCAAGAACGGAAAAAAGAAAGAAATATGGAATATGGAGTTCGAATCCCTTCTCTATATCCCTCAAAGAGCATGGGCATTGAAGCACAA
>JAAVAF010000130.1 GCA_014804225.1 Lachnospiraceae bacterium
CGATAATCAGAATCTGTATGAATTCCGATTTTGGAAGCAATCTCATCTGCGATACGAAAACCGATTCCCGACACGTCCTCCGCAAGTTTGTATGGATTTTCCCGCATAATCTTGTAAAGTCCCATGCCGTACTGCTTATAAATTTTGATTGCAAGCGCGTTGGAAATGCCGTATCGTTGGAGAAAAATCATTGCCTCGCGCACATCCTTCTTCTCCTCCACCTGTTCTGCGATCTCTCTTGCCTTTTTTTCACTGATGCCCTTAATCTCGGCAAGTCTGTGCGGTTCTTCCTCAATAATCCGAAACGTATCGTCCCCAAAATGCCGCACGATCCGCGCCGCAAGTGCAGCGCCGACCCCCTTAATCGCGCCCGAACCCAGATACCGCTCCACAGCCACCGCGTCCTCAGGCGGCACGACCCGAAAGCTGTCCGCCTTAAACTGTCTGCCATAGACAGCATGTTCCACATAAGCGCCCTCCGCCTCAATGCATTCCCCTTCATCAAGGTTTGTAAAAATTCCCGTACAGGTAATCTCCATTTCTCCCGCCACCAGATTAATGACGCCATAGCCGTTTTGCGGATTTTTATAGATGATATGCTCCACGAAGCCCTTTAGTACCTCCAAAGATGTTCCTCCTTATATCGACAAAAGAGCCGAGCCCTAAATCGGGTTCGGCTGCATTTTTTCGTTTTTATACTTCCTCCGGCGAAAGAACCTCCACTCCAATGCCGTAGTTTCGTTTCATTTGTTCATAAAGCATATTTGCAAGTCCCAAGCCGTTCCCCGCTGTCGCCTGTTCACAAAGATGCTGAACCGCAGAATCCTTAAAGTAATCTACCATCTTTGAGGCATAACCGTTCTCATCGTCATCCGAAAATACCTTTGTCGTTTCCAGCATCTCTTTGAACACTTGTTCTAAGAAATAAGATTCGAACTGTTTGCAAGCATCCAACAATTCCTCTTCGTTCGCTGCTCCGGCACTGTTTTCAATTTTATTCTTAATGGTATCCGCTTTTGTCGATGACACCTGACTTGCCATGTAATCAGCGTATACGGAACCTACTCCACCGATATCCATATCAACTAATCCCTATCCTTTCCGTTATCGCTTCAACTGGTTTGCCTGCTGAAGCATTTCATCCGAAGTCGTGATCACTTTTGAGTTCATCTCATATGCTCTCTGTGCCACGATTAAGTTTACCATCTCGTCAGCAACCTGCACATTGGAACCCTCGAGGTAACCCTGTATAATCTTGCTCTTGGGCAGCTCGTCATTTTCTGCCTCGTTCATCGCCTCACCGCTTGCATCGGTTTCTATGAAAAGGCTGTCGCCCTCTTTGCTGAGTCCTCCCGGATTGTTAAACTGCCACAGTCCGATCGTCATATCCATACTCTGCAAAACATTATTGTCATCGGGATACATCAGAGTACCGTCTCTTGATACCTGGATCTTACTCACTACCACATCTTCGTCTTCAATGATAATCGATTCCCCTTCCGTATCAAGTACCGGAAGTCCGTCCGAGGTTGTCAAAATAAGTCCCTCTGAGCCGATTGCAAACTCGAAATTACCATTTCTTGTATAATAAGTTGTTTCACCATCTGCACCCTTTACTGCAAAAAATCCGTTTCCGGCAATCGCAAAATTCGCCTCGCCCGGTGTTTCCAAAAGACTTCCCTGTGTGAAAATCGACGTGATTGACGAATTTCTTACACCAAGACCTACCTCTGCTCCGATCGGCTTCTGCTCCATATTCGCCGTTGTACTCTTTGTCTGTATCGTCTGATACAACAGTGACTTAAACTCCATCGCCTCCGACTTGTAACCTGTCGTATTGACGTTTGAGAGATTGTGTGCAATATTGTCTACATTTAACTGCTGTGCAATCATTCCCGTTGCACCTGTCCATAATGATCGTACCATTTGAATCCTCCATTCTTTATCCGACCGTGAAAACCGACCATAAAATGTTGTTTCTCACAGCGTGTTCTCTATATTATAGTCTGATCAACTGCATTGATTGCTCTAATGTGTCATCATAAGTCGTAATCATCTTCTGATTCGCCTCATACTGTCTGGAAATCGTAATCATGTTTACCATTTCCTTTACGACATTCGCATTGGACATTTCCAGATATCCCTGATAGATATTTGGATTCTCTACATCATTTGATACTGCGCCTTCCTTTGCGTCCCACATCGTCTCACCGTAATGCGTTAAATAATTGGTGTCCTCAAATTCTGTAACCTTTATCTTTGTAACAAGATTTCCGTCCTGATAGATGCTTCCGTCACGGTCGATAATTGTTTCTGCCGCTGTCGTGGAAACCTGTATTCTTCCATCCTCACCGAGCAGATAGTCGCCGTCCTTTGTCACGAGATAGCCTTCCTTCGTAAGCGTAAAGCCGCCATCTCTTGTATATTTCGTAGAGGTTTCTCCCGCCTTATTCGTAAACTCGATGTTGAAAAATCCGTTCCCGCCAATCGCCAAATCATACGTATTATCCGTAATTCTCAAGGAACCCTGTGAAAAATCGGTAAAGGTTTCTCCAATCTTTACGCCAAGGCTCATTTTTCCCAAACGCTTCGCCACATTCGGATTTTCCGACAAATCCTTGATTTTTACTGCCATAACCTCATCATACGCCTGACTGGTAGAGCCTTCCTTTTTAAAGCCTGTCGTGTCCGCGTTTGCAAGGTTGTTCGACATAATATCCATTCGATACTGTTCATTTAACATTCCCGTATAGGCTGTGTATAAACCTCTAAGCATTGTCTTTCTGTACTCCTTTCATAATCAGAAACTAGATTTCATCTCTGGCACCCGCCAGAAACTCTACATATTTTCCTGTACCAACCGCAACTGCTGTCATTGGATCCTCGGCAGTCATCGTATTGATACCTGTTCTCGACTCAATCAAATCCTCCAAGCCTCTCAAAAGGCTTCCGCCCCCTGTAAGCACAATTCCGCGGTCTGCAATATCCGCTGCAAGCTCGGGCGGTGTCTTTTCCAACACACTGTGAATCGTATCAATAATTTGCGCCGTCGTCTCGCGAAGCGCTTCCTCCGTTTCCTCGGAGGATACTCTGATGGTCTTTGGAAGTCCTGTCACAAGATTTCGTCCTCTGACGTCCATGTAATCCACTTCCGCTCTCTTAAACGCCGAACCGATTTTTATTTTTATATCCTCTGCGGTTCGCTCACCAATCAAAAGATTGTGTTTTTTTCTCATGTAACGCACAATTGCTTCATCGAAATCGTCGCCCGCTATTTTAATGGACGCGCTGACTACCGTACCGCCAAGAGAAATGACCGCAATATCAGAGGTTCCGCCCCCGATATCCACAATCATGTTTCCACAGGGTTTTGAAATATCAATTCCCGCTCCGATTGCTGCCGCAATCGGCTCCTCAATAATCTTTACATCTCTTGCGCCCGCCTGATACGTCGCATCTTCAACCGCCTTCTTCTCTACCTCGGTAACGCCGCTCGGCACACACACCGCGATAATCGGTTTGCGGAATGTCTTTCTTCCAAGTGCTTTCTGAATAAAGTGCTTCATCATCTGCTCCGTCACTTTATAATCAGAAATAACGCCCTGTCTTAGCGGTCTTACGGCTACAATATTTCCGGGCGTTCTTCCCAACATCAAACGTGCATCTTCCCCGATTGCTTTTATTTTATCGGTGTCACGGTCAAATGCCACTACGGACGGCTCCTTCAAAACAACGCCTTTTCCTCTGATATAAACTAAGATACTAGCGGTTCCTAAGTCAATTCCAATATCTGTATACTGCATTACTGCTGCCCCTTTCTTTTTCACCGGATACTTTCAGGTTTCTATCTCAAAACTTGCCCTGTCAGGCATGTAAGTGTAATAATCTTCATGATTAGTATTTACCATTCTTCGCAAACAAAACTGCTAACCAGACTATTATAACCTAAATTGTCCATTTTTCAAAGGGGTTTATCGCTTTTTTTTCAAAACACTGATACAACTTATATATCGGTGGCTTTTTTACAATACTTTAGGTCTGTTTTTAACCATTTTTTGCCCGCTCTAACATTTTGTTTACATAAATACCCGTATAAGACTTTTTATCTTTCGCAATTTTTTCCGGCGTTCCCTCAGCAATGACCGTACCGCCGCCGTCGCCTCCTTCGGGACCAATATCAATAATATAATCGGCCGTTTTGATCACGTCAAGATTATGTTCAATCACAATCACCGTATTTCCGCCCTCTGCAAGCCGCTGTAAGATTTCCACCAATTTATGCACATCCGCAAAATGCAGTCCCGTCGTCGGCTCGTCCAAAATATAAATGGTCTTTCCCGTACTTCTGCGGCTTAACTCCGTCGCAAGCTTGATGCGCTGCGCCTCACCGCCTGAAAGCGTTGTTGAGGGCTGACCGAGCTTAATATAGGAAAGTCCGACATCATAGAGTGTTTCAATCTTTCTTTTAATAGAAGGAACAGGCTCAAAAAATGATAACGCTTCCTCCACTGTCATGTCAAGCACATCATAAATACTTTTTCCCTTATATTTCACCTCGAGCGTTTCGCGATTATAGCGCTTTCCCTGACACACCTCACATGGTACGTACACATCGGGCAGAAAATGCATCTCGATTTTGATGATACCGTCTCCGCCACACGCCTCACAACGCCCGCCTTTTACATTAAAACTAAAACGTCCTTTGGCATATCCTCGTGCCTTTGCGTCCATCGTTGACGCAAACAAATCACGAATCTGATCAAACACGCCCGTATAAGTCGCGGGATTCGAGCGCGGCGTTCTGCCAATCGGTGACTGGTCGATATTAATAACCTTATCAAGCTGCTCGACTCCCTCAATTTTTTTGAATTTTCCGGGAATGGTGCGCGCCCGGTTTAATTTTCTTGCAAGATATTTATATAATATTTCATTGACAAGCGATGACTTTCCGGAGCCCGATACGCCTGTTACACAGGTAAATACGCCAAGCGGGAATTTCACGTCAATACCTTTCAGGTTATTCTCCGCAGCACCCTTTACGGTAAGCCATCCCGTCGGTTTTCTTCTCGTTTTTGGTACAGGTATCTGCAATTTTCCGCTTAAATACTGCCCCGTAATGGATTCCTCCACTTGCATGATTTCCTGTGCGGTTCCCTCTGCAACCACTTCCCCGCCGTGCTCGCCCGCACCGGGGCCGATGTCAATCACATGGTCTGCCGCAAACATTGTATCTTCGTCATGCTCCACAACAATCAGGGTGTTTCCAAGCTCTTGTAGATTCTTGAGCGCCGCAATCAATTTATCATTATCCCGCTGATGCAGACCGATACTCGGTTCGTCAAGAATATAACAAACTCCGACCAGTCCTGATCCAATCTGCGTCGCAAGCCGGATACGCTGTGCCTCACCGCCCGAAAGTGATGCCGTGCCTCTTGCAAGGCTTAAATACTCTAATCCCACACTTGCGAGAAATCCCACGCGTGCCTTAATTTCCTTCAAAATACGCTTTCCAATAAGCTGCTGCTGCTTCGTAAGCTCCATTGTATCGAGAAAATTGTACAAACCGTTGATTGACATGGATGTAATCTCATAAATATTTTTATCACAGACAGTCACCGCAAGCGAACTCTTTTTCAGCCTTTTTCCGTCGCACTCTTTACAGGGCGTGATACGCATAAAGGTTTCATATTCACTTTTCATCGTTTCCGATGACGTTTCCCGATATCGTCGCTCCACATTTTTAATCAGTCCCTCAAAGGCAATCGGATATTTGCCCTCGCCGCGCTGTCCCTTATAATAGCCGATAACCTCCCTGCCGCGCGTACCGTTAATCAGCATATCCTGTATTTCATCTGAGAGCTGCTCAAACGGTGTATCAAGCGAAAAATGATATGCCTCACACAACGCCTGCAAAACCGCATTCGTAAAACTGCTCTTGTCCGTACACGACTGCCACCCGATTACCGTAATCGCACCTTCATTGATGCTAAGGCTTTTGTCCGGTATCATAAGATCAATGTCAAACTCCATTTTATAGCCGAGTCCAAAACATACAGGACAGGCACCGAAGGGATTGTTAAACGAAAAACTGCGCGGCTCCACTTCATCAATGCTGATGTTGCAGTCCGGACAGGAGAAGCTGTCCGAAAAGCGCAGCGTTTCACCACCTATTACATCAACAAGCAAAAGACCGTCCGAGAGCGCCATGACATTTTCAACCGAATCCGTTAAACGCCGCTCAATGCCCGCCTTCACGACAAGTCTGTCCACAACAATCTCGATATTGTGCTTGATGTTTTTCTCAAGCTTTATCTCCTCGGACAATTCATACATATTCCCGTCAATGCGCACCCTGATATAACCGCTCTTCTTTGCTCGTTCCA
>JAAVAF010000131.1 GCA_014804225.1 Lachnospiraceae bacterium
CAAAAAGAGCAGATGATGTACTCATCTGCCCTTTACAAAGCCTTCAAAAAACTACACGCCGAGTTTCGCTTTCATCGCCGCAAGCTCCTCATCAACCGATGCAGAACTTCCGCTGTCCGCATACTTCTCGGTCAAACTATCTACGCTTACATCAAGGGAATTGAGTTCTGCCGCAGCATTCGCCTCCGCAAGCATTCGCTCTGCTTTCTGTTCGTACTTGTTAAACGCCTCCGTATTAACTGTGCTGTTCGCCTTTGCCGCAGTATTGTTAATCTGTTCCTGTGCTTTCGCCATGGAAATCTTTGCCTTTGCCGCATCTTTACGCTGCTCCAGCTCTTCGATATTACGCACAAGCTTATTGTAGCCTTCTTTCATCATCTCTGCATTCTTCTGTGCAACGGCAAGATTCTGTGCAAGGCTTTCACGCGTCACTTCAAGGTTTTGCTTTGCAGAAATCAGAGTACGCGCATCGCCCTCATTCCCCGCCTTCAATGCATTTTCCGCTGCTTTCTGCTTTTTGGCAATGCTTTCATCACACTCTTTCAGCCTTTTTTCGGCAAGTTCTACATCTGCCATCACTGCAGCCGTATCGCGCTTAATATCTGCTAAATCTCTCTTGTAATCCACAAGAAGCTGGTCGATCATTTTTGCGGGATCCTCGCACTTATCTAAAATCGCGTTCAGATTCGCCTCCAAAATTTTCGGTATTCTTCCTAATGTATCCATCAATCCCATTGTTTTACCTGCCTTTCTTTATTTTGATCCTATTTATCAATTATTTTAAATACTTATCCTCAAGGTTATCCGATACCATTGTGTCAATCGGTGTATTTAAAATCTTTGCCTCTTCTTCTGCCTTTTCCTTAGCACGCTTATTTTTTTGTTTGATAACCGTCACAAGCACAACTCCGACAACGATCACAACACACAAAATTATCATCCATTTTATGATGTCCTTTCCCGTTGTCGACACATGCATGATAACGTCTGCTGTGTTGTTGAACGCATTGATGAAAACATCATCCGTTTCCGCGTCCGTATACCAATATCGGTCAATATAACTCCAAAAGATTTCTATCGCCTCAGAATCCATGACAGACGATGTCTCATATCCGTTTGCATACGCCATATATCCAACATCGTTATCGGTATCTTCCTCTGCAAAATACACAAAGAGGAAAATATTTTCCGTATCAAAATTCTCGTCATAATACTCCGTTGCCCACCGCTCTTTTTGTGCGTCTGTGGCAAGCGTAGAATCATATGCTCTCAAAATGATATACGGCTGAACACCTGTTTCCTCCCAAAATTCCTTCAGTCTTGATGCCGTCCTTGACGTGTTGTTAAACCAACCAAGTTCATCAATGATACAGTCATTCATATAGGCGTTCTTGGTGTCAATCTTCTCCCGCACGATTGTACTTTTCATATCCTTGTAGGAATACTGCTGACTCGTACTTCGAAAAGCACCCGAAAGCGCTATCATCAGCCCCAACACCATGAGCACAACCAATAACGTAACGGAAAATCTACTGTATCCGCCATACCCACCGTATCCGTAATGTCTGCGCCCGTAATACCCGTATCTTCTAGGCGGTGGCGGCATTCCCGGTCCCGTATGCATTGACGGCGGCGTTGAACCCCTATAGCTGTAACTTCCTCTGCTACTACTTCCGGCTCTGCTGTGGCTTCCACCACCGCTGCTCACGCGATGCCCACCGCTTGACCTGGCAGAACTGTGTCCGCCTCCCGAAGACCTGTGTCCGCCTCCCCCGGCGCCTGCTCTCCCCATATTTTACCTCATTTCTGTGCTTTTTGTCGCGCACACTGCAATGTTTCCATTTCTTTTTCAGTTTATAAGTTATTGTTTCTTTTGTCAATAACAAAACCTGCAAATGTTGACAGTCACCACACAAGCGCATAAAATAAATACACAAAGAAAAAGGGAAAGAAGGTACAAAAATGACACAGCTAAGCCTTTTTGATGACAGGAACACAAGCGTCCCACTTGCAAGCCGATTGCGTCCGGAAACGTTATCGGAATATGTAGGGCAACAGCACTTGCTTGGCGAAGGAAAAATTCTGCGTCAATTGATTGATAAAGACCAAATTTCTTCTATGATTTTCTGGGGACCACCCGGCGTTGGAAAAACGACACTGGCACGGATTATTTCCGCACGAACGAATGCCTCTTTTGTAGAGTTCAGCGCAGTGACCAGCGGCATTAAAGAAATTAAAGAAGTAATGGCGCAAGCGGAACAAAACCGTCTTATGGGTATTCGAACACTTTTGTTTACTGACGAAATCCACCGTTTTAATAAGGCGCAGCAGGATGCGTTTCTGCCCTATGTGGAGAAAGGCAGCATTATCTTGATTGGTGCAACGACTGAAAATCCGTCCTTTGAAATCAATTCCGCTCTTCTTTCCCGCTGCAAAGTATTTGTATTAAAATCGCTTGATGAAACAGATTTAACAGAACTCCTTACCCATGCACTGACAAGCCCTAAAGGATTCGGAACAACGCAGATAACAATAGAACAATCACATCTTAGGGCGATTGCCCGCTTTGCAAACGGTGATGCCAGAACCGCGCTCAACACGCTCGAAATGGCAGTATTAAACGGAGAAATTAACAGCAACGGAACAATTCATGTAAACAATGAAGTGCTTTCTCAGTGCATGAACCGTCGCTCTCTGCTATACGACAAAAACGGGGAAGAACACTATAACCTAATATCAGCACTCCATAAATCGATGCGCAACAGCGATCCCGACGCGGCAGTTTATTGGCTCTGCCGCATGCTGGACGGCGGCGAAGAACCGCTCTATATTGCCAGAAGACTGGTGCGCTTTGCCAGTGAGGATATCGGCATTGCAGACTCACAAGCATTACAGGTGGCAGTTGCCGCTTATCAGGCATGCCATTTTCTGGGAATGCCCGAATGTGACGTGCATTTAACGCATGCTGTTGTTTATCTGTCTATGGCGCCTAAATCCAATGCTCTATATGTCGCGTGCGAGCATGCAAAAAAAGATGTCAGAGAACTTCCCGCGGAACCTGTTCCTCTTCAAATCTGCAACGCACCGACTGCACTGATGGAAGAATTGGATTACGGAAAAGGATATATCTATGCCCATGATACGGAAGAAAAACTTTCCAAAATGAAATGTCTTCCCGAAAGTCTTGCAGGGAGGCGATATTATTTGCCAACTGAGGAAGGCAATGAAAAAGCGGTAAAAGAACGGTTATCGGAAATTCTTGCGTGGAAAAACAGTTGATACATGTTTAAAAGCAGGGCCAAAATCAGCCCTGCATCTTCTCCAATATCCCAACGATTTCCGCAACACCTTTCTTTCCGAAAAGCACCTCTTTCCCCTCGTCAATGACAAGACACGGAACCGCCATAATGCTATATTTTTCCCGAAACTCCGGAAATTTTGACAAATCGTACATTTCCGCTTCTATCGTGTCCGAAAGCGCGGCAATTTTCTGCGTCGCCATCACGACCTCAGGACAGTTTGTACAGCTCAACGTCGCCATCACCTGTAACAGATGCTTCTGTTTCAATTCCCGTATGCGATGCTCTGTGTTCTCACCAATGCTCTGCCCTACGCCTGCCGCATTGTAAAGTGCTACCACAAACGAGTTAAACTCATGTCCTCCGGGTACACTGTAATAACGAATTCCAACGCTTCCCTTTTCATTGCAAATTTCAATATAAGGCTTTTCATCTCCTGTCCGAAGCGTTTCCTCATCAATTTCGGATTTTACCTTATCGTGAATCCCGACAAGTTCATTTACAAAACCTTCAAGTTCTGCCGAAACTGGGTCCTGTGCAATCACAGCCCTGATAATCACTTCATGCTCAAACTTTTCAAAAACATCAAAAAGCTGTTTGCGCATTTGCTCATTTAAAAAGCCATCTTTTCCCGTACTCTCTCCATGACTATCAGAAATATTCGGATTAACTTCCGTCTGCGTTGTCACCTGCTTAGGCTTACCAAGTTTCAGCCTTTCGCGCGTTTCCGAAATATATCTTTCCAATGAGGTCGCCGCAATCGCTCCGTCCGAAACCGCAGTCACAACCTGACGCAGATTTTTAATACACACATCTCCAGCCGCATACACGCCCTCAATATTGGTTTTCTGATTTTGGTCAGTCACAACATACCCCTGTTCGTTTAATACAATCTTATCCTTGATCATATCTGTTGCAGGCGCATATCCTACAAACACAAAAATACCGATATTTCCGCCGTCCTCTGCTCTGTACTCACTGACCGTTCCTGTTTTGTTATCCCTTATCTTAGCATACTCTACCGTTTTTTGTCCGCCTGCCTCAATCAGCTCTGTTTCAAACCGAACTTCAATCTGCGGATAATTCTTAAGCTGTTCATACACACCGCGCGCACATGTAAAGTTCTCCGTTACCACAAGCATTGTTACTTTTTTGGCATACTTTGTAAGGAACATGGATTCCTCCACAGCGGCAAATCCACCGCCAACGACAAGCACCTCTCTTCCGGTAAAAAACTCTCCGTCACAGGTCGCACAGTACGCCACACCGCGTCCCTTAAACTCCTCCTCACCTTGAAAACCAAGATGTCTTGGATTCGCGCCGAGCGCAAGCACGATACCAAGTGTTTGATAAAGTGTACCGTCCGTCGTTGTCACTTGCTTGACATCCTTAGTCATATCAATATCGGAAACATTTGCAATCGCAAACTCAGCACCAAAATGCTGTGCCTGAAGTCGCATGTTTTCCGTGAGTTCGCTTCCACTTGATTTTTGCACACCCGGATAATTCACAATATCCGAGGTAATCGTAATCTGACCACCAAAACGCTCTTTTTCCAACACAATCACACGATATTTCGCACGTCCCAGATAGATAGCGGCAGAAAGCCCCGCCGGACCTCCGCCTATAATCACTGCATCATATAAATTCTTATTCTCTTCCATATTTCTAAAAATCTCCCATTCTTACGCAACCTGCGAATTCTTGACAGCGAAAAGCGTAAGCTTTTTGATGTATGCAAGTGTAATCACAAATTTGCAAAACGAACAAGTTCGTTTGTGAAAAATTTATTTTTCACAGTATACCCACTAAATCAAGACTCGGTTTCAAGGTTTCTCCGCCAGGCTGCCACTTCGCCGGACACACTTCATCGCCATGCTCTGCCACAAACTGTAATGCCTGCACTTTCCGCAAAAGCTCGTCGGCATTTCTACCTACATTTCCGGCACTGATTTCATACGCCACGATTTTCCCTTCAGGATTAATAACGAACGTACCTCGCTCTGCCTGTCCATCTTTTTCGATCAGTACGTCAAAATCAATGCACAGTGCATGTGTCGGATCTGCAAGCATCGGATATTCCAGTTTTTTAATACGTTCTGACGCGTCCTTCCATGCCTTATGAACAAAATGAGAGTCTGTGGATACCGCATAGATCTCGCAGCCTAATTTTTGAAATTCCTGATATTTTTCCTGCAAATCCTCAAGCTCTGTCGGACACACAAAGGTAAAGTCCGCAGGATAAAAGAAAAATACCGCCCACTTTCCCAAAATATCCTTTTTAGATACCGTTGTAAAGTTATCCTTGTGAAATGCGTTGACTGTGAAATCACCTATTTCTTTTAAAATCATTGACATATTTAATCCTCCTTGTTTTTCGAAGAAAAATGCGACTGTCCTTACAGGAGCAGAGGATTTTCCTC
Organism: Lachnospiraceae bacterium; assembly: GCA_014804225.1. Taxonomy (GTDB): domain Bacteria; phylum Bacillota; class Clostridia; order Lachnospirales; family Lachnospiraceae; genus COE1. The sequence continues at coordinate 5,723 of JAAVAF010000131.1, forward strand.
CTTTTTTATCTAGCATTGATAAAAAGCAGACTTTTTATTCATTTTATTTTATGTCAATGAAATTTAGACAGTTATATGTTACAGATATTAGTAATTACTAACAAAAATTTACAAAAAAATAAAAACTTTCTAAAAATAATGTTGATTACTTGTTTAAAATGTAATAAAATAATACTTGTAGTATATTATGATATGCTGCTATTAAATTTCAAGGGGGAACCTGTCGTGGACGGTTTAAAAAATATTATGGAAGACGACGTAGAACGGCTATTAAATGATTTGTTGCCTACTATGCCCAATGTCTGCAATTGTGAAATTTGCAGAGCCGATATGGCTGCCTATGCACTCAATCGTTTAAAGCCAAATTATGTACGTTCCAACAAAGGTGAGCTTTTTCATAAAGTGAATACCTCATCAATTCAGGCAAAAACTGATCTTATGAGCGTTGTCATTACTGCTATCAACACAATAGGTGCTCGTCCCAGTCACGATTAAAGATTTATGCAATATTTTCTAAAAACAAACGGGTTAATTCAACAAATGGATTAACCCGTTTTTATTTTTCTCAAATATTCTTTTTACAAATATCACTCAAACAACACCTGTCGCAATACGGCTTTGTGCGTGCCGTACAGACTTCGCGTCCGTGGTCAACAAGCCTGTGGCAGAAATCACTTCCCTCTTCGGGCGGGATAATCTCCCACAACGCCATTTCCACTTTCTTAGGCTCTTTTATTCCATCTACAAGACCGATACGGTTTGTGAGCCGTATACAGTGCGTGTCCGTTACAATCGCCGGCTTTTTAAACACATCTCCCATAATAAGGTTGGCGCTCTTTCTGCCTACTCCGGGAAGTTCCAAAAGCTTGTCAAAATCGTCGGGAACTTTATCGTTATATTTTTCATGCAGCATCTTCATGCACGCACTGATGTCACGTGCTTTGCTAGGTCCAAGTCCACAGGGCTTTACAATCTCCTCAATCTCGGAAACCTCTGCCAAAGCCAAAGTTTCCACCGTCGGAAATTTCTCATATAATCCCTGTACTACCACATTGACACGCGCGTCCGTACACTGTGCCGCAAGCCGCACACTCACCAAAAGCTTCCAAGCCTCGTTATAGTCAAGCGTACAGTCGGAATTCGGATATGCTTCTTTCAGACGCGCAATCACCTCAAGCGCAAGCGCTTTCTTTTCCTTTGTTTTCTTGCTTTCTTTCATCTATTCTCCACTTTTTACAATTGCAATTCCAAGTTCCTCAAGCTGAACGTCGTCTACGATATTCGGCGCGTCCGTCATCAGACATGATGCGTCTTTTACCTTCGGGAACGCAATCACCTCACGAATGGAATCTGCCTTTGCCATCAACATTACCATACGGTCAAGACCAAACGCAAGACCTGCGTGAGGCGGAACACCGTATTTAAACGCATTTAACAAAAATCCAAACCGCTCATTCGCTGTTTCCTTGGAAAGACCGATAATCTCAAACATCTTCTCCTGAATATGGTTCTGGAAAATACGCACGCTTCCGCCGCCAAGCTCCGTTCCGTTTAACACAATATCATATGCCTTTGCACGCACTTTGCCGGGATCTGTATCAAGCAACTCCAAATCTTCCTCCATTGGCATGGTAAACGGGTGATGCATCGCTACATAACGGTTCTCGTCCTCGCTCCACTCAAGCAGCGGGAACTCCGTTACCCAAAGGAAGTTATATTGATTTTTGTCAAGAAGCTCCAGATTTCTTGCAATCTCAAGACGCAGGTTTCCAAGCACGTCCCATACAACCTTATTCTTGTCCGCCGCAAACAAAAGCAAATCTCCGTTCTCACCGTCCATCGCTTTTACCAGCGCCGCCATTTCCTCCTCTGTCATAAACTTTGCAAAAGAAGATTTTAACGTGCCATCCAGCTGAATTGCGATATAAGCAAGTCCCTTTGCGCCAAAACCTTTCGCGAACTCGACAAGGGCGTCAATCTTCTTTCTCGGCATCTCGCCCTGTCCCTTTGCATTGATGCCGCGCACAGAACCGCCGTTTTCAAGCGCACCCGTAAACACGCCAAAACCGCAGCCTTTCACGACATCGCTCACATTCACAAGTTCCATTCCGAAACGCGTGTCGGGCTTGTCGGAACCGTATCTGTCCATTGCTTCCTGCCACGTCATTCTCTGAATCGGCAGTTGAATATCAATGCCGACCGTATCTTGAAAAACATGTTTTAACAATCTCTCATTGACTTCAATCACATCATCCACATCGACAAATGAAAGCTCCATATCCACCTGTGTAAACTCCGGCTGTCTGTCCGCACGCAAATCCTCATCGCGGAAACACTTCGCAATCTGGAAATATCTGTCATAACCGGAGCACATCAAAAGCTGCTTAAAAAGCTGCGGCGACTGTGGAAGCGCATAAAAATTACCCGGATGAATACGGCTTGGCACCAGATAATCCCTTGCGCCCTCCGGCGTTGATTTATTTAAGATCGGCGTTTCAATCTCCAAAAAGCCTTCGTTCGTCATAAACTCACGAATTTTTGCAACGACGCGGCTTCTCATCATAATCTTCTCCTGCAGATCAGGGCGCCGCAGATCAAGATAGCGATACTTTAACCGCAGCTCTTCCTTTGTCTTGGAATCCGCCTCAATCGGAAACGGCGGTGTTTCCGACTCTGACAAAATACGAAGCTGTGTCGCACGAATCTCAATATCTCCGGTCTTCATCGCAGCGTTGGCATTGCCCTCGCGCTTTTCCACCTTGCCCACTACCGCGATCACAAACTCACTTCTTAAAGACTCCGCCTTTGCAAAATTCTCAGCGTCAACCGCGCGGCTTAAATCCGCACCCTGTTCAAAAATAATCTGCAAAATACCGCTTCTGTCGCGAAGATCCACAAAAATAATTCCACCCTTGTTTCTGTTTTTCTGCACCCAGCCCATGACTGTGACTTCTTCGCCGACGTTCGCAGCCGAAAGTTCTGTACATCTGTGGGTTCTCTTCAACCCTTTCATTGATTCTGCCATAATTTCCTCCATACCGTCTAAACGGTTTAGTTTTTTAATCCTTCTTTATAAAAATCCCAAAACTCCTCATAGCCCTCTGCCATAAGCTGTTCCTTCTGGAATTTCTTGTTCTTGTTCATCCGCGCCACAAGCACCTGCGCGCCGCTTTGCCGCTCTTTCTGCGCTTGGGCAATCACATTGCAAAGCGCCTCACCCGATATGCCCTTTTCCACAAGATACGCTTTCTTTTTGCTCTGATTCGGAACCTTGAAACCGTTCTCCGTCAGTATCAAAATAATTCGCTCAAAGCCGATTGAAAATCCACAGGCAGGAACATCTTTCCCCGTAAATCTGCCAATCATCTTATCATAGCGTCCGCCGCCGCCGCAGCTTCCGCCAAATTCCGGCATCGCGATTTCAAAAATTGTTCCCGTATAATAAGACATTCCCCGCACTAGCGTCGGGTCAAACACAAGCCGGAAACAGTCGCTCTTTGTGGCATTCACGCTCTCGATAATCTCTCGAAAGCTTGCTTTCACGTCCTCCTCAAGAAAACCTGTCATTTTCTCCTCAATAAACTTTAGCGTATCCTCAGACGCGTTCATCCCTCGAAACAATGATAAATATTTATCAATATTTTCCTGTGGATATCCCTCCGCGATCAG
>JAAVAF010000132.1 GCA_014804225.1 Lachnospiraceae bacterium
ATTTCTGTGGAAAATATACACGTGTAAGCCCGGTCGGCTGTATGCGTTGTCAGGAATGTGACAAGCGTGGCGCGGAAATGACGCTGAAGGAGGGGGCGCCTGTTGTCTATCGATGTCATGCGGGACTGGTAGATTTTGCAGCGCCCATTATAGCAGGCGGTAAAATGATCGGCTGTTTTGTAAGTGGACAGGTGCTCACGGAAAGTCCCGATATTATCACGATTATGCAGAGTGCGGGAGAACTGAAAATAGACCTGATTAAATATTTACAGGCGATCATGCAGGTAAAGGTGCTGGACCGGGACACGATTGACAGACAGGCAGGTTTCCTCTATACCTTGACGGATATTATTTCCAGTATCGCTTATCATCGCTACAAGATGGAAGAGGCAAATATTGAAATTGAGAAAGCAGCGAAAATGAAGTCGGACTTTCTTGCCAATATGAGTCATGAGCTTAGAACACCGATGAATGCGGTAATCGGAATGGCGGAAATGGCGTTGCGAAAAGACGCGCCGGACGATGTAAGGGAGTATCTCAACCAGATACGAACAGCGGGAAAGACACTGCTTACGATTATTAATGACATTCTCGACTTTTCTAAAATTGAGTCGGGAAAAATGGACATTGTGGATACGGAATTTGAAACATTGTCGATTTTTCATGACATCTCAACGATTATGGTTACCAGAATCAACGCGCAGGATGTTGAGTTTTTGATGGATATCAATCCCAATCTGCCGTTTGTGCTTTATGGTGACAACAACAGAATCAAACAGGTCATTATCAATCTTGCAAACAATGCCGCAAAATTTACGAAACAGGGAAAAGTGACATTGAAGTTTGATTATCGGGAGAGAGACGATTCGTACATAGACTTTATTGTCAGTGTTGAGGATACAGGAATTGGTATCAAAGAACAGGATTTTGATAAGATCTTTAAATCGTTCCAACAGGTAGACAGTAAGCGAAACAGAAATATTGAAGGTACCGGACTAGGACTTGCGATATGCCAGCAGCTTGTATCTCTTATGAACGGATCGATTTCTGTAGAGAGCGAATACGAACGTGGTTCTTGCTTTTCGTTTGAAATACCGATTAAGGTCGTGAATGATGAACCGTCGCTTGCGCTGCATCTTGAGGCGCCCTCACCGGCGTTTGGTGTTCTCGAAAATCAATATTCTGATCAGCAGCTTGAATCGGATATGGAGAAACTTGGTATCCCGTACACAAGACTTGACGACATAAAGGATATTCAGGCAGTAAAAGACAGCATTCTTCCTGTCATGGACCAAAAACCGTATTTGTTTGTTGATAAATCAGCGATTGACGAAGCTCTGTTTGAATTTATCAAGGAGAATCCGAATTTGACCGTAGTATCTATTACTTCGTACAGTTATTCGGCAGAAAGCGAACTGCCCAATATTATGTATGTAAAGAAGCCAATTTCGGCGATGATGGTAGCTGCGATTTACAACCACGAGGATTACATTGATGAGCAGAGTGGAGACGACATTTATGATTTCATCGCGGAAACGGCAAAGATTTTGATTGTGGATGACAATGCGGTTAATCTTACGGTTGCCGAGGGACTTTTGGAGCCGCTCGGAATGGATGTTGATACGGCGACCGGTGGAAAGGAAGCTATTGATAAAATATCGCAGGCGTCCTACGATTTGATTCTCATGGATCATATGATGCCGGAGATTGACGGCGTGGAGACGACCCATATTATCAGGAGGTTCCATAGAGAATATGATAGTGTTCCGATTATCGCACTGACGGCGAATGCAGTCGGCGGCGCAAAGGATATGTTCATTCAGGAAGGAATGAATGATTTTATCGCAAAGCCGATTGAAGTTCATGTGCTTGTAAGTAAGGTGAAGCAGTGGCTGCCGAAGGAGAAAATCACAAAGCGGTCCGGAGGTGTGAACCGAGAAAAGATTGAACTTCCGCACATTGAGGGAATTGATGCGGCTGCGGCAATCGAAATGCTTGGGAATGAAACGATATTCTGGTCTGTGCTAAAAGATTACTGTAGGATTATTCCGCAGAAATTGGAGCTTATTCAGGAATATTACGATACCAAAAACTGGAGAAACTATACAATAGAGGTGCACGCGCTCAAAAGCTCGTCAAGACAGATTGGTGCGACAGAGCTTGCAAAAAAAGCAGAGCGGCTTGAAGATGCGGGAAATGCGCTTGATATTGACACCATTCAAGCGGATACGCAGGCGGCACTTGACGAGTATGCGCACTATCATGAAATCTTAAAGCCTTATTTTGAGGACGAGAAAAATGAGGCGACAGAAGAATTGACAGACGATATTTTATATTATGTGTTTGAAAAAATAGAAAATGCGATTGAGGAGCTTGACACCGATTTGCTGGTTGATGCGATTCATGAGCTGGATATTTATAAGCTTGATATGATCAGTGCAGTATATTACGATCAAATGTGTCAGGCTGCCGAGGATATGGATGCTTACGCGTGCGAGGATATTATGAAAGAATGGAAAGAAAAGCTTTCCGAAGGATAGAATATGCAAAAAAAGAAACGGTTATCACTGTTTTTGGCGGTACTCCTGTGTATGCTGGCACTGACGGGATGTCAAAGCGGTACCGCGAATGCCGATACAAAGAACGGCGCTGTGAAAAAAAGGATTGTCTGTACAACGTTTCCGACATATGATTGGACGAGAGAAATCTTGGGAACACATTTAGAGGATTTTGAGCTGACACTTTTGCTTGATAAGGGCGGTGATTTGCACAGCTATCAGCCGACAGCGGGAGATATTGCAACCATGATATCCGCAGATTTGTTTGTGTATGTCGGCGGAGAGTCGGACGAATGGGTGACAGAGGTTTTGAAAAATGCACATAATCAAGAGATGCGCGTGGTAAATCTTATGGAAACGCTTGGCGATGCCGTAAAGGAGGAGGAGACAGTTCGCGGGATAGCAGCGCAACGTCATGAGCATGATTCTGACGAGGAAGAATATGACGAGCATGTGTGGCTTTCACTGAAAAATGCGTCTGTACTGACGAAAACACTTTCCGACAATATCAAGCAGTTAGATGAAGCGAACGCCGAAGATTATGCCGCAAACGAAAAGGCGTATCTTGCGCAGCTTACAGCACTTGATGATGCATACGCGGATGCGGTGCGCGAAGCCAAGAAAAAGACGATTCTGTTCGGGGACCGTTTCCCATTTCGGTATATGACGGACGATTACGGACTTGATTATTACGCGGCATTTACGGGGTGCAGCACGGAAACCGATGCGAGCTTTGAAACCATCACATTTTTATCGGGAAAGATGGATGAACTGGAACTTCCTGCGATTTTAACAATCGAAGGCTCCAATCAGAGAATTGCCGAGATTATCAAACAGAATACGCGTGACAAAAATCAGGAAATCCTCACAATGAATTCGTTACAGTCTGTGACGGCAAAAGATATTGAAGGTGGCTTTACGTATCTGAAAGCGATGCAGGATAACCTTGAAGTACTGAAAAAAGCAATGAATTAAAAAGGGGCTTCGCCGACAAGCGAAGCCTCTTCTGCGTTTTTTCGTATTTAACGATTATGGTCTTAATCCCATACCACCCTCTAAGGTCAGTGTCTCACCGGTCAGATATTTGAAGTCAGGAGATGCAAGCTGCACACAGACGCGCCCGATTTCCAACTCCGAATCACCGTAGTGCCCCGCGGGGGGCATCTTGACATTTTCTTTAAATGCCTCAGGATATGCCTTTTCAAACTGCTCTAACTGTGCAGTCCAAGCGAGCGGACAGATAATATTGACATTGATGCCGTCCTTTGCCCACTCGGTAGCCGCAACACGGGTCAATCCACGGATACCCTCCTTTGCCGCGGCATACGCGCACTGTCCGAAGTTTCCGAACAATCCTGCGCCCGATGCAAAGTTGATAACCGTGCCCTTTGATTTTACCAGATACGGATAGCAGGCCTTCATATAATAAAATGCGGCATACAATCCTGAATATAGTGCGAGGTCAAACTGTTCTGTCGTATGTTCTGCCAAAGTAACACCGGAAGCGGAAGCCTGTGCGTTGTTGATTAAAACATCAATTCCGCCGAAGGTGTCAACCGTCTGTTTGATGACATTTGCGACAACTGCCTCGTTGTCGGCACCGGCATTGACATCCGCCTGTATGATAAGAACTTTGATTCCGTAAAGTCGTTCCAACTCCTCCTTGGCGTCCTCAAGTTTTTTTACATTTCTACCTGTAATGACCAGATTGGCACCTTCCTTGGCATATGCCGTTGCGATTCCGTATCCGATGGAGCCGCATCTGCCGTCGCTTAAAACTGCTCTGCCGGCACCTGTGATAATCGCTGTCTTTCCTGTTAAAAATCCCATGTTTTCAGTCCTCCTTAATCTATTATGTGTATAGTATAACCTATTTGACAAAAAAATGATAGTTATTTTTTTGTCAATCTATGCATCCTGTTCTTCTGAGGGATAAAGATTAATAGCGGGTTTGGCAAGATAGAATCCTTGTCCGAAATCAGCGCCAAGTTTTTTTGCGGTATTGTATTCCTCAACAGTTTCGATACCCTCTGCAATCACCATAATAAAGTTTTCATGACAATAGTCAATCATGCCGCGCACAAGTGACTGAGTGGACGAGTGCTTGTTAATGTCACGAATCAGCATCATATCAAGTTTCACGAAATGGAAGTTATACGATACAAGCATATCGCTGTTGCTATAACCGGAACCATAATCGTCAAGCGCAATCGGGATGTTCCATTTGCTGCAAAATTCCCGTTTTCTCTTATCAATGTCAAATTCACTCTTTGCGTTCTCCGTGATTTCCATGACAACGTGACTGAGTTTATCGCCGTACATCGTTTCAATCTGCGTCCATTCTTCTTCGGAAAGAAGCTGGTTTGGTATGGAATTGAGGAAAATACGAGCATTGTCATCCGGCTTTAGCTGTTCAAAGAAGTTACTCAGTGCATGAAACCATGTGATACGCTCGATTTTATTGAGTTTTGCCTGAGCCTCAGCCACACGCAAAAGCTCCTCGGGTTTCCGAAGCAAATCCGAAATCGGACGCATTAATGCTTCATAGGCAAAGATCGTGTCGTTTTTTAAGGAAATAATCGGTTGATAAACATACTTAATCGCTTCATGTTTAATAAGTCTGTCAAGTTCGCCTACGCCTTGAACCAGTATGTAATCCCGCAGATAAGTTTCCTTATTATAGACTTTAATACTTCCTTTAGAAGATTTCTTAACCTGATACATCGCAAAATCCGCATACTTTAAAAGGTCGCTGTAGTTGATTCCGTCCTCGGAATAAAATGACATTCCGGCAGAGGCACTCATGTTCAGCTCCAAACCGTCCGGAAGCAGCAGTGTCTCTTGCATCAGTTCTTTGTGAATGCTTTCTAAGGTAGTGATAAGTACTTCTTTCGGTTCATCATACAAAAACATCGTAAACTCGTCGCCAGCAAGACGTGCCGAAAAACTCTTTTCAGGCATTCTGCGCTTGAGCAGATCTGACAGCGTACAGATATACCGGTCACCGACATCATGTCCGTAAGTGTCATTGGTATATTTCAAATTGTCCAGATCCCATATGGAAAGGAGACCGTTTGTACAGTGCCCTTCGTCAATCATATATTTCATTTCCCGCGCAAACGCGCCACGGTTATAAAGTCCCGTAAGTGCATCATAGTCGCGGTCATAGAGAATTTTTTCTTTTTCAAGCACGCTCTCCGTAATGTCCGAAACAACTAAAAGCGTGTTTTTTCCCATGGCTTTTTGCTTGATGTCGAGCCACTTGTCGTCGCAGTCGGGACGGCGGTAACAAAAAACATTCGGGTTTTCATGGCTTTGCTCGAGAAATGCTTCGATTCCTCTGAGCGTTCCAATAAGCGTTCCCTTTGCAATTCGGTTGTGTTCCCAGCCAAAATCGGGGACCTCGAGAATCTCAAAGAGCTTATGGGTGCAGTAAATCATTTCGTTCGCTTCATCGAACTCACATACGCCAAGCGAAATTCCCGCGATATTGATAATCTCAGACATTTTGCTGCCCGACTTGTAGATGGAGTCGTTTTGCTTCTCAATCGCCTTTGCAATCGCATCAAATTCGGAGATTTTCGTCTGCGGAAGCACATTGTTTTCAGGAGAAAGCTTCGGGATACTGCGGTTTAGCATATTGATTGGACGCATGAAGAAATGTGTGATAAAAATCGTACCTAATACAGAAATCAGAAGCGCGACCAATACGGCTGCATAAAAGATATACTGAATCTGTTCCGAAGACGCATAAAGTGTATCCGTATTCACCAACCCGCATAAAACCCATTGTTGATTTTGATAAGGAGAGGACTCAGTATAAAACGTTAACGGTGTTATACATGTACTGGTGGCTGAGGGAAGCGTGTTGGAATCAATTTCATAGATTCCGTATTTTGCATTTTGCAGTACAAGTGCCGCGCTTTCACCATTTTTGAGTGCCGCGTAGTAATCGTCGTTTCCAACATAAACGCTTGAAATCGTTGATGCGTTTTCCATGATTCCCAAAAGATAGCTTCCGTAAGGGTCGATGACAAGACCTTGGTCGGGCAGCAGTGTTTTTATGTAGTCAAAGGAAACACCAAAACCGGCTACCCCGTAAGCATTATGGTTCGCATCCATCAGCGGAACCGTATAAAAAAGACAACTGCTGTTCTCTTCGTGTATGAAATTGGAAACGGAGAAATATCCAAGCTCGGAAGCGGAAAGTTCGGGATAGGCTGCAACACTCTCAAGCGTTGGCTGATAAAAAGGACATTGTGCCTCCCCCTTCAATGTTTGAGACCAGTGTGCATCAAGGGTTAGTCCGTGATGATATAAAAGCTCGGATGGACCGATGACTGCATGAATATCGGAATTGTCATGAGAATTGTAAGTCGGATTTTGATCTGTCAGATAAACGGCATTGCGCATAGTACCGCCTTCGAGGATCACAAAGCAGCAGTTGGTATCTGCTGAGCGCAGTGCCTTTAAAATATCAGGTGTTATGTCATTTAAAAACTGTTGACGGTTTTCGCTGTTTCCCAAATATGCGCGAACGCTGAGATTTTGCGCAGAGGCATTTGCAAGCGCTGTATCGGTGATAACATCGTAAAAGTCGGTCATATTTACAAAACCGCCGATGTATTTTTCCAATGAAAAAGCGTTGGAAGTAACCGTGTGTTGGAGTGTTTTAAATGTGTTCTCATCCATATCCTCAGGGATACTGTTTGCAATCAAAAATCCCGCAAATACAGTGGTTTGCAGTAGGATAATAAAGATGAGTGACAACATAACATAATACTTTAAGCTGAGACTTTTGAAAAATCGTTTCAAGTGTATAGCCTCCTATTTATTTACAGTATTTTTCAATTCGGACAATGTCTCCCGATACCATTCGTTAAAACGTTCGTCCGAAAGATATTCATCGATCAGTGCGCCCTCTTCAATCGCTGCGCGGTCGCGAATTGCAGCGTCAAGCATGGTGCGCGCAAGAACCGCTCTTGCCTGTGTGCCCTCCGCAAATCCGGCGGGGGTATACATAATATATTTTTCACTCTGTGAAAGCGATGTTGTAATTGTGTCGCTTACAACACTGTCTGATACATTTTCGGTTAGATAATCCGAAACCACACTTGTTTCCGCAGCATCAAGAGAAACGGGAAGATACCCGCTGTTTGCACAAAAGCGCAGGTTTTGTTCGCTTTGTGTAAACCATTTTAAGAACAAAACGCTCGCATATTCTTCGGCTTCGGTTGACTTTGTGACAGACATACCTGCGCCTTGTAATACAGCATACGGCGGCGTATCCGCAAAATTTGGCAGCGGCAGTGCGATGCAGTCCACAGGATAAGTCACACCGTCTGCATTTGCCACCTTGCTCGGAAAATATGCCGCGCCGGACGAGGAACAGACAAGTGCGATAATCTCTCCGATCCTTGCGTCGTCACAACGAAAATTTCCGACTTGGCTATAATATCCTTTTATATAAGGAACATAAAAATTATCCCATAATTTTTTCATGGTGTTTTTATCAAAATCAAGTGCGACGACAGTATCCCCTGAAACCTGAAAAAGCTCATGACCAAGCTGCGAACTGCCGATAATAAGATAGTTGGCAAAAGCGTCACGTCCGAAAAATGATTTTCCCTCCGACCACTCATAATAGCGCTCGGCAGTTTCGGCAAGCCCTTCCCAAGTTTGCAGCGCATCAAGCTCTGCGCCTGTGGCTTGGGCGAAGCGGTTCCAGTCGGTCTTATTAAGCAAAAGTACTTCTGTAGCTGCCGCAACAGGAAAAATATTCCATGTGTTGTCAGCGCCGATACAGCCCGCATCCAAATAGCGGCGCACATAGGTGAGCTTTTCGTCTTCCGTCACATAATCGTTAAAGTCGACCAGTGCGACGGTATCTCCAAGTGCGACCGCTGTGTCCGGATAACATTGAAACAGATTGGGCATTTTAGAAAAGCCCACTTTTCCGACAGCGGCGTTTTGCAGTGCCGCTTCAAGGTCCGCTACGGTGCCCATACTCTGTGCCGTAACGACTATGCCGTTTTCTAACCCGACGGTATTGTTAAATTCCGTGACAAGCGCATCAAAAACGACAGCGGCATGACCGTTGTAGTAGTGCCACACGGTGACAGTTGTCGGGTTTTCCATGGAAAGCCCGTGATTTTCTTCACTGCACCCACAGAGAGCAGAAATTACTATTAATATAGAAACGAATAAAACACATAACTGTTTTTTCATGAAATTGTTCTTTCCTTTGTTGTCCTCATGACGGCTCATAATAACGTATTAATACAAGTATAACATAAAATGACAAAAATGTTAAACAATGTTATAAATTATTTTCCTTTTTGATTCAATAAGACGGCTCACAAAGCGTGCCGCGTTTGATGCACAAGTTGTGTATGTGGAAAAACAAATTTTCAAAAAACTATAAAGTAAATAAAAAAACAACCGATAAAATAGTTATAAAAGCAAAAACAGATAGGAACGAAATTGCTTTTGTAGTTGTTTAATCCAAGGAAGGAGGGGTTTTTATGCGTATCGATGCATACAACCAAATACAGCAGGTTTATGAAGCAAAAAAGGTAGGAAAAGCAGATGAAAAGAAAGCAGCATCCTCATCTTTCCGCGATCAGTTAATTCTGTCTTCAACCGCGAGGGACACCACCGTAGCAAAGCAGGCAGTTGCAAATGCGCCTGATGTGAGAGAGGATTTGGTGAGTTCTATCAAGCAGCGAATCGACAACGGTACTTACGAGGTAGACGTGAATGATTTCGCGGGAAAGCTTTTGGAGAAATACAGCGGATTATTCTAGAAACTTTAGGAAACGGAGTATGGGGAGGCGTTTCTTGACAATCAATATGTGAGGTAAACAATTAGTGGCTAGCTTATTGGAAAACTTGGTTGATATACTCGACAAGGAAGAGTTTGAATATGAAAAGCTCCTAATCCTTGCCGAAAAAAAAACATCCGCAGTCGTCAAAGGCGATGTGGATAGCCTGTCAAAGATCACGGAGGATGAACAGGAGATCGTAGGCAGAATCCAGACAATGGAGAAGCAAAGAACAAAGGTTCTGGCTGATGTTGCCAACGTAGTAAACAGGGATGTTGAAACATTAAAGTTAATAGACCTGATTCAGATGCTCGCGAAAGTTCCCGACCAGCAGGAAAAACTGCGGGATGTACAGGAACGATTGGAGAAGACCACCCAACAGCTTAGGAGGCAAAATGAGAAAAATCAACTTCTTTTGCAGGAAAAAATTGAGATGGTCGATTTCAATCTGAATATGATACGAGCAATGAAGTCTGCGCCGGAAACAGCCAATTATTCAAAAGATGCATATACGAATGGTGAAGTGCTTGGTATCTTTCATGGTGGTTTCGACGCAAAACAATAACGACGAAACACAAGGAGGGTACCATGTCTTTATTTGGATCATTATATATAGGAGATAGCGGACTTAGAACATCACAGAATGCGTTGCATACCGTAGCGCACAATCTCTCCAATATTAGTACACCCGGTTATGTCCGCCAGCAGGTGGCAAATACGGATACCCAATATTCCAGTATCGGAACAACCGCGGCGGGACGCAAGATGCAGTCCGGCTTCGGTGCAAAATATGCTGAGTGCCGCCATGTCAGAGATGCATTTCTTGACGCGACCTATCGCAATGAAAACGGCAGACTGGCATACTACGACAAATCATACGATGTAATGGCGCAGATCGAGGACATTCTGGGAGAGCTCGATGCAGCGGCATTTAAAGGCTCCCTGGAGGGGCTTTGGACTGCAATGCAGCAGATCTCAACCTCGCCCAATGATGTTATAAATATCTCATTGCTTGTATCCAAGGCAGCCCAATTTGCGGAAAATGCGACAGCAGTTTACAGCTCTTTCGTGGAATATCAGGATAACTTAAACAGACAGGTCATCAATTCCGTAAAAGAGATCAACAAAATCGGTCAGCAGATTCACGAACTGAACAAACAAATTATGAAAATAGAATCCGGAGATATCGAAAACGCAAACGATTTGCGTGACAAGCGCGACTTGCTTTTGGATCAGCTCTCCGGTTACGGAAATATATCGTATGAGGAACACAGCACGGGTGTCGTGACCGTGCAGTTTAACTATAACGACTTCGTTACGATGAGCCAGTCTTATGATATGGAGCTGCTCGTAGACGAGGATACCGGTTATGTCACACCCTACTGGAAACAAAATGTTACCTACAAAGAGAACATCTACGGCGTTAAAGAGCCGGATTACGATTCGGCACGCGTGTTTGATGTGACGGAGGATATTTCTTCTAAAAGAGATACGGATGTCGGCTCTTTGAGAGCATTGCTGCTTGCAAGAGGCGACCATGCGGCGACCTACGTCGATTTGGAAACCGGTATGTGTAATCAAAGAAAGCTCGACTCGCTCGACATCAAGGCATCACAGTTTGATGAGGAGCAGGGTCTGAAGTATTATGATAAATTTATTAAAAATTCCTGCATGATGAACATCGAAGCGGAGTTTGACAACATCGTGCATCAGGTTGTGACGCTGATCAATCAGACGCTTGCGGAAGCGGCGGCAAAGAATCCGGCAAGCGGTTATCTTCTGAATGATGACGGCTCGCCGATGCAGCTGTTTTTAAAGAATGAAACACCTGCCTATGAAAAGGTGACGCTCACCAACGAGGAAGTAAAGGAGTTGCAGGAGCAAGGGGCGTTTCTGGTACAGATTTATGACGAGGACGGTCACCCGGTGACAAATACGTTCTGGAAGTATATTGAGGAAGATCCGGAATCGCCGTTTTCACTCTACAGCTGCGAAAATCTCCGAATCAATGAGAAGCTGGTTCAGGTACCATCACTTCTTGGCTTTAAGACGGAGGATGATTCGGTCGACTATCGGATAATTGGTGAGATGCTTGTGAATACTTTTCAGAATACGCCGATTTATCTCAATCCGAATGCGACGGCGCCGAGTACTATCGAGAGCTGCTATACGGATCTCATGGCACAGGTGGCAAATTCAGGATTTGTATTCTATGAGCTTGCCGACTTCGAGCGGCTTGAGGTTGAGAGCGCGGACAACGAAAGGCAGACAGTGATCGGGGTTTCTTCGGACGACGAGCTGGAGCATATGATTATGTATCAGAATGCTTACAACGCGGCAAGCAGATATATCAATGTCATTAACGATATGCTCGAAACCCTGTTAGGTATGGCGGGATAACGGATTAGGATTGGAGGAAATGTAGATGGCATCTACTTTTATGGGTTTAAATATTTCATATACGGGATTGGTAGCATCCAACGCGGGATTAAACGCGACTGCAAACAATATCTCAAACATCGAAACAAAAGGGTTTTCCAGACAGGAAGTAAAACAGACGGCAGCAGAAGCGATGCGCTGTTTCCAGAATTATGGCTGTATCGGCGCGGGCGTCGATACACTTGGTGTAGAGCGAATCCGTGATTTATTTTATGATGAGAAATACTGGGCAAACAATTCAAGACTCGGCGAATCGGATAAGAAACAGTATTATTGTGCGATCATCGAGAATTATTTAAGGGATCAGAGAGGCACAGACGAGGTAAAGGGCTTTACCACGATGTTCAGTGAGTATTGGTCAAAAATATCTTCCCTTGCGGCAAACACAAGCGAGGATAACTTTGCACTGGATTTTATCGGTGCGGGAGCAAATCTATGTGAATATTTTAACATACTTTATAACAACTTTCAAAAGATGCAGAAAGATGTCAACGACGAGATTAAGATTGACATTGACCAGATTAACAGCTATGCACAGCAGATTGCAACGTTAAATAAGCAGATTAATACCATCGAAATTGGTGGAAACACGATTGCAAACGAGCTTCGCGACAAGAGAGATCTGGTCATCGACCAGCTTTCCGCGCTGATTGATGTTGAGTGTGAGGAAACAGAGGTTTTTGATGCGCACGGCAATTCCATCGGCGCACATAAGTATGTCGTAAAAATCTGCGGCGGTCAGGCGCTTGTGAATGATTACAATTACAGACAGCTTGAGTGCATCCCGAGAACGACATGGCAGAAAGTCAATCAAAATGATGCAGACGGACTCTATGATGTCGTATGGACGGATACCAAAGAAGAATTGGGCGTCACCGGCAAACGCTCCGGCGGTCAGCTAAAGGGACTGTTTGAGGTGCGCGATGGAAACAATTACGAGGCGTTCAGCGGAAAAGTGACGGCGGTCAGCAACTTGGAAAAGACTGTACGTATTAAGGTGAGCGATGATTATCTGCAGAATATGTCAAAATCGACGATTCCGTTGGCGGACGGACGCATTAAGATCGGTGGGGAATACTATTATTACACGGATTATGATTTTGAACTGGACGAAACAGGGGCTTGCTATTATACGTTCCACATGTCTGAGGACAAATCGAGAAATCCGACGATGCCAACGCCTGATGCGATTAATCAGAGCGTTCGGATCGGCGATAAGATAAACTATCAGGGAATTCCGTATTATCTGGAACAGATGAATGAGTGGGTGCGTGACTATGCATATACGTTTAATACGATATATAATGTTGAGGGCGCAACCGATTACTATGGAAATGTGTCGAACGAGTCGATTTTCTATACCGGTACGGACCCGAAAGATAATTCGCAGTATGCGATGGATGTTCAGGTCGGGGCAACCTCTTACAACTCCCTGTCACAGACCGGTTACTATACGCTGACGGCGGGGAACTTTAATGTGTCAAAAGAGTTGGAAAACGATCCGAAAAAACTTCACACTCATACCGGTGAAACAGAGGGTGAATCAAAATATGACATTATTGAGAGTCTGATTGATTTGTCAACGAACACAGACAAGATGAAATTCAGAGGCTGCAGTGCGGAGAGCTTTCTAATCTGTATGCTGGGTGACTCGGGACTGAATGCGCAGAGTGCAAACAGCTTCCAGAATATCTACGACAGCATTCGTGAGACGATTGAAAATAACCGCTATTCTATCAGCGGCGTTGACAAGGACGAGGAAGCGGCAAACATGATCAAATATCAGAGTGCGTACAGTCTTGCAAGTAAAATGATATCTGTATTAAACGAGTGCTACGACAGACTGATAAGCGGAACCGGAGTATAGTGTGAAGAGATTTTCTAAGGCATCTGAAGGACGCTGCCTAAGAAAATCTAAAGTTTCATACAGCAAATGGAGGAATAGACGATATGGCAATGCGAATTACCACAAAAATGATACAGAATACATCAATCAGAAATTTGAACATGAATAAGGAGCGTCAGGAGAAGCTCACCAATCAGATGGCGACGGGAAAGAAGATCACACGTCCGTCCGATGATCCGGTAACGGCAATCCGCGCATTGAAATTAAATGCATCGCTCGATAAGATCGACCAGTATTACGAGAGAAATTCCGAGGATGCGAAAAGCTGGCTTGAGCTGACGGATAAAGCGATTGATACGGTGGCGAATCTCTTAGGAGGGGATACCGGAATGAAGGCTCTGCTTATTCAAGCAAATGCGGATTACCTTGAGAATGGAGACTTGCTTGATATTGTCAAGCAGCTTGTCAATCTTGCGGAGGAGTATTATTCTGTCGGAAATGCGGACAGTGCCGGAAGAACTTTGTTTACGGGATATCGGACAGATCTTCCGCTCGCGTTTAAGGAGCCGAAGAGCGAAACGTATAAGATTACCGAGCAGCGTACCAAGCTGAATATGGATAAAATGACCTATGTGGCGTCAGGCTGTTTGAAGGAATTGAACGAAGGAAACTTTAATTCGACAGATGGTTCGGGCAATCTGCTGATGAACACGACAGAGTATGAAGTCAGCACAAATGAGATTTATCGTTTCCGCCTTGCCTACGATAATACCGATGCCGTGGAGTCGGTAGAAAAAGATGCTAACGGGGATCCTGCGCCAATATTGGACGGAAATGGGGATCCTGTAAAGGCAAAAGATATTAACGGAAATCCTGTACAGGACGAAGATGGAAATCCTGTAAATGTATATATGTATGAGCCGGAAGTAACTTTCGAATTTGGTAATTTTAAGACAGGGGAAGTTACAAAATACAGCGTTAATCCGTATGACAGGAACGGAAACTTTGTTGCAAATGAGATTCAATGCTTTGCAAGCGCTACAGAGGAGGCGTACATGACGGTGGTAAATGATCCCGACGCGGTTGTATATATTGCGAGCACGGGAGAATTGCTTCTCGGCGATAATGTAAAGCAGTCCATAGCGGAACTTGATTCGGATGTTGAGGTCCGCCTCAGCTATGAGAAAACAGAGTGGAAGAAAAACGATCTGGATCCCGTACATTATTTTTACACAGAGCGCAAACACCCGACGCAGGATCGTCAGCTAATCTACAACGATCATTTCTTGGAGGATCCGACGGCGAACGGGAAGCAGATTATAGAGTATGATATCGGAAATAACCAGACGATACGTGTCAACACAACGGCGGACGAGATTTATACACACAATGTCGGCAGAGATATTTATGAGTTTCAGGCGATGGTTGAAGAACAGGGTGTTATTCTCGATAATTTGAACAAAATAAAATCGATGATAGAGTCCGGAGAGTATATTGAAGAGGATCTGGAAACCCTTGAGAGGCAGAAAGCAGCGCTTGAGAAAGCAAAGACTTATATCGATGAGAAAGTGAAAAGCCGTGCAGGTGAGCTTTTGACAAACTTTAACGGATATATTGAGCAGGTAAACGTTGCAAGTACAAACTGTGGTTCAAGAGGTGCGCGTTTAACGTTGATTCAGAATCGTCTCGGTACGCAGCAGGAGAACTATGAGGAGCTTGTCAGCCGAAATGAAGACGCCAACTATGCCGATCTTGCGACACAGCTTGCAAGTATCAAGACCTCTTACGATGCTGCACTTGCATCAATCAGTTATGTAATGCAGACCTCCCTGCTTGACTATATTCGATAAAACACATACAATACAAATGTAAATTGATTTACAGGAAAAACATGAAACACATCGGAAATGGAGTATTAGTATGGTAGAAGTAAATACAAATGCATTTGGAAAGATTGCAATAGAGGACGATAAAATTATTCATTTTGAGCATGGAATTTTAGGATTTCCCGACCTGAAACGCTTCACCTTGATTTTTAATATCGAGAAAGGTATGGAATCAAGCATTAAATGGCTGCAATCACTGGATGAGCCGAACTTTGCGATGCCCGTCATGAATCCAAGCCTTGTTATGGAAGATTATGAGCCGATGTTTGATGAAGAGCTTTTAAAACCCTTGGGAGGCAATCTCAGTCCGGAAAATTTGCTGCTGTTTGTGACCGTAACTGTTCCAAAAGACGTTACGAAAATTACGGTGAATTTAAAAGCGCCGATTATCGTGAATGTACAGGAGTGCAAGGCGGTACAGCTCATAAGTGATAATGACGCCTACAGCATTAAATACGAAATTTACGATAAACTTGAAGCAAAGAAAGCGGGTGAGTGATATGCTGGCATTATCAAGAAAAAAAGGCGAAGCGTTGATTTTGAACAACGACATAGAGATCACCGTGCTTGAGATTAAGGGAGAGCAGGTAAAGCTTGGCATTTCCGCTCCGAAACAGGTGTCAATATATCGCAAAGAGGTATATCAGCAGATACAGGAGG
>JAAVAF010000133.1 GCA_014804225.1 Lachnospiraceae bacterium
GACGGCTATTGGGGTGTAAAGCAGACCTCTGAGCGTATCCTTTCGTTTGCAACTGCTCTTGCCGGAAATGATTCGAAAAATCTTGAGAAAATGCGCGATGCATTCTTAAAGGGATATAAACAAGCGGAAAAGACTTGGGGCGGAGAGCTTCCCGACATCTCAAAGCGTACATATGATGCAGTGCTTGAAGGCTTTGATAAATTGATGAATCCCAAGACAGAGGAAGTTACAACTTCTGAGGATGGTACAGTTGTTTCTAAGTAGAAATGAAAAATTTTTAAACAGGTGACAAGAATTTCTTGGCACCTGTTTTTTTATGCACACGCCGATGCAGAGGAAATTTGTCTTTAATCTTATTATTGTTTCACTCACTCCGCCCGCAACCGTTCCACGATACTTTGATTCTCCAGATTCCGAAAGCATACATATGGAAGCAACACGGCCAATATCACCAAAACTGGTGTGCAGCATACTAACGGGAGCAGCGTAAAATGAAATGTCGAAAAACCACCTTCCACCACTGTGCGCACAATCACACCGACTGTCATTGCGCCAAGGATATACGAAGCAATCAGCGTCATGCCTGCATAATATCCTCCTTCAAACATCAGCATTTGACACAATTGCCGTTTTGTCATGCTGATGCTCTGAATCATGGCAAATTCGCGCTTTCGTGAAATAATTGCCGTCACCATGCTGTTGACAAAGTTCAACACACCGACCAGCGCAATCACAATGCTGATTGCATATCCCATCACTGCCAACGCGCGTGTTTCCGCTTCGTATTGCTCCGCCATGGATCGTCGGGATACTATATTCATTCCGAGCGATGTCGTCTGCTGGTAATCTGTCAACAGCGCATTGGCGTCTTCCATTGTTTCGTCTGTTACATCAAAGTAAAATTTTCGTGGATTATAGTCAGTCCAAAATTCCTGAAAGATATCCGCAGGTATCACAAGCGGCAAATCAAAGACTTGCTGCGATACTCCGGAAACCATTGGCTGTAACGGACGCACAATAGCCATAACTTCAAACTCGCGGTCGACAATCTGTACATTCTCGCCAACGGAATATGTTGGCAACGTGTCACTTGGACTTGTACTTGGACCGATTGCCAGACAGTATGTTCCTTGGGCAAATTTTTCCGCGTCAAAAAAACCATTTAAAATATAGTTTTCACTTGCCGCTGCCTCTAAAATTAATCCATCCGCGCCATATATGGTATAAGTGTTTTCGCCACCGTCCAGCACGTAATCAAACTGTTCTTTCCAAGACGGAAACGACGGGCTATAGGACGCATAATCCTTTAATCGTTCGTCCGTGTAAAATGCACGCAGATTATTTTTTGCCTGTTCGCTCAAAGTCAGCTCGACTTCCGCAGAATATAACTGTCCCGTCGCTTCCACTGTTCCCAGTGCTGCAATATCCGAAAGCAATGAGTCACTGATCGCCTGACCATTTCCGGTCGTATCATGAATCTCATAATCCGCTACTGTCAAATCCATCAGATATTTTTCCACATCAAAACTGGCGTTCTTCGCATAGAAATAGCTCATCAGCACAAGTCCAAGGGTCAGGGAACAAAGTACCATAGCCGTACGTTTTCGATTGCGCCACAAATTTCCCCACGCCATTCCATATAAAGATGCCCCGTTTTTCGTCTTTTTGTGCTTCTTTCGGACGTTGTCAGATACATCCATATAGCGCAGGGCTTCTATCGGAGAAACCTTACCTGCAACCCGCGCGGGCAACATGCAGGAAATCAGGACTGTGATGTAGGAAAACACTGCCGCACCGATAAAGATTATGGGATTGGCCGATGTGGTCGGTTCTATCTCCATATTCGGAATCAGCATGGGAACGAATACACTGCCCAAAAGATATCCTGTGACAAGTCCTATGGGAATGCCAATCATAGAAAGGAGGTTTCCCTGACCGTAAATAATCTTTTTTATCTGCTTTGTCGTTGTTCCAAGTGTTTTCAACTTTCCGTAAAATTGAATGTCCGAGGCAACAGAAATCTGAAATACATTATAAATAATGAAGTAACCTGCAAGAAATACCAAAAGCATACCGCCGTACATTGGCAGATTTTCCTGAAAAATACTGTACTGTATCTCCGCAGTGTAGGCGAGATTTGTGTTAAACTCCACGTCGGTGATACCGCAGTCACGAAGCACTGTTTCCACTTTTTCATCAATATTTTTATTGTCTGAAAAGGTGATTCCCATCATGCGCAGACCTAAAATCTGTCCCTCTTTCGGTGCGGAAGCATTGTCGCACACTTCCAATACAAACGCCTCACTAACCCATGCCATGCTTGCATAGACGGAAAGGTTTCCTTCCCACCAGCCGCAAAGTGTAAAGGTGCTTGGACCTTCCTGCCACTCTAAAGTCACTGTCTGTCCTAATTCCAAAGGAACACCTAATCGTTCCAGAATCAATGTGTCCAACGCAATTTCGTCTTTTGTTTCGGGCATTTTTCCTGTTGTGGGGTATGCAAAGCTGTTTTTTGCATATCGGTCGCTGCCATAACGGATTTCCAACTGTCGTCCTGCGAGGCGCTCATTTTCGGCTATGCCTGCCACAATCGATTTGCCGAAGCTTACCACGTCGGGATGCGCTGCAATTTGTTCGATTTGCGCGTCTGTTATTTGCTTTGTCGATGCATGTGCCATTGTGCCGGACTGGCGCAGATACATTTCTGTGATATTTTGCCCCATACTCTGTGTGAGTGTGAACAACGTTGTAAACATCATGGTTGTTAAAAAAATAGCAAGCACTGCTACCAGATTACGGCCTTTGTTTTTTTGAAAGCTGCGGTTTGTTAATGTGCGAATCATAATGTCACCTCCCCTTTTCCCAAAGTTCGCAAATTTGTGCCTTTGCACAAATTTGTAAATTGAAAAATCTCTGATTTTTCAATTTTGCCGTCTTCGATTTGGATACAACGGTCTGCCTGTTTTGCGATTTCAGGGTTATGCGTGATCATTACGATTGTTTGATGAAATTGTTGGCTGGTAACTTTTAAAAGGTCAATGACTTCTTCGCTTGTCTTGCTGTCCAAATTTCCGGTCGGTTCATCGGCAAGAATAATTGCGGGTTTGCTTGCCAGCGCTCTCGCAATAGATACACGCTGCTGCTGACCGCCGGAAAGCGTATTTGGCATATTGTAGAGCTTTTTCTCCAATCCCAAAAGTGTCGTTACTTCCTGAATAAATGCTTCATCCGGCTTTTTCCCGTCAAGCTGAATCGGCATAACAATGTTTTCGTATACATTTAAGACAGGGACTAAATTGTAGTTTTGGAAGATGAAACCGATGCAACGACGACGGAATATGGTCAAGTCCTCGTCGGAAAGTTTTCCTAATTCATAATTGTCCACTTTGACGCTGCCCCCGCTTGGACGATCAAGTCCGCCAAGCATATTGAGCAGGGTGGATTTGCCGCTGCCGGACGTTCCGACAACCGCGACAAATTCTCCCTGCTCAATGGAAATGTTTACATCATCTAAAGCCTTTACAATGTTTGGCTCTTTTCCGTATTGTTTTGTTAAATGTGTTGTTTGTAAAATACTCATAAACTGTACCTCTTTTCCCGTTATTTTTGATACAATAAGTTGTGTTCCTGTTGGAATTAAGCTCATTATATCTGTGCTGGAAAAAGGTACAATATAAAATGTAAAAACTAATATCTACAATGTAAAAATTAATTGTTAGCTCTGTGAATGCAATGCATCATTCCGGGATAAAAGATATAAGCAATACTGATTCATGCTGATTCCCTCCCTTTTGGAGTGTTCGGAAAGCTGCCGATGCAGACTTTTAGGTATGCGGAGTTTAAATTGACCGGAATATTCATTCAATTCATCTGGCATGGCAATCGCTATCCCCTCGTCCAAAGCTGCTTCTAACCATGCTTTCTTCGCGTCTGTTGCATTTCTGACGGCCTGCTCTAACGTTTCCCCACAAGTAATACAGCCCGGCAATTCCGGAAATGTCACGGCATAACCGCCTTCTTCCACATCCGGAACAATCTCCATGCGGTAAGGCAGTTCCATATATTCATTCAGCGTCATCTATATCCACCTCTCTCTCTACCACTTCTTTTACCATTTCTACATATACTTTCTTAATCGGTTCATGTCTGGGAATCGTTATGGGACTGCATCCCTCTTTCCGAAAGGTACAATGACTGCTTCCGCCTTTAGGCTGATTCATCTTATATCCGTAACTCTCTAACACTTTCTTTAATTCATCAAAGCGCATATCTTTTGACAAAGAGCAAATTTTTTCTAATAGTTTATCCCATTTTGACATCAACATACCTCCTAAACTTATTATATTTGGTGTCATATATGGTGTCAATATATGGGTTGCAAAATATCGCTTTTCAAATCATTCTATTAATGAAATTATCCATCTGTGTTTTGGGTTTCCATTGATATTTTATCAGAGGAAGTGACTGTCAACTCTAATGGCATCATAATCTGCAACCGAAACATTCCATTCTCCACCTTTGTACTGCACTGTCCATCATATTTTTGAACTGCATTGCGGATATTTGATAACCCGAAACCATGCATAAAAGTATCCTTCTTCGTTGTTCTCTTAGACAAAGTAACATCAGAAGAAACCGTATTCTCCACTATAATCATAAGCATATCACGAACGCGGTTGGCTCGCACTGTTATCAAGCGCTGCTCCTTTGGCAGCTGTTTACTTGCCTCAATCGCGTTATCAATTGCATTGCCAAAAATTGTGCTGATATCCAGCGGCTCCATAAAATCACCATCTTCAAAGGAAATGACTGCACTGAAGTCAATCTGCTCCTTCTGCGCCGTTTTCGCCTTGTCCCGAATGAGGACATCCAAAAACGCATTCCCCGTGTGATAGTAATTTTCGTATTCCTGAATCTGATTTTGCAGTCCTTGAAGCGATTCCTGAACCACCTGCTCATTTCCCGCCTGTGCCTGAAGTACCAGCAGATGATTTTTCAAATCATGGTAAATACTGCGTACCCGCTCCTCATCACACATACGGTCAGTGTAGTACGCCTGCTGCCTTTCCAACTCCTGCGCGCGATATGCAGTCTGCATGGAATTACAAATGTAAGAAACAAGATAAATGCATCCAAAACCAGAAAAAATAGACGCGCCGCATATCGGATAGGCAACCGGTATATTCTCGGGCAGAAAATAAATAATTGTGAAAATTGCAACAAACGACGCTAACATCAGGCTGTCCACAATGAGCCACATTTTCGTCGTCAGATTTGATGTAACCTGACGCAGATACTTGCGCAGAAACCGCCATGCCGCAGTCCAGAACAAGAGCCGCAGCAGCAAAGACAAGGTGTATATCACATTGTTCATCAACTGCTGCTCCCACGTCCACCCAAAATCAAGCTTAGAAGGCGCTCCTGTTATTCTAAAAAAGCATCTTCTTCCGATATCCATCATCAGGTAATTTACAGCAATCAGCGGCGGATAAAAAATCAGCACTGCCGTCAGCTTTTCCACCCACCGCCCGCGGTGAAACAAGCTAATGTAAACACAGAATCCCAAAAGTGTCCCGAGAAGTCCCGCAAGGTCATTGGAATAAATAATCGCTGCCGAGATTGGGGTGCTTGCAACAAAAGCTATAATCCGCAAAAGCAGATTTTTGCGCAGCGGCAGAAACGTTTGTACCATCCAAAAGAATACAAAAGCGTAAGAAACATCTATTACAAAAGCAAGAATTTCCAAAAACTTTATCATAACCGCTCTCCCCAATACTCCGTCAACTGTTCCATAAACTCCTTGCGCTTCGGCTGGCTGATAGGGAGTTTTTCTCCCGTAATTAGTTCCAGCTCTAATTTTTTGACACCTTTCACGTAGAGCAGATTTACGAGATAACTGGTGTGACAGCGTGCAAAACCTACCTCCGCCAATTCCCGTTCCATTTCTTTCATAGTCTTATAGCTGATGATATTCTCCTGTTCTGTGTGCAAAAGCAGCTTGCGGTTAAAGGTTTCCACATACCGCAGCGATTTCAAAAAAACTTTATATTTTCCGCTGTCATTTACAATCACAATTGCGGGGCTGTCATTCTGCCTGTGCTTTTTCAGCCATTGATTGAGTTCCGCTTTCAAGCGTACATACTTGATCGGTTTGATAATGTAATTCACAGCCTGATACTGATAGCCTTTTAATCCGTGTTGGGTAAGTGTTGTCAAAAAGATAATACCTACTTTTTCATCAAAATGACGAATGCGCTCTGCCGTGTATAAACCGTCGGCAAGACGCATCTGAATGTCCAGGAAAATCAAATCAATACTTGTGTCGTATCGTTCGATTAATTCCATTCCGTCATAGTAAGGTGTTATCTTAATTTCTTCGCCTGTTTCGGTGGCGTATTGATTGATTAAATCTGTTAAATATGTAACAAAGTTTTTTTCGTCATCACAAATCGCTATGTGCAGCATTTTATTTTCTCCACTTGTTTGTATTTTAAATTTACGCTTCTTCGCTTTCGCGCGTCGCGGCATGATTTCCAACGCAATCCCCAAAATATGCACATCCCCCTAGCCTTTTAACTTACCGGACTCCGTAATTTCCTGCAATACTGTATACAAAGTTTATCCGTACAGTTTGCGCATTTCAATGCTTCGTTTGTATGTTCCCAAAACCGCTCAGGATGCAAAAGCACACACAATTCCCATACAATCCACACAACGATGGACATCAGAAGAAGGCTGCGCGAAAAGAAGCCTTTGACAAATAACTGCGGGCTGAACATCATCAGATGATCCCAGTTGAAGATACGGCAGGTCGTGCAGCAACGGTTCTGCATAATCAAACGGAATGGACACCAGATTAGCACGCAGATCAAATCACATACATAAAATATAACCGTAATCATAAATAATATGGCGTCATCAATTATCTTATGGGAATACAGCACACCCAATACAATAATCAGCGCTGTCCACAAAATAAATACTTTATATGCAGATTTTGTTGTTGACACAATATATTGTTTGAGCAGTTGGACGTTCACTTTTTCCCGAATCGGACGAAAGCGGAACCGAAACAGTTTCTGCGAACCAAGTGAAATCCGGCTCTTTACAGGAACTACCTGCAGCAACATGCCAGCCATCCAGATTGCCCATATAATATGAAATGGTGAAAAATGCCTGAAAAAATTCAAGCCATTCATAATCTCAAATGATTCCCTGTTTATTGCATACATCATCCCGCAAA
>JAAVAF010000134.1 GCA_014804225.1 Lachnospiraceae bacterium
AAAATACATATGTTATTTTAAATAAATAAAAAGGAGAGTTTTTAATGTTTGAATTTACAGATGACTGCCTTACAGGGATAGAGACGATAGACGATGAGCATAGAAATCTGTTTGCGCTTCTGTCACGGGCACAAAATTTGTTGGATATCGATTATCAGCAAGATCATTATCAGGAGTTAAAAGGGATATTGGAAGAACTTGACCGATATGCGGAGGAGCATTTTTCACATGAAGAGGAATACATGATGAAAATCCGCGATCCCGAGCTGATACGGCAGCGCACGCAGCATGAATTTTTCAAGGAGAAAATTCGCGAGTATGAATTTGTAAATATTGATGACGAAGGTGAACAGCAGCGAGTACTTCAGGAACTTGTGCGTTTTCTCGCAAAATGGCTCTACCGTCATATTTTAGGCAGTGACATTATGATCGGAAAGCTGCCGCCTCTTGAGGAGTGGATGGTTCGCGAAAATCCCTGTGAATTCACAGACGAATATTTGACGGGCATTGAGTTGGTTGATGCGGAACATAAGGAGCTTTTTAGGATTGTTGAGAAGGCAGACCGACTTGTGAAATCTTATAATGATTTGTCGGGATATGACAACATTGTTCAAATTTTGAATGAACTCAAAGATTATACAAAAGAGCATTTTGCTGATGAAGAGGAATACATGGAGAGTATTCAATATCAAGGTCTGGAAGCACAGAAACGTGCACATGAAGCGTTTATTGATAAGCTTGAGGGTATAAACTTAGATGAGATTGATGACAATCCGAAGGAATATTTACAAGAGCTTTTGGAGTTTCTGCTTGGCTGGCTGGTTAATCATATTTTGCAGTCTGACAAGAAAATTCCGACTACATAAAGGTTGCGAAAACGTATATCATTTAAGGAGAATGCACTATATTATATATAGTGCATTCTCTGAATGCGTCGCTGTGTGGCGACGCATTATCTTTTTCGTGCAGTGATAATCCATGGTGCGGGATCGGTTTTAAAGGCATTGTTACTGCCAAGTTTTGAAACAGATACTTGAATGGTATCAATATCCATCAATCCCATGTTGCGCAGCGTGTCGGGAAGTGCGGCGGCAGTTTTGAAATCAAGGGTATAAATAACCACATCAATATTGGGATTTTTCTTTATCAGATAAGTAAGCTCCTGATCCGTGCTTGCCGATGCTACCAAAAATACAATTGAAGGTACAGGGCAGTCTGACATACTTTCCTCATCGACATGGTCAATGATTTTAATATTGTGCAGATCAAAATGTGCCACATTGTCTTCTAGTGTCGTACGGTCGGCACGGCTGTATTCAACGGCGATGACAGAGCCTTCCGATGCGATAAGTGCTGCCTCAATCGCAATACTTTCCCCGCCGATGACACAGATGTCATCTTGCGGCGCGACGCCCATTTTGCTCAAAATGATAGAGCGGATCTCGCTTCCGACATATCGAATTGAGCCGCGTTGTAACAGTTCATTACTCAGTCCGATCTTTGTGGTATTTCTGGCATTGGGATTCAGGATAAGCATTCCGGCGGAAGCGTTGATTCCGCGGTCAATCATGTCCTTTACCTGATTATGTAAAATTTCTCCCGATGGGTCAGAACCTTCATTATACCAGATTTCACATTCGCCAAGTCCTGCATTCCACAGGCGGTAGAAAATATCATCAATTCCCGCATTTGTAAAGACAAGCGTGGTTTTGTGTGCCTCAACGGTCGGTATCACGTTCTTGTTTTTCTTTGTGATGTCAATGATTTTCACGTGCTCTAAATCAATTGTTGTGTTTTTGGAATAGTATTGAAGCCAAGCAAGTATGACATCATTGGTAAAAATCTGAGTTTCCATAGGCATATGCCTCCTTTGCATCTTGATTTAACCAGACGACCCGCGAAGCGTGTCTGCGTTTGATAATGTTATTGTAACACTTTTAGACGGTGATGACTACTTTTTTCTTTACTATACTTTTTTTGTGGGGTATAATTTGATATAACAAAGTTGTCACTATATAAGAAGAGATGCGTAGCAGGCAAATGCACATTCGTGCGAGCGCAGAAGGGAGAATTTGTATGAATATCAGCATAACGGGAAATTTGGGAAGCGGAAAATCAAGTGTGGCAAAAATACTCAAAGAAAGAGGATATGAAATTTTTTCTACGGGAAATATTTTCCGGCAGCTTGCGATGGACAAGGGTGTTTCCGTGGAGGAATTTAACAGACAGGTAAATGAAGCGGCAAAGCGCGGCGACCGCTCCGTAGATAAAATGATAGACGACACGACTACAAAAATCAGTGAGGAGCGCGACAATATCGTGATTGATTCGCGTCTTGCGTGGCATTTTGCGCCCAAAAGCTTTAAGGTATTTCTCATAACGGACATTGATGAATCAAGCCGCAGAGTGTTCCATGACAGCGTACGTGCAAACTCTGAGTCGTACAAATCACAAGAGGAATGTAAAAAAGCACTGATTAACCGCCAGAAACTGGAGACAGTGCGCTACAAAGAAATTTATGACATTGATTACTATGATATGAGCAACTATAATCTGATTATCGAGAGCACGAATGCGCTGCCCGAGGAGATTGCACAGGAAATTCTTGATCGTATGTCGGATTATCAAGCAGGAGTATTTGACAGATTAATGAAACTGAATCCGTCATCAATCAAGGCAGGAAGCGATGAGGACACAGATTGTATTTTGGTAAAGGAAAAGGCAGGTGCTTTCACACTGTGTGCGGGAAAAGCCTTGCTTGATGCGGCACTGAGCGCCAATGAGAAATTCGTGACCGTAAAAATTGCGGGCACAGAGGACGGCGGAGAAGATAGCTTTATGAACTTCTCCAAAATGATATAACGATGGTAAAACGATCGTATCGTTATTTGGTTATTTCCAAAAAGGCATAGTTTTTTAATACTCTGTTCCAAACTTCATAAGCTGCCGCATTTTCGTGAACATAGTGGTCTGAGCTGTATTCGGAGCGCAGTGCACCGTCAGCTCCCATCAGGTATTCGCTTAGGTTTACAAAGCCCCATCCATTTATCATACAGGTTTCCTGTAAGAGAAGATTTGCGCTGACAATAGAGCTGTTGCTTAAGCCGCCGGTATTCACACCGCTTACGACACATGGAATGGAAATGATATAGACTTTCATATCGGGTCTTTTGCTTAAAATGCGCAAGATTAATGTCTGCATGTCCAATACAAACTGTTGCGGCGAACTTCCCGTTAAGTCATTCATGCCAAAGCAGAGAAACATTTTGTTAATCTGCGGCATTTGTGCGATGGAATCTTCAATATATTGAACACTGCCGTTATATATGGGCATAATTCCCGCGTGCTTTGAGAGCGCATTTGAGGAGATAGCAACCCTTGCCGAGCAGCTTACTCTTGCAAGAAAACAGGTCGAATCGGTGGCGATCGAGTCGGGATGACTTCTGCAGTAGTCCTCAAAACCAACCGTGAGGGAGTCTCCCACAAAGACTGCATCTGAAAAAAAAGCGTTTTCCGAAATGATGCCGCTGTATAAAAACGCATTGTATTGTTCAATGTCTACGGTTCCCGCAATATAGCTGTCTACGAGATAATGGTTTAAGCTGTCTGTCAGACTGGATAAAAGGGTATCCGTACCGAGTGCATTTCCCGTAAGCGGCTGTATGGCTGAAAAGGTCGGAATGCTTGTCTCTGCGGCATACACGGTAGACGGTGCAATAAACAGCATGAATATAGAAAGTGCAATAACAGAACAGGAATATCTAAACATATGTTCCTTCCTTTCGAAATTTATTCTTCCGAACATTATAGTACAAAAAAAGGCAGATGCACAATACCTTATAAAATTTTCAGAATACATTGACTATTGTATAAAATAGAGATAAAATTAAAAGTGTGACGATTTGACAAGGAAAAGGCGTTAGGTTGAAAATCAAAGATTTTTCAACCGGCGAATTTGTGCTGACGCCCAAATTTGCGGGGTGTTGGCAGCATGGGGGATTAGTACAGATGGCAGATAAGGCAGATTGGGTAGTAGAGGGCTTTCAGTTTGGAACGGAACAGGATGCAAAGCTTGCAAAAAGCGAGAAAAGTAAAGTGCAGCGTCTTGAGAGCCGAATGGATTATAACAATCATGAAATGATCTACGCAGTATATAAAAAGGCAGTGGATAACCGCGTGTTTAAAACACCCGTCGGATATGAGTTTTTAAAGAAGCTGCAAAATATTTTAAAGGAAGTTCCTGCATCTGATAAAGCGGTTGCCGATATCCCCATACAGGGTGTGTATAGCCTTCGGGAAAGTACAAATCCGGTAGTTGAGCGTGTAAAGGCGAGCAAAAAAAAGCCAAAGCCAACAAAAAAGACAATTGGTCTTAGAACATCGATTTTTGTAAATGTGGTGCTTTTGATAATGGTGGTTCTGATGTTTGTGATTTCCATGACAGGCTCAAATCCAACCGTTTTAAACTATAAGCGTGCGATTCAAAATGAATATTCACAGTGGGAGAAAGAGCTTTCACAGAGAGAAAGTGCAGTGCGCGAAAAGGAGAGAGAACTGTTGTTGGAAGAAGGGAACTGACATGGGGAATTTAAAGATACTCGTGGTTGATGATGAGAGCAGAATGCGCAAACTGGTGCGAGATTTTCTTGTAAAACAGGGATATCAGGTGTTGGAGGCCGGGGACGGCAGCGAGGCGCTTGACTTGTTTTTTGAACATCAGGATATTGCGTTGATGATACTGGATGTCATGATGCCCAAAATAGACGGTTGGCAAGTGTGCAGAGAAGTGAGAGCTTACTCGAAAGTACCAATTATCATGTTGACGGCGCGTGCCGATGAGAAGGACGAGCTTCAGGGGTTTGAACTTGGTGTTGATGAGTATATTGCAAAACCGTTTAGTCCTAAAATTCTGGTGGCACGAGTGGAGGCGATTTTAAGACGCACGAGCAAACTTTCAGACGACGAAAATCTGGAATGCGGCGGGATTGTTATTGACAAGGCGGCGCACGTGGTGACAATTGACGGAAAGGCGATTGATTTAAGCTATAAAGAATTTGAACTTTTGACATATTTTGTTGAGAATAAAGGAATTGCACTCTCAAGAGAAAAGATCCTAAACAGTGTATGGAATTACGATTATTTCGGTGATGCGAGAACGATTGATACACACGTGAAAAAGCTTCGGAGTAAAATGGGCGAAAAGGGTGAATTGATAAAAACCGTTTGGGGAATGGGTTATAAGCTGGAGATATAGGCGGTGACAACATGAAGCATTCCGTGAAGCAGCAGATTGCCGTGATTTTTATAGCAGTTATGGCAGGAACTGTTGCGCTGTGCTGGGTAGCAAACAATATTTTTTTGGAAAAATTTTATATTCAAAATAAAACCAATGCGATTATGGATGCATATGAGCGGATTAATGAAGTTGCGTCAAGCGGTGATATCACTTCCGATGCGTTTGACATTGAACTTCGAAAAACCTGTGATATGTATAATATTGGTATTCTTGTAATTGATGCGCAGTCTAACACCATAAAGTCGAGCAGTCGTGATGTCGACAAGCTGATGTGGCGGCTTTATGATAATTTTTTTGAGCCAGACCTTGAAATATCGTATCTTGAAGAAAATAATAAATATTATATTGCAACTTCGATGGACAAAACGACTTCAACGGAGTATATTGAAATGTGGGGAGTGCTCGACAACGGAAATTTATTTTTGATCCGATCTCCGCTTGAGAGCATCAGGGATAGTGTGAGCATTTCAAATCGTTTTCTCGCCTATGTCGGCATTATGGGAACGATTGTAAGCGCGTTTCTTATCTGGTTTGTGACAGCTAAGATTACGCAGCCGATTATGGAGTTGAAAAATATATCCGAGAAAATGACAAAGCTTGACTTTGAAAAGAAATATAACAGCCGCAGTCGAAATGAGATTGATCTGCTTGGCGAAAATATGAACGAACTTTCAAAAACGCTTGAAAAGACAATTTCGGAGTTAAAGACTGCAAACAATGAGTTACAGCGTGATATCGAAAAGAAAGAGCAGATTGATGAGATGCGGAAAGAATTTTTATCGAACGTGTCCCATGAGTTAAAGACGCCGATTGCGCTGATACAGGGGTATGCTGAAGGTTTAAAAGAAGGCATCAACGATGATGATGCGGAAAGCCGTGAATTTTACTGTGACGTCATTATAGACGAAGCGGGAAAAATGAACAACA
Source organism: Lachnospiraceae bacterium (assembly GCA_014804225.1). GTDB lineage: Bacteria > Bacillota > Clostridia > Lachnospirales > Lachnospiraceae > COE1. Next base: position 6,224 of record JAAVAF010000134.1, read on the forward strand.
TGGTAAAAAAGCTGTTAGATCTTAATCAACTTGAGTTTGGCAACGATGTAGCAGTGATGGAACACTTTGATATCGTATCTCTTGTGGAAAATTTTCTTGTATCCGCAGAGATTTTATTAGAACAAAACGAAATTACATTAAAGCATGATGCGCATACACCGATTTATGTGTGGGCAGACGAATTTAAAACAGAGGAAGTCATCAGAAATTTTTTTAGTAACGCGATTCATCATGCAAAGGGTGACAAAATCATTGAAATCAAATATTGTTTGAAGGAAGATGCAGGAAGTAATAAAGTCCGAATCAGCGTGTTTAATACAGGCGATCCGATACCGGAAGAATCCATTTCTCATATCTGGGAGAAATTTTATAAGGTGG
>JAAVAF010000135.1 GCA_014804225.1 Lachnospiraceae bacterium
GTCCACATTCGTCAAATGGTTACATGACACCGTTTGAAAAACGGTATAGCAAAAGGTGAGACCTATTCTTGGTAGGTGTTACAAAAATGCTTGACCATCTCAATTGGCAGATTGTAAGTGAACCAACTGCAACAGAATCAGGCAAGAAAGTTCGAGTATGTAGTGTATGTAAATCAGAAGAAACTGAGGAGATACCAAGTCTTAGTCATACTCATGAATACAAGACAGTTGTAGTGAAAGCAACCTGTACAGAAGATGGTTATACACTGTATGAGTGCAGTTGCGGTGAATCCTATAAAGAAGATATAGTACCTGCTCTTGGTCATAAATGGGGTGATTGGCAGACTGTAAAGGAAGCAACTAAAACAGAGGCAGGTAAGAAAGTACGTGTATGCAGTGTTTGTAAAACAGAAGAGTCGGAGGAGATACCAAGTCTTGATCATACTCATAAGTACAAAACAACTGTGATAGAAGCAACCTGTGCAGAAGATGGTTATACACTATATGAATGTAGTTGTGGTGAATCCTATAAGGAAGATGTAGTTCCTGCTCTTGGACACAAATGGAGTGAATGGGAAGTAATCAAGAAAGCAACTGAAAAAGAAGCAGGTGAGAAATTACGAATATGCAGTGTTTGTAAAACGGAAGAAACAGAAGTTATTCCTGCCACAAAGCATACTCACAAGTACAAGGCAGTAAATACGGTTGAAGCAACCTGTACAGAAGATGGTTATACACTGTATGAATGCAGTTGTGGAGAATCTTATAGAGATGATATAGTACCTGCATCAGGTCATAAATATACAAAGACAGTAATAAAGCCAACTTGTACAGAGGGTGGCTATACAACTTATACTTGTTCAGTTTGTGGTGACTCATACAATGATGATTATGTAGAGTTTACAGGTCACACTCTTTCTGATTGGAAAGTAACAAAAGAGCCAACCTGTTTAGATTTTGGTTGGAAGGTAAAAGAGTGTACTGAATGTGGTTTAGAGTTGGAAAACTGTATGATAGATGAAACAGGTCATAGTTATGATGATGGTGTTGTAACCAAAGAAGCAACTTGTACTTCAGATGGTGAAAAGACTTATACCTGTACTTCTTGTGGAGTAACAAAAACAGAAATAATCTCTGCTTCATATCATAAATATGGTGAATTTGAGACAGTGACGAAGCCAGTTGATTTTGAGACATTTGGAAAAGCTAAAATGGTTTGTCCTAACTGTGGTGAAGTTTTATTTGATGATTTGACTGCAGTGCTTGTAGATACAGGTAATGGTGGAAGTACAGTAATGTATGGTTATTATGACAAATCGGAAGCAAAAAAATGTTTTGATATAACTTATGATTATAAGGAAGAGAATGGTTTTCTTTCAAAATCGGATTTGTGGGTATATGAATGGGATGAATCTAACTATAACTATTCTTGTATTAGAGTAGCAGAGATGTCTTATCTTTATGAAGCAGGTTATAATTGGGAGGAATTTAGTTATCATAATCGTCCAAATGGTGTCGAAGTATTTTGCGGTGAAAATCTAACTTGGCTAGGTTGTTTTAAGTCAGGTGGTGATATAAGTCTAACTTCTTACACAGCAGAAGAAGCTTTTGATGCTTGGATGAATTCAAAAGGTCATCGTGAAAATTTGGAGGATTCCGTAGATAGTACAAGTTTAGCACAATTTACGGCTTGGATACCTTCATGGGAAGGTTGGGCAGTATTTTGGGTTCAAAACTTTTATTAAAAAGAATAGGTGGCTATTTTCATAGCCACCTTAAATAAGAAATATTAATGATCTCTTACATTTTAAGGGGTTATGTTACTTGTATGTATGAACTGAAACATTTCAAAAATAGGAGAATAATTTTATCGAAACATTCAAAATTTAGTTATAATCTTTCAGACAATGCTTATAATATAAAGTCCCATCCTTTCAGGGACATGAAATTTACAACCTGTAAGTGCAATAAGTAACAGTGAAGGATGACTGTACCTAAACAATCATTGTTTCATAGGGTTCACTGCATGTTGTCGTAACAGACACAGGTTAGTTGAAACAGAACAAAATAAGCCTTAAGTTCTCACATGGAATAAGGCTTATTTTTTTGTTCTTTTCCGTCTGAAATGGTTGATCTCCTCTCTCCGCTGGTTAATGGTGTCCAGTTCCTCTTTGGTTGCTTCAAACCTCAAAATATCTTCCACATTACAGTTGAGGATTAGGCATAATTCGTTGAGAGTATTGGAACTAATTGGATTGCCGTGCGACATCCTTCTCAGAGTATTTGATGAGATTCCCCAATGATAGATCAACTGGTATTTTGAAACACCTCGCCGCTCCATTGTAGTCCATAATGGATCGTATGAAATCATATAAAAAGCTCCTTTCGATGATAGATACATTCATTTTAGTATGTGTGTAAAATATTGAATATTAGTTACATTTAATACGGGTTACATATTGAATATATTTCTTGCACTATGGTTTTCTGTGCGATATAATATAAGAGAAATAGGGGCAATATGTAACTCATAAACAGGCAGATTTCCGAGTGCTTGTAAGAGGGAAATATAAGACCCGAAGAAAATATAACTATACAGGATAAGATGAATTATTCTGTACAAATGAGGAGGAAGAAATAAAATGAAAAGAAAAGCAGTAAGTATTTTAGTAGCAGGATTAATTGCAGTGTCCCTTACAGGGTGTGGGACACAGGCAAAAGCAACCAATGCAGATGTGCCAGTACAGGAGGAAACTGTTGTTGTAGCACAGGATGTAAATATGGAAGCAGAAACAGTTGCTAAAACAGCAGATGATGAAATGGTTGGTGATGATAGTTTTGTTTTCTATACTAAATATATAGGGAAATTTGTTGATGAACCTTTAGATACTTTTGAATTTGAAACAATAGACGAAAAAGCCACTATTGAAGATGATGTTCTAATAGAAAGAGGAGATCAAATTGTCGGATATATAAAAGGTGGAGCTACTGTAAGATTGATTGAGCATGGTATAGACAGTTTTGTATATCGTGTTGAAAACACAAGCGGTGTAGGTTACGAGTATATCTATGTGACAGAAGATGCTTTTCTGACGGTGGATGATATGAAAGAATTTGTAGCAAAGCATCTTAACATAGAAACATCAACTGTTATAGATACACCTGACACAGATATGGAATATATTGAATTTACTATTGAGAAAAGCCAAAAATCAGGTGTAGAAGACTATATTATTGAATGTGTAAAGGACATCAGAGATACTTACAATACATTCTGTGTTGAATGCACAAAGAATGAGCAAAAGTTGATAGATGTAAAAGTTTATTATAAGTAAACATTCAAAACATTGTGGTTTTATTCTTGCTTTAGGGAAACTTGAAGCAAGAATAATTTTTATTACATTGAAAGGAGTTGAGCTTGTGAGAAGAATGAATCTATTTATACCAGTGATACTGTCATTAACTATGATTGGTTGCAGTAATAAAGCAGAAGAAGCTATGGAAGCTTTACCAGTAGAGCCTACAGAAATTGCAGTTGAAATTGCAACAGAAGCGGAATCTGTCATAGATGAAACAACAGAAATTGCAGTCGAGGACAGCTATACTGAATATGGCGATTTATATCTGTTAGACAGTGGTGGAAATGCAGGCATTCAGGTTGATATGACAGAATGGGATTTGGTTAATGAAGAATACACCCTAAATCAGAGTATCAATGTTTATTATACAGATACCAGTCTTGCAGGATATACCAAAGACAATGCTACTGTATCAACATCACTAAGCAATGGCGAATGGTATTTCTGTATTTTTGACAGAAGTGGATATTTGGTAAAGGCAGAAGATTTAGAATCATCAGTTATTAATGATACTGCTTCTGATGATAAGAAGGAAGAAGCTGTTCCTAATGAACCAGTAAAAGAAGCGACACCTGCGGAAGTAGCAGTGCTGCCTGTAGAGGAGCCTGTTGCAGAAGAACCTGTTGTTGAAACTCCTGTAGTAGATAGTACAAAGTACACCCCTGAAGAAGCAATTGCGGTATATCGTTCAATTATGGAATCCAATGGAATTAAGTGGAATCCTAGCCTGAAGGGTAATTGGGATGAAACTATTGGGATGTATGATATATACGAATGGTATGATCACGATGATAATTACTATGGTGGCAGTTGGGGAACAGGATTTTTGTATCTTGATAAAGGATATCCTGAATGGGCAGGAAACAGTAGTGTTGAATCTTTTAAAATGGGTGATGGAGATGGTATTGCATGGAAAAGCTATTATCTTGAAGTAACAGGCTATGATGAAAATACTGTTTATTTAACAGCATGGCATAATTAATTATAAAAAACCTTGGATTAATCTTACCGATAATATGAAACAAGTATTATTTCAATTACTTATATTATAATGTGTGTAAGCTGTCGGACATATGCAATATGTTATGGTTAGTAATTGATTGAAAATATATGCCTTATATTATTTTGGGGAACCAGAAACATAAAAACTTAGGAGGAATCATCGTGAAAAACTTTATAATGAGTGATATGGGAACCGTAAGGGCAAGAATAAAGAAACCAGCAATTACTGCAGTGATTGTTATGGTACTGCTTTTCATACAGGAAACATTTATCCGTCATACCATTGGATATTTTCTGACCAAAGAATTGCTTAGTTCAATCGGAGCCTGCTATATGATAGGGGGATTGTGGTATGGAAAAAATCTTGCATATCAAATGGCACAAAGACCTGTTGATGATGAAGGTGAATATTATCCAGAACATGTTAGTACTGGTGCTTTCAGAGTTGGTCTGGCAGTTGCCGTAGGTGCCACAGTAGGGGCAGTTTGTTTTGGCATTGATACTTTGAGGATAATAGCTGAAAAAATATTAATTGTTATAGCGAAGAAAGTATGATGCATAGACAGACATAAAAAAAGATTATCTATCCGATTAAAGAGTAGATAATCTTTTTTACTGCTCCTACGGAGCAATAGCAGTCATGCTCTTTCGGATATGTATAGTCATGTTGCCGTCAAAGTAATGAGATATGTTTTCTTTAAATTCCTTAAAGTCAGCATTTGCTTTTCTGTAACTTCTCTTTTTCCCAGATATTAATGCAACCTGAACATTAATGTGATTTTTGCTTATATTCATATTTTTTATAAAGATTCTACAGTCAGGGTTGTTAAAGAATGAGGTAAACCATCTGTCTGTTGGGTGATCATTCATTTCCATGTAAAAATTGCTATTCAGTCCATAAGGAAAAGTAGCTTCCATCTGCTCCATGTAAGCGAGTGCTGTATCCTGTCTACGGAGCAGGGCAGGGTATTTCATGTTTATGTATTTAAAGAAACAGCTTGGTGTAAGCGGTTCCTGTGCATAGACATCAAAGAAAAGGTCATGCTTTGCTTCCTCCTTGAGGGAAATCAGGAATTTGATTATCCATTCATCGGTTGATGTTACAGTCCCATCCCATGTGGAGGCAAATTCTGGTGTTGTGATGAAATGCCCTTTTTGCTTTAGTTTTCCCTGTTCAATAAGGTCAAGTAGGGCAAATTCTGTCTGCTTTGGGGTATTATATTCAAATAAATCTGTAAGCATCTTAATGAACTGGCTCTTTCTGATAGGTCTGTTTAGGTGAGTACAGGTGGAAATGAGCATCCGCTGTAAATCGGCAAGCTCTAAGGTTCTGTTATTCGTTTTTTTCATAAAAGTTTTACTCCTTTCGTTTGACTTATGACACAGTATGTTATTTTGTGTCATGTTATTTTAAACTGTGTTATGGAATGTTATATTGTTTCATATTATTTGCTTTTTATTGATGGACATTGTATTTGGAATAAAGCTCTTCTCCGATATAATTCACCGTTATGCTGTTCCAGTGGGAGGGGAGAAGTCCGATGTCTTTCATAATCTTATGTTTCTTATTTTCTTCTACCCATTCCTGACGGTAAAAATCGTAAGCCTGTTTGTTTTCAAAATCCCGCAGTTCATCTGCCCGCTCTTTATCCCATGTGTAAACGGTACAACAAAGATGCAGGTTGTAATTATTTGTATACCGTTGGAACATAATCAATATATATGAAAGCTGCTGATACAATTTCTTCGTATAGATGCTGTCTATACTGTCGAAGTAGCAGATATTTATGATATTGTGTCCGATGCTTTCTATGTAAAAGCCATGTGAAGCAAAATTCTTTAAGCTGTAGAACTGCTTGTTTTTCTCTATGTCTGAATTGTAGCTGTCCATGATTTTATCTCTTTGGATTTTTGCCATGCAGGGTGCAGGTTCGTTTCCTTTTTTTAACTGCCTTGATGCAAATGATTCTTTCTCATATCTGGCAATCTCATAATCCCTGAAAAAGTCATCCGTAAGGTTATGGTCATGCTCCGCGAAAGCATTCCAGAGATAATCGTGGAAAGTTACCATATCTGTTTGATTATTGGATAACAGGAGATTGGAACCGCTCCAGTTTAGGTATGAAATTATGTTGTCTATACTGATTTCAAAATTTTGCTTTTCCATATCGGGGATAACCTTTTCGATTATATAATCAACTATAAAGATTTGCAGGAATATCTTCTGCTCGCTCCAATTGATTGCTGCCACATCACCGCTGTTTACATTGAGAAAATGGCTTTTAGGATATTTTGATAAATAGAGCATCTGTGTCCTTGAATCATTGTTTATGGTCTTTGGAAGCAGAAAACTCGTAAGTATCAGCTCGCTAATGTCAAATTCTATGTCCATTTCTTCCTTTCCTGTTAGAAGATGGAAGAGCTTTTTCATCTGTCGGCGGAGCATATAGCCGTTACAGCGGAAAATCATGTATATAAGGTCTTTATGCTGTTGGAACAGATTTTCTTTCTGTTCTGGTGTTAATTTATGTGTTGTGTGTCTCATCTTTTTCTCCTTCTGGCATATGTGCCAATGACTGATAATGTTATATTATCCATCATTATGTATGTACAAATGTTACTTCTACAGAAAGCAGTTCACAGGTCATGGTTTTATTTTCGATTTCTTCATTGCCGTAGTTATCTGTGATTACCTCTATAGCTTCGTATGTTCCAAGCTCTGTCTTGTAAACAATATCTGGCATGGATAATTGGTTGTTTTTTAGTGCATCCATAAGTTCTTCGTAGTGCTCATGCTCCTGCTTATCCAAATATTCTTGCAGTCTGCTCTCAATGAATGGTTTCAATTCTCTTTCGCTCATAACACAATCCATTTCCCTTTTAGAGAGGTTATTGGTGATATATTCTGATACTTTGTTGTTATGTACAGAGGCATTCCCATTGCTGATGAAATGTTTTATTCCGCATTCCTGACGGCAGAAATTTTTGCCTTTCTTGTCGGTAAGTTCAAAGAATGTCTTGATGCCTGTACCATGCCTGTCAGGGACACAGACTTCTCTAATAAGACCTGCCTGCTTGTAAGACTTTATACGGTTGTCGCTAATTTCTAACTTATGGAATGTATCTCTGCTCATAGCTCCTGATTTTGCGAGGATAGAAAGGCATCTTCGGTCTTTGGGATAGATGTGGGATAATGCATTCTTCTTTGCCATTGTGTATTGTCACTTCCTTTGTTTTAATCTATGTAAACACTGCTTTCAGGGGCAGTGGATGCCCCTGCTGTCGTGAGACAGCAAATATAAAAATAGGATTGTACAGAAAACTTCTAAATTTAGAAAACTGGGAGCGAACGAACCGAGCCACATAGGGGTTGCTCCGCTAGGAGTAAATGCGAAGCATTTCCCCGTTAGGTGGCGGAGGCGGAGCTTTGTGAACGAAGTGAAACATTGCGGAGGTGAGCTCCCAGTACTCTGCTTACCCTGTTTAATTACTTTTTGTGGTAAGAGTGCAAATGTTTAATGCGAAGGCACTTAATTTTCCTGTACTTTATACTTTTATTGTAGAGGGTGAGTGTATTTGATATTACGAAAATATGCACTATCTCTGGAAAGGATAGGAATATTAGTAAGGAAGAAAAGTATGCCTGTTAAAAGGAAAAAAGGGATTGGTATGTGTAGTAGGGAAGAGGTTCCGTTGAAAGAAATTTATTGTACCTTTTATTAAACTGGTAGGAATAATCCAATATGGATATACTGATTATTTTTCTTTTTATAAGGCATCTCTTTTTTATATAAATATTATTAAATATAAGGGTAAAACAGGGTTTTTGGGGCTGTGCAAAGTGTTTTGTAATACTGATGTTTATTGGATTTGTGGCATATTTGGTACTAGAAAAGACTTGTCTGTTTAAATGAGGATATTAAGGTAGTAAGAAACAGAAAAATATTATTCTGAAAAAAGAAAAAAAAGAAAAATTAAAAAAATATGTTGACAGGGTTTTAAAAGTTTGTTATAGTGAGTTTGTGTTCAGGACAGCTTGAACAAAAAATTGAATATCAACCAAATTTAAGATAGTGGTTAGGACATTATTGTTTCGGTTGGTAAGATACTTTAAATTATATGACGGAAAGTAACAGGTGTAGTATGCCTTGAAATCTGTAAAAGTAAGTATCTACTAGCAGAAACTTTTTTATTGTCCTAACCACTTTTTTGTTGCTATAGAGTTGTATATTGGCATTGCTAGTATACAACTGTGTAGCAACAAATACACAGAAATAGCGGACCTTGAAAACTTAATAAAGGGCTTGCAGGAGCCTGAAATACTTGCTCTGCCAATAGTTAGGCAGTAGAAAAAATTGAGTTGTAGTAAGAGAAGTAATCAATCTTATTGAAGATAACAATAACAATTTATAAATAAAAATTTAAGAGAAAGAAAAGGAGATTTCACAATGGAAAACATTAAAATGGAAAACAAATTTGCAAAGGAATTAGCAACAGATTTAGAAGGAATGGGATTTCAAGAAGGCATAGATATGATTCAGGAAGTATTTGAATGGGATGATATATTATGTAATGCAAGTGAACTGTGTTCGGCACATGGATATAAATATCGAAATGAATGTGAGGTAATAGCAAATGGTTTTAAAGAAAAAGGAATTGACTCGATCTATTTTAAGTTAAATATAAACCCAACATACGAAGAAATGGTATGTTTATTAGAAGAATATGGTGAATATGACGAGGATGAAGAACTTGATGAAGATGAAATATATATAGCATTTTCGGAACTGATTGATAGTGAATGTTTTTGTTTGAATTATGATGAAATAGTATATAGATTTGATGATGTACAGACTTTTTGGGATGTTTTGATAGATGAAGAATGTCACTATTATCGAGGCAGTGATGGTATAGTATATAAATATATTATTTGGGCCTTTCCCAATGAGGAATAAATACATTAAAGGATAATCAAAAAGATAGTAGGAAGATTTTATATAGATTGATTATGGAGCTCTTGATTTTTGGAACTATGCCAATAGAGGTGGGGATTAGTTTTGCCAGAAATCAAGGCAGGCAGAAAGGAGAATGAAATATTATGAGAATCGTTAATAAAGTAGATAATACAAATTGTAGGCAGTGGGTAAGAGAATTGACTAAGCAGGCAATCCAGAATTCAAAGATAGATTGTAACAAGGTTATTATTGAGGAATTTGATTTTAGTGAGAGGATTTTTTTAAAAATCAATGAAACAGAGTACACTATCAGGATTTGGGATTTTCACCCGCTTGATAATGATAAGAAAGGGCATGTTTGTAGAGCGATTATTGCATATACATTGTTTATGATGGTAAAAGAGGAAGATGGAAACGGTTATGGTGAAGAGATTGATCACAATGCTTTAATGATTGTGTGGAAAAATTAAGGAGAACAGATTAACAGTATCTTGTTACAGTTATGTGAAAGCATGTAACTATTCATTGGGTAATTATGGCCTTGCCGATAGGGGGAGAACATGCTATAATACCCTTACAAGGTTAATTTCTCCATATCCCGAGGCACCCCCGAATAACCTGTGAAGGCAATTTGGGATAGCCCCAAAAATAGAATAAGAAGAAATAATAACGACCTTGTAGAGAGGAAAAAAATCCTTTCTATGAGGTTGTTTTCATTTTAGGAGATAAGAGAGAAAAAGCCTTGAAAATAAAGGAATTATAGATTTTTAGGAATAAAAACGGTATATCTTTAGGAGTAGAATTTCCTGTATGTTTTGTCCGTGATTATATTTTTGTAAGAAATGGGGAGAGGATAGGGAAGTTTGCCCTTAGAGGATAAAAAGGGTTGCCTGTGAATA
>JAAVAF010000136.1 GCA_014804225.1 Lachnospiraceae bacterium
GGATCGATCGCAGATGTCAGGTACGAAAGCAGTCTTACAAGCTACAAGAACGCCCTTACCAAAGCGCAGAATACGCTTGACGACGCAATGGAAAAATTGGACGCTTTTGAGTCGTTTGTGGGTGACGGAACGGTTTATGCCGAGGGAAGCGGTATAGTCACGGAAGTCGGATATGAAGTGGATGATTATCTGATGAATACCGGAACGCTGATTGCCTTTGCAAAAGCTGAGGATATGACGGTATCGGTTGATGTGGCGCAGGAGGACGTTGTTACGATGAAGGTCGGTGATAGCGTGGAATTAAGTTTCTCGGCATATGAAGATGAGATTTATAATGGCGTGATTCAGTCGATCACCACAACTGCGACAAGCAGAAGTTCCGCCACAATCAGTTATCCGGTGGTCATTTCCATACAAGGAGATACCTCGAAGCTTTACGGCGGTATGACGGCAGATGTGTCTTTTGTTACCGAGGAAGCGTCAGATGTCAGCTATGTTCTTAGAAAAGCGATCGTAGAGGAGAACGGTAAAAACGGTCTGTACATAAAGTCGGGGGATAACTATGTCTTTGCTCCCGTCACGACCGGATTTACCAATGGAGCATATATCGAAGTAAAAGATGGCATTCATGCAGGAGATTGTTATTATATCAAAACGTTGGTGAACGGAGGAAGCGCAGATGAAGAATAAGGAAAAGATTCTAATCGGCGTCGGGGCGGCGGCAGTAGCAGGAATTGCTGTCATTTCCATAGGTATTGTGGTGCGCAGAAGCGGCAAACAGGATGTGGTATACAGAGAAACCACAGTGGAGTACGGCAATCTTACGGTCGGTATTTCCGACGATTCATCAGTGGAAATCGGTACGTTAGAGCAGACATTTGATCTGGATATCCGTGCGCTTGTGGACAGCGATTCCACGTCGAGCAGTCAATCGGCGGGCGGCGCATTTCCTATGGCAGGCCAAATGGGCGGCGGCAATAACGGTGGGAATGGCGGCGGTATGATGTCCTTTGGCTCTTTCAATTCCGCATATTCCTCACAGGATCAGTCGCTTGAGGTAGCGTCTGTGGAGATTGCAATCGGGCAGGAAATCAAAGAGGGAGATGTACTCTATAAACTGACCCAGGAGAGCGTGGATGAGATCAGGGATGCGCTTTCCGAGGATATTAATGATACAAAAGCAGATTATGATGCATTACAGGTTGAGCAGCAGGCGTCAAGAACTCAGGCACAGCAAAAATATGACACATATGTCACAAATGGAAAATATGCGCAGTTAATTTATGAGAATGACTTAAGTGACTATCAGAAGAAACTGGATGATGCCATAGAGGAGGTTAATGACAAACAGGACGAATATAATGAAAAGATGCTGGAGATTTCCGAAGTTCAGGAGGAACTTGCCGAGGCACGGAAATATTTGAAGGAAGCGCAGGGAGCAGTGTCGGAAAATTATGCAGGGCGATATGACAATGCTTATTATTATACGGTTTACTTAAACACAAGGGATACAGCGCAGAAATTGGCAGAGGAACTTGAAGAAAAGCTTGACAACTTGAATGATGAGGCCCAGCAGACGGCGCTTGACATCCAGACGGCAGTGCGTACCATGAATCAGGCGCAGTTCGATTATGAGAAGGCGCAGTTGGAGTTAAAACAGACTTATGATATTGACGCCTATTATTTTGATGTGGCGTCAGAGTGGTACAGCATCCAGACGGCAAGCCTTGACTATGAGTTGTCACAGGCAAAGGGAAGTTATGATTCCGCAGTGGAGAAGCTGGACGAATTCGACAACTATGTGCAGAATAACTGTGTTCTGTCTGAGTATAGTGGTGTGATAACCGATGTCATACTTTCGGAAGGAGATACCATATCGGGGGGAAGCAGCCTTGTGGTATTGTATGACCAAACGGCAGTGACGATGGATGTTTCCCTCGGCGAAGATGATTACAATGCCATTGACAAAGAGGGTGCAGTCAATATTACATATACCGCATATCCGGATTTGGTTTATTCCGGTATTATATCGGAAGTGTCAGATGCGGAATATGACAGCAGTACGAGCTCCGTTTATTATACGGTCACAGTAACGGTGCAGGGTGATGTGTCCGGGTTATATGAGGGAATGACAGGCAACGTGACGTTTGTGACAAATGAAACAAAGGCAGTTTGTTACGTTTCTAACAGGGCAATATCAAGGGAAGGCACGCACTCGTATGTAAAAATGCGTGATGAGAGCGGAAAGGTGATTAAAAAGGAAGTTACCACGGGATTTTCTGATGGCGTGAATGTTGAAATTATTGAAGGGCTTTCGGAAGGGGACGTTGTTTTAATCGAAAGTAAGGTGGGTGAAGCATGAGAATTTCGGAGTTATTAAGGCTTGTGATAATTAATCTTTCACAGAATAAATTTAAAGTGATACTCACTTCCGTTGGTATTATCGTCGGCTCCGCTACGATTATGATGGTACTTGCTATAGGAACGGGCGGTAAGCTTGAGGTTGCGGAGCAGTTCAAGAATCTCAATGCGGGAGCCATTGACATTTCTTATGAATCGAATGCCATATCGTTTGAAGGCGGCAGAAACAGAAACGGTGGTGGCGGTGGAATGCCTTCAGGTGGCAGAATGCCGGCAGGCGGCGGAAACAGAGGTGGTGGTGCTGGCGGCTTTGGCGGCGGAATGCCGCAAGGAGGTCCCGGCGGCGGAATGCTACCGGGAGGTATGGGAGAAGGGTTCGGAGGCGGTTTCGGCAGAGATAATGACCGTATGAACATGGAAAAAATTGTGCTTTCCACCGATGACATGGAAGATCTTGAAGTGTTTGTGCCGGATATCTCCGATGTGACGATTTCTTATACGACGACATCCGAGGTTGAGGGCGGAGAACTTGAGGAGGCAGGCTCTTATACGATTGCCGGGGTGAAAAGCAATTATATGGAAATCAGTAACCTTTCGATGATTATCGGAGAATTTTTGAGCAGTGAAAACGATGAAAACAAAGAAAAGTATTGTGTACTCGGTTATTCTACGGCGAAAGAGATCTTTGGAAGCGTTTATTCGGGGTATGGCGATGTGGTTTATATTGACGCAAGACCATATGTGGTTAGTGGAGTACTGGAAGAGATGGGAAGTGTATCGTCGGGTATCAGCCCCGATACGGCAATTTTTATCCCTTATGACACAGGTGTCAAGTATATTACAGGACAGGACATTAGCCCAACCATTACGGTAATTGCCGCTGATGTCAACAATGTTGATACGGTAATTGAGAATATCGAAACGGTTCTTGCCGACAGCTACGCCAATGCGGAATTTACGATTTCCGATGCGGGGACAAAAATGGAGGCGGCTTCAAAATCAAATGATACGTTGCAGCTTTTGCTGGTGGCAATGGCGGCGATCGTGTTTGTCGTGGGCGGTATCGGTATTATGAATGTCCTCTTTGTGTCGGTAAAGGAACGGACGAACGAAATCGGTATTTTGAAAGCGTTAGGATGTTCGAAACGCGATATTCTTTTGGAGTTTTTGTTTGAGGCGTGTTTTATGAGTTTTATCGGGGCAATACTCGGCGTACTTGCCGCGCTTGGTGTGACGCCTATTATAGAGGGCTTTTCTGTCAGGGTGGAGTTGTCTGTTTCCGGTGCGCTGTTATCTCTTGCTTTTGGCGTGATAACGGGTAGCATTTTCGGATTTTATCCGGCATATAAGGCGTCATCGCTGATCCCTGTTGTGGCGTTAAATCAGGAATAAAAAAATCGAGTGCCAGCGCACTCGATTGCAAAAAGCTTCGCTTTTTGTTTAAATGATTTACGCTACTGCAATTTCCTATAAGATAAAAATGCAAGCTCGGCAGCTTGCGTTCAAAGAATTTGCAAAGCAAATTCTTCCTAAATGATTTATACTTTCGCAAGTTCCTATATAATAAAAACGTAAGATTTGTATGAGGTGAAATATCGTGAAGAAAAGAAAAATTATCATTTGTGTTTTGCTAGTTTTCTTCGTAGCGGCAGCAGGCGTGGGGAGCTATTTTGTTCATTCGCAGAGAACCCGCGCGGCGGTTAGTAATCAAGAGATTGTCCTGGAGGAAGGGCAGGAACTTTTGTACGCAAAAATAACTTCCATTTCAGGCAATGAGATGGATTATGCGCTGCTTGAGGCGCAAACAATTGATTTGGAAGAGATGGGAAACGGAAGGAACGGTAGGGATCAAGATGCAGGCGGAAGGTCGTCGGACGGTGATATGCCGTCAGGAGGCGGACCAACGTCGAATGGTGATATGCCGTCAGGAGGTGGACCAACGTCGAACAGTGATATGCCGTCGGGAGGCGGAAGGTCGTCGAACGGTGATATGCCGTCGGGTGGTGGGCAACCGTCAGGAGGTGGACCATCCTTTAATGGTGATATGCCATCAAGTAATCAGAATGGAAATATGGCGGATCGCGCAGCTGCGTCAGATGAACAGAACAGGAAATCAACAAGAGAAAAGTCAAATGCAGATACACAAAATAGAACAATGACTACTTATACAGAAACAGGAAAGACAGGGCAGATACAGATTCCCGTAGGGACAGATGTGGAAACAAAGCTTGGCACAATCACGACTTTTTCACGCTTATCAAACGGGGACACCATCCGAATGCTGATGCAAAAATCTGACAACGGCGGCGAAGATTTGTTGAAAATCTGGATTGTGGAATAAAGGGAGCAGGATTATGCAGGAAAATATCCAAGAAAATATTATAGAAATCAAAGACGTCAACAAAGGCTATAATCTGGGTGATGAGAAAGTTCCCGTCCTCAAGGATATCAATTTCACAGTGAAAAAAGGCGAATTTGTGGCGATTTTGGGACCGTCGGGCTCAGGCAAAACTACTCTTATGAACATTATCGGCTGCATGGATTTATTGGATTCTGGCGAATATTACCTAAACGGCAGAGCGATACATGACACGCAGGAAAGCGAGCTGACAGAAGTACGAAATAAGGAAATCGGATTTATTTTTCAGAATTATCAACTTATTCCGACCTACAATGTCATGCAGAATATTATTATGCCCTTGCTGATTCGCGGTATGGGGCACAGAGAGGCGAAAAAACAATGCAGTGAAATTGTAAAGCTTTTGGGAATCGACCACCGTCTTGACCACAGACCGAACGAACTTTCAGGTGGTCAAAAACAACGTGTGTCCATTGCAAGGGCGTTGGCTTCGGAGCCGGCAATTCTCCTTGCCGACGAGCCGACCGGAGCGCTCGACAGCGCCAGCGGACAGGAGGTGCTGAAACTTTTTGGCAAGTTGAACCAGATGGGCAACACCATTGTCATGATTACCCACGACTTAAAAGTGGCAAAGGCGGCACAGCGCATTGTGCGTATTGTGGATGGCTGTTTATCGGAATATGAGGAAGCATAGGGAGGAGGCAGTATATGTCAAAAAATGTGTTGAATAAATGGACAGCGCTGATACTTGCAGTCGTTATTGTCATCGGAGCGATGCCTGTTTCTACAGTAAAGGCAGCAGGTGAAACGTGGCTGAATCTTGGTGATGGGAATTATGTGCTGAGTGGAACGGATATCAAGGTGCAGATTTCCGGTGACACAATCCATGTATCGGGAAACGGGGCGATTCCGGATTATGATGAGCGGACACTTTCTCAGCGTCCGTGGCATAAATCCACCTGCAAACATCTCATCATCGACAATACAATCACGTCCGTAGGTACTTATGCGTTTGCGTCGCTCACGCAATTGAAGCACGTTACATTGAGCAGTACCACGTTTATTGCAGATAAAAGCAGCTTTTCGGGAATTGCGTATGCGCCGACTTTTCGCATTTTGGGATACGCGGAAATGGTTACTGATATTGGGACGATACCATATAGCAGTCTTGACAGCATAAAAGCATTTGCGCAGAAGAACAACAATAATGCTTATTTTTTGCTGGATCATTCTTACATGGTGCCCCTTTTTCAAAACAGCACCAATCCGACCATTTCGAATGTGTACTGCGCGTATGATACATTTACCCCGTGGGTAGATGACAAGACGGATTACGATTATAATGGAAATCAATATACGGAATTTTGCGAATTGCTCAGCAGTTCTTCCGACGGTTATCTGGAATTGAGTGCGGAGAAACTGTATGCGGATAAAGCGGTTTATGAGTTATTTTCTACGGTGATTGGGGATAATACTTTTGCGTATACCTTTTCGATGAGTATGCAGAGGAACGATATTGTTTCCGTGACGCGAACGCTTGAGCCGATGATTTACCGGATTACGCTGCCCGATGAATATATCGAGGCAGGAAGAACATTCAAAATTATTTCCACAGGACGGGGTAGTGTGGAAGTTCTTGATGATTTGGATTTTGATGACACAACTGTCACTTTTTTAACCAAAATTCCACAGGCGGTTTTTGCCGTCGTATATCAGTAACCATGTGGTGTTGTCGCGTAAAAGGGTTTTGATATGGAATAACAATTTGGATTGAGAATATAGTCTTTTTCTGCTATATTTATATAGATGGCGATTAATTATCGCCATCTGCGCCGAGCATGGTCGCTTTGCGACATCTACATATTCGTGCGAGTGCGCATCCCTTGGAGGGACTATATATTTGGCGATTTTTAATCACCAAATATATAGTAGTGAAAAGGCTATATTTTTTTATCCTATAGGAAATTTGCGCCAGTGTAAATCATTTAGGGAGAATGCGTAGCATTCTCTTAATGCGTGTGCGCTGGCACACGCTATTTTTATGAAAAAAGAGGGTTATCATACGAATGGAAAGGTCAGGTTGTTCATAAAAGAAATGACATTGTTAGAAAAATATCAAAGATTTCTCGTAAATAATACCAAACCGGGAATTGAGCCCAAATCGCTGGATCTTTCAGCGGAGGGCTGGAAATTGTTGATTAGAGAAAATCTTACACCACTCATTGAAGAAAAATTGCAAATGAAGCAAATCGATGACTATATTTGGGCGTCGGAATATGCAGACGGAAGAAGAAAAGTTCTCTCTCTTTTTAAAATAAATGATGCGTATGCAACCTTTCGATGGGGCTGGAATTTTGATTTTGTGCCAAGGATCACGCCGGGAAATCGGATTGTCTGGGCAAGAACGGATAAGTCTGTGTATACACATATTTTTGAGCTTTCGGAGGACTTTTCGGGTTATGCTGTGCCAAAGAAAGAGCAAAAGAATCATACTTTTAAATCACTTTTCGTAGTGAGAAACAAAAAGCAAAGCGCAAGAGATATGACAATTATATCAAGATATTGGATTGACATCAAAAATCTTGAAAAAGGGTTGAAAGAAAGAATAAAACAGCACAAATCAGTCTTTCTTCACCTACTGCCGCTCATTATGGAATATTATGAAGCAACAGCGACCTATGAAGAAATCCTGATCAGGATTGAACAGGATATGCAGATCAATTACTATCGTTTGATAAACAGTGATAGCATGATTGTGTATCCTTTTATTGAAAAACGTATGGGAATGCAGGAAAAAGCACGGTGCGATTTTGAGGCGCTTCCGTTTGCTGATGAGAAGATAAAAGCCAAAATTTTTGATATTTTTAACCGCTTAGGAGAAGATTGATCGTGTGTTTTGGAATAATTAACAAAGCTTGTTTGTCATAATCATAATGTAAAGTTGTTTTATATTAAAATGTGTATAACTGAAAAAGTCCATAGGACATTTTGTGGATAAAATTATAAAAAATATCTCTCAAATGTCAAAAATCGTACTTGTTTTCATAAATTACAAATGATATAATCTGCACGAAAGCAATGAGCAGTGCCAAAATATGATTTGGCAAATCGGCTGCTTGCAGACGAATTTGTTAAATCATATTTTGATAGGGCGAAGCCCGTGAATTGGGAAAATCAAAGATTTTCCCAATTTGCACTGCGGATATCAAATATTCATATATTCAAATCTTAACATCTAAAAAATCAATTCAATTCACAAAAGAAAGGACTATTCAATGAACAACACTCAAGAAAACACATTTCAAAACGCTACCGGTAAAATCGATTACACACTTATGAACGACTACATGTTCCGAGCCGTCCTACAGGAAAACAAAAAAGTTTTAAAAGGACTAATCTGTTCCTTACTTCATCTGCCTCCCGAAAAAATCAAATCTACGGTTATTTTAAATCCGATTGAACTTGGTAAAGGATATGATAGCAAAACCTTCGTTCGTGATGTCAAAGTCTTACTCAACGATGAAACAATCATAAATCTCGAAATGCAGGTCGCAAAACAGGATTTTTGGACGAATCGTTCCCTATCCTATCTTTGCAGTATCTTCCAAAACCTTGAAAGCGGTGATGATTATTCAAAAGTTAAGCCCGCCTATCACATCGGCATTCTAGATTTCTCTCCATTTCCCGATTACCCTGAATTTTATGCAACAAACAAAATGATGAACATCAAAAAGCATTATATTTATAATGACAACTTTACTCTAAATGTGCTAGACTTAAATCAGATAGAACTTGCAACCGAAGAGGATAAAGCCTATAAAATTGACTATTGGGCGAAGCTCTTCAAAGCAAAAACATGGGAGGATATAAAGATGTTGGCACAAAATGATAATGTTTTTGAAGAGGCTTGTGAAACCGTTTATAAAATGAATCAAAATGATGAAGTTCGGTATTTGTGCGAGATGCGCGAAGAGGGAGAACGCATTCTGCGAACCTATCAAAATATGCTTAAGAGAAGGGATGCTGCGCTTGCAGAGAAAGATACTGCACTCGCAGAAAAGGATGTGGCATTAGCGGAGAGTGCGATTGCGCTTGCAGAGAAAGATGCGGCACTAAAGGAAAGCGCTGCTACGATTGCTGCACTTCAAGCCCAAATAAAAGCGTTGCAACAGTAAGTTAATAAACTAAAATTCGAATACTAAAGCAAATATTGTGCAGATTATAGAATCAAGAAATCTTTTCAAAGAAACGTGAAATGATATATTTTTGCGATGACGGAAATATGCTATTTTTATCAAAGGAAGAAAAATTATTATGATACTTGGAACAACCTACATTTTTGTAAGTGATATAAAGAAATCCATAGATTTTTACAAAAAATTGCTGAACGAGGACCCCATAAAAGCAAATGACGACAGATGGGTGCAGTTCCCCAATAAAATTGCATTATATAACAAAGCATATGATGCCAAGATAATAGGCAAAGAGCCAAGCGAAAGATTTAATCAAGCTTACATTGACGATTTCTACAAGGATACAGGCGCGCCGAAAAATAATCTTGTTGTCTTTAACTTTGAAGTAGATGATCTAAAAAACGAGTATGAACGCGTAAAGGCATTAAACATAGGGGAAGTGTCGGAGTTAATGTATGTCAATGTGCATATGCCATATTGGTATTTTAATGTTATTGATCCTGACGGAAACACCCTTGAAATAACAGGAAAATATGACGTACAAGAAACGTAGAAAGGTGTCGAAAATAAAGTCATATGATCTGCCGGAAGATAAGTTGTATTTTGCTAGTAATTTGTGTATACTAAAAAATATTCGAATAGTAAATAAGTTACGAACTAACGCATTGTCAATGTTTGCAAAATGCGACTGGAGAAGCATTTTTCGCTTGAAACCATATAATTTGCAAATAAAAGATTATTATTTGCCGGTCAATTTGCATAAAATATTATTAGAACCTTTTACCCGAATTCTGCATATGGGAATGCTATAGGAATAATCTAGTGGACAAGACACGATATACATATGAAATACTGAATTGAAAATGGAGGATTCTCATGAAAAGTCTGTTAAAGTACATAAAAGATTACAAAAAGGAAAGTATCCTCGCCCCTTTATTTAAAATGCTCGAGGCGTCCTTTGAGCTGATGGTACCGCTTGTCATGGCATCCATTATTGACCGCGGTATCGCAGACAATGATACGCCGCACATTATAAAAATGGGATTAATCCTTGTACTTTTAGCGGCAGTCGGATTAATCAGTGCAGTCACAGCACAGTATTTCAGTGCAAAGGCGGCAGTCGGATTTGCGACAAAGCTTCGGTCTGCATTGTTTTCGCATATTCAAAGCCTGTCCTACACAGAGCTTGATACTATCGGTACAAATACGCTTATCACGCGTATGACAAGCGACGTAAACCAGCTTCAAAATGGCGTAAACCTCACACTTCGATTATTACTACGTTCTCCATTTATAGTATTCGGCGCAATGATTATGGCGTTCACCGTAGACGTAAAAGCCGCGCTTATTTTCGTTGTGGCTATTCCGTTGCTTTCTATCGTTGTATTCGGCATTATGATTGTCAGCATGCCGCTCTACAAAAAAGTACAGGCAGCATTGGACAAAATACTTGGCAGAACACGTGAAAATCTTGCGGGCGCACGCGTAATCAGGGCATTCTGTAACGAAGAATCGGAAATCGCCGAGTTCGAGCAGGAAAACGAACTACTCCTAAATACACAAGTATTCGTGGGAAAAATATCGGCGGCAATGAACCCCGTCACATATATCATTGTAAACATCGCGCTTGTAGTCCTTTTATGGACAGGCGCAATCCGCGTAGACAACGGAATTATCACACAGGGCGAGGTAGTCGCTCTCGTAAACTATATGTCGCAAATTCTCGTTGAGCTTGTAAAAATGGCAAACCTCATTATCCAGCTTACGAAAGCGCTTGCCTGTGCAAAGCGTGTGGAAAGCATTTTTGCTAAAACGTCAAGTATGCGTGACGGTACCTTGGGAAAAGATGACACAAGTGTCATAAATGGCGAAAACGCAGAAAAGAATGCGGCAATTATCTTTGATCATGTAAGCCTTACGTACAGCGGAGGCGGTGATGAATCGCTTACGGATATCGACTTTACCGTGCAAAAGGGCGAAACCATCGGCATCATTGGCGGTACAGGCTCTGGAAAAACTTCTGTGGTAAATCTTATTCCACGCTTTTATGACGCGACAAAAGGGCGCGTGATGATAGACGGCTTTAATGTGAAAGACTACGAGATTTCCGCGCTGCGTGAAAAAGTCGGTATCGTACCGCAAAAGGCAGTCTTATTCAAGGGAACAATAAAGGAAAATCTTCTGTGGGGAAATGAAAATGCCACAACAGAGGACTTAGAGAAAGCACTCGAAATTTCACAAGCAAAAGAATTTGTGGATACAAAAGAAGGCAGATTAGACTTCCCGATAGCACAAGGCGGAAAGAATCTTTCAGGCGGACAAAAGCAACGTTTAACAATCGCGCGTGCCATTGTAAAAAATCCGCAGATATTAATTTTAGATGACAGCGCCTCGGCGCTTGACTTTGCCACAGACGCAAAATTAAGACAGGCAATCAAAGGAATGAAAAGTGACATAAGCGTCATAATCGTTTCGCAGCGTGCCTCTTCCATACAGTACGCAGATAAGATTATCGTGATGGACGACGGAAAGATGGCGGGTATCGGCACACACGATCAGTTGCTTGCGGAAAACGAAATTTATCAGGAAATATACTACTCTCAATTTCCAAAAGAGAAAAACGAAAATATTTCGTAGAAAGGAGCACTGTTTACAGGCATGAAAAACCAAAATAAAGGAATTCTAAAAAAGGTACTGAACCATATCGGAAAATACAAATTTTTCCTGTTGTGTTCCATAGTATTAGCTGCGATTTCCGTCATACTTACATTATATATACCAATTCTAACAGGTAGGGCAGTTGACTGCATCTTGGGAGCGGGAGCAGTAGATTTTGCCGGACTTTTGGAAATCCTAAAGGAAATGGCAGTCATCATTATTCTCACCGCAGTCGTGCAGTGGGTTATGAACGCCTGCAACAACAAAATTGCCTATCAGGTCGTTCGCGATGTACGTGACGAAGCGTTTAAAAAACTCGAAATTTTACCACTCAAATATATCGACGGACATTCACACGGCGATATTGTAAGCCGTATTATAGCAGATGTGGATCAGTTTTCGGACGGTCTTCTTATGGGATTTACACAGCTTTTTACAGGCGTTGTCACCATTATAGGCACACTGCTCTTTATGCTTTCCATCAATGTTTCGACGACAATCGTCGTGGTAATTCTGACACCACTGTCATTTTTTATCGCGGGCTTTATCGCAAAGCGTACCTTTAATATGTCAAAGCTTCAATCGGAAACAAGAGGCGAGCAAACCGCGCTGATCGACGAAATGATTGGAAACGAAAAAGTCGTAAAAGCATTCAGTCACGAGGACAAAGTGATTGAACAGTTTGATGAGATTAATCACAGGTTGGAAAAGGCGAGCGTAAAGGCAATTTTTTTCTCCTCACTGACCAATCCATGTACACGCTTTGTAAACAGTCTTGTCTATGCGGGCGTCGGAATTTTGGGCGCGTTTCTTGCTATCAAAGGACGCATCAGTGTTGGACAGCTTACCAGCTTTTTAAGCTATGCAAATCAGTACACAAAACCTTTCAACGAAATTTCGGGCGTTGTGACAGAGCTTCAGACTGCGCTTGCCTGTGCGGGCAGAGTGTTTGAGTTTATCAAGGAAGAGCCTCAAATTCCCGATGCACAGGATGCGGCAGTTTTATCTGCACCAAAAGGGCAGATTACAATGGAAAATGTCAGCTTTTCCTATAATCCTGAACAAAAACTGATTCGCAAATTCAACTTAGAGGTAAAGCCGGGACAGCGTGTAGCAATCGTAGGACCGACCGGATGCGGAAAAACGACAGTCATAAATTTGCTGATGCGGTTCTATGATGTTAATAACGGAAGCATTAAAATTGACGGAACGGATATCAGAGATATGACGAGAAAAAGTCTGCGCGACAGCTTCGGAATGGTATTACAGGAAACATGGCTGCATGCTGGCACAATCCGCGAAAATATCGTGATGGGCAAGCCCGACGCCACAGATGAGGAAGTTGTGACAGCGGCAAAGGCGGCGCACGCCCATAGCTTTATCAAACGTCTGCCAAAGGGCTATGACACCGTGATTACCGAGGACGGCGGAAGCCTTTCACAGGGACAGAAACAGCTTTTGTGTATCACAAGAGTAATGCTTTGTCTGCCGCCAATGTTAATTTTGGACGAGGCAACGTCCTCTATCGATACGCGTACGGAGATTCGGATCTCACAGGCATTTCACACCATGATGAAAGGGAGAACAAGCTTTATCGTGGCGCACCGTCTGTCAACGATCAGAGAGGCGGATATCATTCTTGTTATGAAGGACGGCAATATTATCGAGCAGGGTGATCACGAAACACTGCTGAAAAAGGAAAACGGTTTTTACGCGAACCTGTATGCAAGCCAGTTCAGCGCATAGCGTTGCATAACATTTAGTTCGAAGTGTGTCGCGTTTGGTTCAATAAAGCAGCACACGAAGCGTACAGATGTTTGGTGTAAGGTTTCATGAAGTGGTATGCGAAGTGTACCAATGTTTGGTGCTTGGAAAGGAGCATGATTGTATCAATGATCAATAATTATTTAAATGTTTCAAATTACAGTATAATCGGATTTTTGGGTGTTGTATTTTCCTATCTTGGCACATGTCTCCTGTTAGGCACAGGCATGAATAAACTTCCGCGTGACCACGGCAGAGCATACGCCCATGACGGTGCTATTTCCGCCGGAAAGCCGCGCGGTGCGGGATTTGTGTTTATCCTTGTTTTCGTGTTAGCGGTACTGCTTTTTGGCAATGCCGACAGAGAGATGATTATCTATTTGATTTTGACGGTGGCAGCTATGATGACAGGCTTTCTTGACGACTGTGCAAAGGTTTCTTGGGGTGAATTGAGAAAAGGTCTGCTTGACCTTGTTATTGCAATTATGACTGCAATTACGGTAGTAAACTTTAATGGAAGTGACGTATTGATTTCCCTCACAGGACAGACAATTCATTTTCACCCCGTAGTTTACGGCGTGTTGGCAGTAATCCTTGTGTGGGGTTCGATTAATGTAACAAACTGTGCAGATGGTGTTGACGGTTTATCCGGTACACTTTCCTCAATCACGCTTGGCACCATCTATATTATTATGAATGCAAGAGGAACTACCCCTGAGTTTGCATATACCATACTGTTGTTTGTTTCCTGCATTTTGGGATATTTGTGGTATAACGCCACGCCAAGCTGCTTGATGATGGGCGATGCAGGCTCCCGTGCAATCGGACTTTTTATCGCCATATCCGTAATTAAGACAGGCAGTCCGTTTTTGTACCTCTTGGTGGCA
>JAAVAF010000137.1 GCA_014804225.1 Lachnospiraceae bacterium
ATGGTATCAATGTCAATAAAATCAAGAAAGCGGATTTAAGACGTTCGCTTGGAATTGTGTTGCAGGACACACATTTATTTACGGAAACTGTCATGGAAAATATCAGATACGGAAAGCTTGATGCGACCGACGAGGAGGTCATTGAGGCAGCAAAGCTTGCGAATGCACACAGTTTTATTGAGCGGCTTCCGCAGGGATATGACACGTTGCTTACGGGGGACGGCGCCAATTTAAGTCAGGGACAAAGGCAGCTACTTGCAATTGCAAGAGCAGCAATCGCAGATCCTCCGGCACTCATTCTGGATGAGGCTACCAGTTCGATCGATACGCGTACCGAGAAGATTGTACAGGACGGCATGGATAAGCTGATGAAGGACAGAACCACTTTTGTGATCGCGCACAGACTTTCTACGGTTAGAAACAGTGATTGTATTATGGTGCTCGAACAGGGAAGGATTATTGAGCGCGGAACGCATGATGAGTTGATTGCGGAGCAAGGGAAATATTATCAGCTTTATACGGGAAATGCAATTCAGTAGTAGGAGCGTATTTTCTGATTACATTGTGCAGAATCGGAAAGGAATTATCACTTGCTATATTTCCAGATAGCTGATAATATTTAGATTAAGGTAGTTGGTGACAACAGTTACAAATGAGGTAAAAGGTTGTGCGATACAGCCCAAACTCGCAGGCTTTGGAAGGGGCATGGTTATTGATATGGCATTCTCAAAGGGAAAACGGATTGAGGACGAAATGAGCAAGCGCATTATTGCTCTGGCAGTAAACATTGGCTGCAAAGAGGGAGCGGAAGCACTGACCGTAACGAGATTGTGTAGAGAGTTAAATTGTGACAGACGTGTCATATACAATCGGTTTCGCGATATCAATGAGATTAATCTGATGGTCGGAAAGAGATGCAATGAGGAACTCATTGAAAAAGCAAGAGCGGCAGTGAAAGAAAACACCTCGTATTATGATGAGTTTATGGAAAAGATTGCGGCTGCGTTTACGTATATTTATGAGCATAATGCTTACTTCCAGTATTATACGACACTCTATGAAATGACGGAGAATGGCATTCAAAATGGACTTTTACAGGCGCTTGAGCTGCTTATAGAGAAAGGAAAGGCGCAGGGTGAAGTCAATGCCAAAACAGACAGCAAAAGAGCAGCCGAATGCCTTTGGATGATTACCACAGGGATTAGTAAGATGCTTGCAAAGAATACTGCTTATAACTATCAAGATGCTTTTGATACTATGACTTACGGTGTCCGTGCGGTCTTTGAAACGATGAAATAATTGCGAAAGAATGGGGGATTGGCATGATTAAAGTAAAGTTGGGAAATACAGGAATCGTAGTAAATAAAAATGGTTTTGGTGCATTGCCGATTCAGAGAGTTACTATGGAAAGTGCTGTAAAAATTATTCGTATGGCGTATGACGGTGGAATTGATTTTTTTGATACGGCGCGCGCTTACAGCGACAGCGAGGAGAAGTTAGGGAAAGCATTTGAGGGAATTGACAGAAGCAGTTATTATATTGCGACTAAGACGACGGCAAAAACAGGGGAGCAGCTCAAAGCCGATTTGGAAACGTCACTAAAAAATTTAAAGACGGATTATATTGATATTTATCAGCTTCATTGTGCACCAAAATGTTTCCGACCAGGTGAGGAAGACGGCGTGTACGATGCGGCATTACAGGCGAAGAAGGAAGGAAAGATAAAGCATATCGGAATCACGGCACATCTTTTGAATGTGGCGGAGGAAGCGATTGCAAGTGGGTTATATGAAACCTTGCAGTTTCCATTTGCATATATTTCATCGGAAAAGGAAATTGCCTTGGCAAAGAAATGTGAAGCGGCGGGCATGGGATTTCTTGGAATGAAAGGACTTGCGGGAGGACTTTTGACCAATTCAAAGCTCTGTTATTGGTTTGCGTGTCAGCATGAAGCGGTTTTGCCATTGTGGGGCATACAAAAGGAGTCCGAGCTCGCGGAATTTTTGTCGTATCAGGATCAGACGCCTGTTATGGATGAGGAAATGAAGGCTGTGTATGAGAAGGATTTGAAGGAGCTTTCGGGTGATTTTTGCCGTGGATGCGGATATTGTATGCCGTGTCCGAAGGGGATACAGATTAATAACTGTGCCCGCATTTCGCAGCTGTTGCGCCGTTCGCCTTCGGCAAACTGGTTGGGCGAGGAGTGGCAGGCAAATATGGCGAAAATTAAGGAGTGCATTCACTGTAATCAGTGTGCATCAAGATGTCCGTATGGGCTTGACACGCCGAAGCTTTTAGAGAAGAATCTTGCAGATTATGAGAATGTGGTAGCGGGGAAAGTTGTTGTTTAAGACATCAAACGTCGACACGCTTTGCGAGTCGCCTTATTGAATTATAAAAAGCGTAAAGTTTGAAAAATGAAACTTTGCGCTTTTTAAGATAGCATTAGAATTTATAGTTAATGCCACTTTGTTTTAATATTGCATTGGCAGTATGTCTTGATTTTATCTTCGTATCAACTGTTATGTGACAATTTGTGATAGGGCTATACCAAATATCATGATCTCCTTTTCCGTGACGTTGGAAAGTACAGCCATTTTGAGATAATATTTTTCGTACTTTCTTTTCATATTCAGCCATTATAAGATATCCTTTCATGCCGTTCTGATTTGAATGTCAGAGAAAAGGGCTGGATATTGGGTGCATTTAAGGCGAGTAATTCCGGAACGGCAAATCGAGTACGCTCCAACAATGCATCAAATGAACCGGATTCTAATACAAGACCGGGAATGTCATTGCTTGTGGCAATCCATACATTAGCTTCACAATCCCATGTAAAATTTATGACGTATTCCATGATATACCTCCTACGCAAGTTCTATCTGATATAAGTTTAACACATTTAACGTAAAATTGTCATTATAAATGTAGCTTTTTTTAACAGTATAAAATTAGGAATGAATTGGAAAAAGCAAAATGCTTCACTTGTATCAAGGTCATACATTGCAGTGAAGTTCCCACTTTGATAAAGATCATACATCTGCCGTAAAATCTCATCAAGATTGGCAATTTGTGTTTCTTCAGCATATACCAGAGCTGTTGTGCTCTGCGGTATACCTGTCAGTGCGACTGTTGCCGAAAGAGCAGCAATACATAGTACATTTTTCAAGGTCATCTTAAAACCCTCCGTTTTTTGTAAATATTTTGCGGACTCTGCCCATATAAATAATTTTGCATTTGTCTTATGACAAGACAGAATATCACAGAAAGTATTCTATCATTATTTTTGTCCTATGACAAGACATTTTGGGGTGGAGGAATAAAAAATGGCAAGAATTATTGATACAGAGGTTAAAAACATGATAGGAAAAAAGGTAAAACAGTACAGAAAAGCGATGAAAATGAGCCAGCAGGAATTATCTGATAAGCTTGAAGTTTTGGCAATTTATATTTGCCGTGGTTCTATTTCGCGAATTGAGGATCAGACGAGGACTGTTACGGACATTGAGTTGTGGGGGCTGGCACAAATCCTAAAAGTTCCGATTAATATATTTTTCGAGTGATGAATGAATATACACCAGCTAAAGAGAAGTTTATGTATTTCTTATAGAAATATATAGTTGACGGATATATTTTGAAATGCTAAGCTGTGCATAAATTAAACACATGAATGTTGGAAAAAAGTGAGGAGAGCGTATGAACATAGCAATTTGTGATGATGATAAAAAAATATGCAGCTTTTTTGAGCAAAAAGTAAAAACAGTCTATCAAAATGCAACCATAAAAAGCTTTTACGATGCCAACGAACTTTGGACTGTCGCAAAACAAAAGCCTAAGCAGGCACCGGATATTCTGTTATTGGATATCCAAATGAACTGCATGAACGGTATTGAGTTGGCGCGGAGATTACGGAGTATCGGTTGGAAAACGATTCTAATCTTTATTACGGCATACGCCGATTATGTGTTTGATGCTTTTGATGTGGGGGCGTTTCACTATCTGGTGAAGCCTGTTTCTGACAAGAAGTTTGAGGAGGTTTTACAAAAAGCGGCGGAGCAGCTCAGGCAGAAATGGACAGGGATTGAAAAAACAGACGAAGCTGTGCATAATGAGCGGCGTATCACCGTAAAATGCAACGGCGTTCATACGACCGTAAAAGCAGCCGATATTGTCTATGCCGAGGTGTTTAACCGAAAGGTAGTGCTTCATACAACCACGGAAAACATTGAGTATTACGGAAAGCTGAAAAGTCTTGCGGATGAGCTTGGAGAGGACTTTTACAGACCGCACAGGGCAT
The DNA here is from genome assembly GCA_014804225.1 of Lachnospiraceae bacterium. GTDB lineage: Bacteria > Bacillota > Clostridia > Lachnospirales > Lachnospiraceae > COE1. Next base: position 4,298 of record JAAVAF010000137.1, read on the forward strand.
ACCTTGTCAATCTGAAATATGTTATAAAATATGACAGAAGTGTCATATATTTGCAAAACGGTCAGGTGATGATGGCAAAACAAAATTATGCGGGATTTGTGAAAGAGCATATGGCATATATGAAGCGTGAATTCAGAAAAATGTCTAAGGGATAGGAGGAAGGTGCATGACGGATTGGGAAAGTCTTTATGAACTTGTAAGCGAAATAGACGTGTTTTTTATCGCTGTTATTTTTGGAGTAGCGTTTTCCTATTTCTGTATGCCTTTTGTGAAACACAAAAAGCACGCTCTGGCGGCAGGGGCAGCTTTTTCTGCCATGTTACTGTTTTTGTGGGTTGTTCCTGTGGTGTTTAACAATTTTTTAGTATATAGTCTATGCATTCTTACAGGGCTTATGGTTTTGTGTGTTTTGGATCAAAAACGCATTCGGCAGAAAATTTTTCTTGCAATTACATTTTTTAGTGTGCGGTGGCTTACAGTAGCAAGCGGCAATTGTCTGTATATATGGATTCATAAGATAGGCGTGAAAGTACTACATTTTAGTGAAAGTATGGCATTGCAATTTAAACTGTTTTTGTTCAGTGTCGTGTTGAATAGAATTGTCGATTTGGCGCTGTTGCTTGTTGTTTCGTGGTTTATAGGAAAAGTGTATAAATACAGTGATGAGGATATGAACCGGAACGAATTTGTGCTGATGCTTTTGCCCTCCCTGTCGGGATTGATCGGTTATGCCATGATGAAGTATTATGACGATAACTACAAAGCGGATACGGGCTATGATCTGTCGGAAATCTCAACGCAGTTTAATCTGATGTGTTTGTGCTACTATGTGATATCCCTGATTACGATTATCGTGCTGATCATGTTGTATCAAAACATCAAGGAAAAACAGGAGGAAGCAAGGCAAAAGGAGTTGCTAAACGGTCAGATTGAAAGTATGAAGCATCATATCGGCAGGGTGGAGCGGCTCTATGCTGATATTCGTGGATTGCGGCATGATATGGGGAATCATATCACAACCTTGGAGGCGTTGTATGAAACGGGAGCGGACAAAACGGCGGGCGAGTATATGAAAGAGCTAAAGCAAAAGCTGTGGTCATCTGATTTTGAGATGAAAAGCGGTAATCCCGTGACAGATGTGATACTCTCGGAGCGCAGACAGGAGGCGTTGGAGAAAGGGATATCGTTCGAATGTGATTTTCATTATCCCGACAGCGACAATATCAATGCTTTTGACATGAGTGTCATATTAAACAATGCGCTGGATAATGCGATAAGAGCCGCGAAATATGCAGCGGATAAGGGAGGACAGGCACAGATAAAACTTTATTCTTATGTTAAAAATGATATTTACATGATCGAGATGGAAAACAGTTTGTGGGAGAACGAAAAATCGGACGAAGAGGATGCAAATGGTCATGGATATGGTTTGTTAAACATTCAGAGCGTGGCGAGAAAATATTGCGGCGATATGCTTGTGGAGCGCGCTGACGGTGTGTTTAAGCTCAGTGTAATGCTTGTAAAATAGATTGACAACAGAAAATGTCCGCTTCACAACAAATCCGTTCAGTTTTAGTCATGGTATTCCGAAACTTTATACAGATGCGAATTGTTTTTTATGTTATAGAAAATCGCGGCGGCGTATATCATTCTTTTTAATAAAAAAAGCATGGCATCAAAAAACGTTATGAAAATAGCAGGAAGGAGGAATGGCTATGACAATAGGCGGTATCGGGAGTAATGCAAACGCGGGCGCGGGCACAAGTGCAATCTCCATGAGTCAGCAGGGTACGGATTCGTACAGCAAAAGTCTGCAAAAGCAGATTGCGGATGCGCAGAAGCAGCTACAGGAACTTGCGCAAAATAAGGATATGGATTCCGAAACCAAAATGAAAAAGCGTCAGGAAATCCAAAAGCAGATCAGCGACCTGAATATGCAGCTTCGGCAGCATCAGATGGAGGAGCGCAAAAAGGCACAAGAGGAAAAGCGGCATAAGAGCGAGCCTAAAAAGTCTAAGGAACAAAATGTGACAGGTCTGTCACAAAAGAGCATGGAGGCGATGATATCGGCGGATAGCTCTATGAAGCAGGCAGACGTGTATGGCAGCACTGCAAAGGAAATGGAGAACGGCGCTAGGATTAAACGGTCGGAAATTGCGCGTGACGGCGGTAGTTCCCATAGAACGTCAAACGACAGCGCTGCAATCAGCAGTAAGTGGGATGCTGTGGAAAGCATGGAGGATAAGGCACAGGCAGCGACTGCATCGCAGGCATCAACACTTGCTGAGGCAAACGAAAAGCTGAGAGACGTCAATACGGAAAGAGAAGACGGTTCAGATGCGAAGGAAGAAGACAAGGACAACACACAGGTTGCCGGCATCGAAAACGACGAAACAGGAACCATGTCCGCAGCAGAAGGGGGAGCCATAGCAGCAATAACAGACGAAGCGGAAACAGCGGCTCCCGTATCAGATCCCGTTTCCGGGAAGCCGACGGCGGCGATTGGCAGCAATATTGATGTAAAAGTGTAAAACATAGTATTACCAAAGAAGTCCTCGCGCGTTATTGCGGGGACTTTTTTTATTGTCAAAAACGGTTCCTGCATGTATAATAGAGGATAATAAATTGTTTTATAGGAGGAATGGCAAAATGAATATCCCGACAAGCGAAAGACTGGAAAAAATTTATGGAGAGAGCGTACAAAGTGCAGAGCGTTTTCGGGCGCTTGCAGACAATTTTAAAAACAAATACGGACATGATGAGGCTGCATTTTTTACTTCGCCCGGAAGAACGGAGATTATCGGAAATCATACGGATCACAACGGCGGAAGAGTGATTGCGGGAAGCATTGACCTTGATACCATCGGTGCCGCAGCAAAAAATGACACCAGTGTCATACATATCACAAGCGAAGGTTATGACGAGGAAATCGTGGTTGACATTACAAAGATTGAAAGTGTGCCCAAGGTAGTCGGGACACCGTCGCTTGTTGCAGGAATGATAGAGGCGGCGAAAAAATTTGGATTTCAGACAGGCGGTTTTGACGCGTATGTGTCGACAAATGTGATTGCGGCGGCAGGTGTCAGTTCGTCTGCTTCATTTGAAATGTTGGTCTGCACGATCATCAATCATCTCTTTAACGATGAAACGATGAGTGTGTCCGATTATGCGAGAATGGGACAGTATGCTGAAAATGTCTTTTGGAACAAGGCGTCGGGAATGATGGATCAGATGGCGTGTGCGGTCGGCGGACCTGTGCTGTTTTCTTTTGCAAACGGCAGCCAGCCGGAGTATCAGCCGCTTGAATTCTCTTTCCAAAGCAAGGGATATCGTCTTGTTATTGTAAATACAGGTAAGGGACACGCTGATTTGAGCGACGAGTATTCAAGCATTCCAAATGAGATGATGGAGGCGGCAAAAGCGCTTGGAGCAAATCGCCTTTGCGAAACAAGCTTAGAGAAACTTCTTGAAAATGTCGATAAAATTCCAAATGACAGAGCTGTTTTGCGGTCAATTCATTTCTTTGAGGAGGACAGGCGCGTCGGTGAGATGGCGAAGGCAATCGAAAAAGAAGATACCGCGAAAATCCTGCACCTGATTCAGGAATCGGGAACCTCGTCATGGGAGCTTTTGCAGAACTGCTACTCATTGCAAAACTGTAAGGAGCAGAAGATTACTCTTGTGCTTGCGCTGACAGAGCTGTTTCTGAATAAGATTGGCGATGGCGTATGCCGCGTACACGGCGGCGGTTTTGCAGGCGTTATTGCATGTCTGGTACCACTTGCAGAGGCGGACAATTATGTGGAGTATATCGCGAAATATGTGGGCAGCGAGAATGTATATCCGATGAATATCCGAGCGGTCGGTGCGGTCAGAATATAGTGGAGAAGATGTGATACAATAGGGTATAAAAAGTAAGATAAAATAATTGCGATGAGGGTTAATCATTTACGAATGTAAACCGATATAGATTACATAAGGATACTCTCACGCGAAAGCAAAACAGGAGGAGAACAGAGTGGAGGAACGGACACCCAGCGAGAATGAGTGGCTGATCATGGAAGTTTTGTGGGAGCGTCAGGGCACGATGACAGCAGCAGAAATCATCGAGGCTTTGAAAGGGGTTCTTAATATCAATAAAAATACGATTAGGGTGATGATCAACAGACTCCTTGGTAAACAAATCATTGCGTATGAGATTGATGCGCATGATGCGAGAATATATCATTATTATCCCATAAAGAGCAAGGAGGAGTGCCTAAGTCTTAAGAGCGAACGTTTTGTGAACAATTACTTTGGCGGAAACGCGTCGCTTGCCGTGGCAAGTTTTTTGAAATCTACAGAGATCTCAAAAGAGGAATTGAGTGCGCTGAAAAGTCTTGTTGCACAGCTTGAGGAGGAAAAGTAGTTCGGATGAGCGATAATATTTTAAGAATGTTAAAAGGCATGGCGGAATTTACTTCAATATATTGCTTTTCAAAATGTATGAAGACGCTGCTTTGCGGATTATGCCTGATTCCCGTACTCCTTTTGATACACAGGGTACTTCGAAAAAAGAGAGCGATTCTTTGTTGCTATTTGTGGATACTGCTTGTCCCGATGGCGTTTATGGGAATGAGTAAGCTTTTTTATCAACGGTATTTTGTTTATGTCACGGCATATCTAGCAAAGTATACAAAGGCGTGGTATGGATACCTTTATTTTGGCGTTATGTTTGCGTTGATTATGGTTTTTATCATTAAAAATATTCGATTTCGTCGTACTTTGAAAAGAATGCCTCAGATTTATGACACAAGTGTCATAACCGGAAGGGCAAAAATTTATGTTACGGATATTGACGCAAGCCCTTTTTCCGGCGGAATCATAAGACCCTATATTGTGGTACCAAGAGATGTATGGGAGCGTCTGGATCAAAAAAGCAGGGATGTCGTTATCCGTCATGAGTTGGCGCATATCAACTTGGGGCATATTGTACTGCTTACTTTGTTTCGTTTTCTTACCTATTTATGGTGGATTAATCCGATGATCTATCTGTGCGAGAGAATGCTGAAAGAAGACATTGAACATGCCTGTGACGAATACACGATTGCCGATACAGGTATCACAAAACATGCATATGGCTGTGTTCTTATCGGATTGGCGGAGCATTTTTGTCAAAACACAAATATTGCGGTAGCATCCTTTATAGACCGAAATGATTTTCGGGTGTTAAAGGAAAGAATACAGTATATCGGCGCGGGAAAAGCGGATAGAAACAAGGTTATTTTGCAAAAACGCGTAGGAATCGTTTTGGCTTTGACAAGTGTTTTGCTGCTGTCCGTGGGAATTGCGATGACATCCTATTCTCGATATACGATTCTTGAGGAAATTTACGTTTACGGTGAGGATATGAGGCAAATTGCCTGTGATACGGCGGCTGTAAACGATGCGTTTCGCGTGGAAGGCAAAAAGCTCTATATCGATGCGGAAGGCTTTGAACGTTTTTTGCGGGAGGAACAGGTTTCGGACGAATATGTGTATGTTTCTTTCGGCACTGTGATGAAGCTTCCGGGTTTTGGCGGCTGTGGTGATGCCGTGATGGTGGATGTAGCGGGTAAAGGAGATCCGGACGATTTGTTCTATCTGTCGGCGGACACCATCGAAAACCGACTTGCGGAGATCTTCTTAAAATATATAATTTAATAAAATAAGGGGCGGACAATGTGCTGCCCAAAATTAAGAACTTAATAATTTACACTTGTAAATAGAACGCAAACCAAATATTGTTAAACGGTAAATAAATTATAGAGGGGTGTGGTAAGGATGAATATTTCCGTTAAAAATCTATCCATTTTTTCACAGGGGATGGGGAAAGGATTAAAAAGTACACAGCAAAAACTGGAACGGCAGCAGAATATGCAATCTCAGGTTGACTTTTTTGAAGAGCAAAAAGCAGGCTTGAAAAATATGAAGTGTGAAACGCTTGACCAGATTGAGCAGAAATTAGAGCTATTCAACAACTATGATGCTCAGATTATGGCGGTAAAGCAGCAGTACAATCAGGAGCAGATGATGCATACCATGGACGAAGCCGAAGAGCGCGGAAAGCAGATTGCAAAGGCAGCTGAAAAGCAAAAACCAAAGACGCCGGAAGAAAGAAGACTCGAGCAAATCGAGGAAGCACTTGGTATCGAGGACGAGGGTGGTCTGCTTACGGAGTTGCTTGAGGAAGCGATTGAAAAATTGGAAGCGCTTGATGAGCAGCTTGTCGAGGAACAGATGGAAGAGGAAGTCTTCGTGAGAGAACTTCTTGAGGAAGAACTCCTTGAGGAAGAGCTTTCTACGGAAGATTTAGCGTCTGCGGAAGATGTTCTGATTATTTCGGAAACCACGCAGCAGCAGGAACTCATGGATGAGTCCCTGATAGAAAATTATACGCCGATTGACGTAAAGGCGTAAGCGATTCAACGGATTGAGAGGTGATGTCGGTATGATGCCGGGGTTAGGAATGGGAATTACAAGTAGCAATCGTTATACTCATACGATAAAGGATGCGAACGGAAAGGTGGTCGGACGGTTTTCAAGCAGTAAAAGTTCTGCTAAGAAAAAAACGAAAAAAGTAAATTATAATATGCGCCAGATTTCGGCAAAGATTTTAAAAAGTAAGACCTCCAGTACTGCAAGAATGGCGTGGACAGGGGCAAAAACCAAGGTGGCGCAGTTGAAGAGGCAGCTCTATGATGACGGGATTGACCGTTATGATTTGGAGCATGCGATTGTGCACGCGATGCAGATTGCACGCGTGGCAAAAAAGAAAATGAAACACCTTCAGGAGGAGGAAGCAGCCAAAAAAGGCGGAGTGTGCGAAGGAAAACAGGTAGATATGGAGGAGGATCTTTCAAAGGAGTATATAGAAGGGTCAGAGGCTTACGGTGAAGATGTCGTGCAGGAGGTCATGAAAGAGCTAGAGCGTGATATGCAGCGCAAAATGCAGCGGGCGATTCAGGAGGAAATGCAAAAGCTGCTTGAGGAGATTACAAGTGAGAGCGGACTTGACGAACTTTCGGAGGAGCTTTTGTCGGCATTTTCGGAGGATATGGATCCGGAAGATTTGGAGGCGATGAAAAAGAAACATCGCAATGAAGAGCTGAAAGCAATTATGGAGGCGGATCTGAAATATCTAAAAGCGATATTTAATAAGCTTCAGCGCGAAAAGGAAGCCAATGCTTCCGGTGCGTCAAGCATTGTATCGGATAACGGTGTGAACGGACAGAGTGTTACGCTAGAGTTAGGCGGTGCGGAGATTCCCGTTGAGTCAACGGCATCCCCTGAAATGGTTATTCGAAGTGAAGGCGTTATGATTGATTGTCAGGCATAATATTGATAAAGAACAACGTGAATCCTATAAAGAAAGCAGTGTTTTATGTCGATATAAAAAATAGAACATGAAAACAATGAATGGCGAAACGGATTTTGCCACGCCGAGTAACGGCATATTCAAAATCAAGGAGGAATAGCGATGAGTACAGTATCTAATACAATGAGCAATTATGCGGAAAGCATGGCGGTGTACCAAAATGCATCAAGCAAAAAAACGACAGAAGAAGAAAAAAAGGTAGAAACTGTTGAAACAGAAAAAAGTGATGGCGAAAAGAAAGTAAAGGTAAGCGGCAGAACGGTCGGAAATCCGATGCTGAGCGAAAAGGCCGCAAAGTATTATGAAGAATTAAAGAGAAAATATGGCAATATGGACTTTATTCTCGTAAGCGCAGACCAGAAGGAATATGCCAAAGCGAATGCGGCAAAGTACGGAAATGCTAATAAGATGGTTGTGCTGATTGACGAGGAAAAGATTGAGCGTATGGCAACGGATGAGAAATACCGCAAGCAGTATGAGAGCGTTATCGCAAATGCAGCAAGCGGTGTGACACAGCTCAAAGAACGGCTTGCAAAGATGGGCATGAACGTAACAAGCTACGGCGTGAAGGTGAACGACAACGGCGCTGCGTCATTCTTTGCAACAATGGATAAGAGCTTCCAGACACAGAACAAGAAGCTTGAGCAGAAACGTGCTGCAAAGAAGGCAGCCAAGAAAGCAGAAGAGAAGAAGGCGCAAAAGAAAAAGCAGCAGGAAAAACTTGAGGAGAAGCGAACAGAAAGTAAGAAGAGCAAGGAAAGCAAAGAGCGTGAAGAAGTCGTCTTTGAGGCAGATTCTATTGATGAACTTTTGCAAAAGATCGAAGACGGCGATTATACATATATGGAAAAGAACGAGCGCGTATTAAGCGAGATGGAAAAGAAGGTAGGACAACATTTCGATTTTGGTGCGTAAGAGGGACATCTTTTCTCATGATATGGAAATAGGAATTTTAAAATAATCAAGTGACAGACAGGCAGTAATATGATATACTGTTTTGTAAGTACAAAGCCAAGTGTTTCAGTTTTGGACGCTTGGCTTTTCCGTCAATAAGGAGGCACACGAAGTGCGCTGACGTTTGGTAACAAATGGAACAAAAGCAAATGGAGGTAAAAATGAAAGGAATGCTTGGATTGATTGTAGGAATTATTGTTGTGATATTGCTCATTGTATTGTTATGCATGGGATATGTGAAAGCACCACCAGATATGGCATTTATTATTTCAGGTATCAAGACAAAATCAAAGGTTGTTATCGGAAAGGCGAGCATTCGTATTCCGTTTTTTGAGCGGCTTGATAAGTTGAACCTTCGTCTAATCCCGATTGATGTAAAGACGAGTAATGCAGTTCCGACAGCGGATTACATCAACATCAATGTGGACGCGACGGTCAATATTAAAATCAGTAATCAGCCGGACAAATTACGGCTTGCTGCTGAAAACTTTCTGAATAAGAATACAGAGTACATAGCAAGCGTGGCACGTGAGGTGCTGGAAGGTAATGTGCGTGAGATTGTGGGACGTATGCGTCTTGAAGAAATGGTTTCGGATCGTCAGAAGTTTGCGGAACTGGTAAAGGAAAATGCGGAACCCGACCTTGCTGCAATGGGACTTGACGTTATCAGCTTTAATGTACAAAATTTCGTAGATGGCAATGATGTCATCGAGAATTTGGGTATTGACAATATTGTCAAGATTAAGAAAGCGGCAGCAATCGCAAGAGCCGAGAGTGAGAGAGATATCAAGGTTGCGCAGGCGGCAGCGGATAAAGATTCGAATGACGCGGCGGTTGCAGCGCAGACAGAAATTGCGAAAAAGCAAAACGAACTTGCAATCAAAAAGTCAGAGCTGCAGATGGAGGCAGATACCAAGCGCGCTATGGCGGATGCCGCTTACGAAATCCAGAA
>JAAVAF010000138.1 GCA_014804225.1 Lachnospiraceae bacterium
CCGCCTTGTCATATGCCGCTGCAATCTCCACAGGATCACCCGCATCAACCAGATTGACAAAATTGACACCTTTTACAACCCGTCCGTTATTGATATCCAGACAGGGAATAATTCTCTTTGTAATCATGATTAACCTACTCCTATCTCAACTATACCATCAAGAAATTTTTCAAAATCCGCAACCCCACATCAGAACTTTTTTCCGGGTGAAACTGACACGCAAACACATTTCCTTGTTCAACTGAGGCATGAATATGCGCCGCATACTCCGTTGTTGCTGTCACAATTTCCGGCTCTTGCGCCTGCAAATAATAAGAATGCACAAAGTACACATACGCCTCCTCCGCTATCCCTTGAAACAGTCTGCCCTTATTTGGAAAGCGAAGCGAATTCCAGCCAATCTGAGGAACCTTTAACCCTTCTTTATTTGGTATTCTGACAATCTTTCCTTTCAAAACACCAAGCCCCTCAACATCAGGCGATTCCTCGCTTGTCTCAAACAAAAGTTGAAGTCCTAAGCAAATGCCTAGAAATGGCGTATTCTTTTTGACAACTTCTTTGATCACATCAACCAGTCCATAAGTATGCAGCTTTTCCATCGCATCCCCAAAAGCACCGACTCCCGGCAGAATAATCCTGTCAGCCTTCCATATCGCATCACGGTCCCGTGTAATCACAACAGGCTCACCAAGTGCGGACAATGCCTTCTCAACACTCTTAATATTTCCCGCATCATAATCAATCACTGCTACCATCGTTTTCCCAGCCTTTCATAATCAAAAAATCGAGCGTCAGCACGCTCGATTGCAAAAAGCTTCGCTTTTTGTTTCAATGCGTTTCGCTGTCGCAATTTCCTATAGCATGAAAAGTGGGATCACGCCGCCGCGCAATCCCACACACTTTTACTGTTTCGTTATAATGTCATTCAGCGCCATCGTATAGGCAAGCGCATCATCATAACGCAGCAAATCTCTTGCCTGCTCTTCGTTCAGTCCGTATTTTGTTTCCAATTCATTCAAAATGGTATTCTTGATGCTGTCAACTTCACTCAACACTCCGTATTGCTCCGCCTCGGCATTGATATTATCATACGCCTCAATACCGTGAAGCAAAGCGTCCAAAGCTTCCCGTTCCCGATTGAGCTTTAAATTATTCTGATACGAATTACACCAACATTGCATTTTTAAGATAACTTCACTTCTTGCCTGAATCAAACCGTCTGAGTCATTCAACTCCATTCCATAAGTGGAAAGATACACACTCTTATAATCACCATCGTAGAACGCTCTTCTCGCAACATTGATATATCCCTGATTGGAAAGGACTGTTGTAGACACAAAGACTGCCCCAAACACAGAAGCACCAAATACAGCCACTGCCGCAATTTTCTTAGGCGGAATACGCTTTGCCCGCTTGGCTGCCTCTGCCTCCTGCTTTGCTTTCTTTGCCGCTGCCTTTTCCGCTTTCGCCGCTTCTTTTTCCTTCTTCTTGGCTGCCGCCGCATCTGCTTTTGCTTTCTTTGCCGCCGCCTTTTCTTCTGCCTTTGCCTTCTTTTCCTCGTCCTTGGCAATCTTATCTTGTTCTTTCTTTTCCTTCTCTTCCTGTTTCTTTGCTGCCCTTGCCTCGTCCTCAGCAGCATATTCTTCTTCTGTCGGTCCGGGAAGATCCTCGGTCAGCATATTCAGGAATTTTCCAACCGTTCCTGGTTCCTTCTCTTCCTTCTTCTTTTTCTTCTCTTTTGCAGACTCCTTATTCTCCGCTTCCTCAGCCTCTGCATCTTTCTTCCGTGCAACTGGCATTTCAGGAAGAGGCACACCGTCGTCTTCTACAATATCTTTTACACCGGCGTTTACCAACTCTGCCTCGTCATCCGCCATTTGATTAAGCAGATCCATCATCTCATCCTGAATTGGCTCTTTACTGTCGGACTTTTTCAGAATATCGTTGATTTCTGCAAGATCTGCGTCATCATCAAGCATGCTCAGCACATCTTCCATCTCGTCATCTGAACCCTCTTCCTTGATATCAGAAAGATCATCATCTCCCATACCTTCCAAATCCAACTCGCCAAGCCTGAGATCATCAGATTCCTCTGTTTCCGATGCCTCCAGCAATACTTCCTCAGGCGTTACTTCTTCCTCATTCTCCGAAGCTTCCTCCTCAAGTGCAACTTCCTCCGATATCTCAGACACTATTTCTTCAAGTATCGGCTCCTCCGACACAGTATCCTCTGTTTCCGCAGAAGCTGCTTCCTCGGGTGCCACTGGCGCTATTTCCTCCATTGCAGCTTCCTCTAACGCCTCCAGCTCTGCTTCTTGTACATCACCTTCCGCCGACATTTCTGTATCAACACCCTCAATATTTAATTCATCCGATGCCGTCGTATCAATATCTTCAATATTTAATTCACCCGACGCCGTCGTATCAGCATCTTCAATATTTAATTCACCCGACGCTGTCATATCAATATCTTCAATACTCAATTCATCCGATGCCGTTGTATCAATATCCTCAATACTTAATTCATCCGATGCCGTCGCATCAATATCTTCAATACTTAACTCATCCGACGCTGTCATATCAATATCTTCAATACTTAATTCATCTGACATTGGCAAATCGTTTTCGTCCGTCTGCGGCTCGTCCGCTATCTCCGCAACAGATACTGCTTCCGTTTCACTGCTTTCTTCTGAAACCTCCACCGGTTCAATAACATCTGCTATTTCAGGTTCATCCACCGCTTCTGACACCCCTGCGCTTTCAGTCGCCTCCGCATTGGCTTCCTCCGACACAGCCTCCTCTGCTGTCGACGCAAGTTCTTCCTCCGTTTCCTCAACCAACGACATTTCTTCTGCCTCCGTTTCTTCTGCTATGTCCGGCTCTGTTACTGATTTCAGTAATTTATCCAGATAATTTTCTTCCGCGCCCATAAATAAGCCCCTCCGTCCTCATTCTCTATATATCATACGCATCAAATGATGATACACTTTTCGAGCTACTCTATTGCATTCAGGAAGTCTACAGCATTCTTTCCAATGCTAATGCCCTTCTCTTCAAGCTCTTTTGTCATATGATATAGTTGTTCATTTATCCGAAAAAAGTCTGCTTTTTCATTATAGTATGCAACCTTTTCAAACGGCCACCTTATGATACTCGGCAATCCCATTCCCACGCCAAGCTCTATCAAACAAATTTTTTTGTTGAGTGTTCGCTGCAGCCACTGTGTATATTTTTCCCACTGCGGCTTGTAACCGCTCTCCGCATAATCCTTTTCACACAATACATTGTTAAATGCTAATGGTTTCCCACACAAAGGACATACCGGACGCTCAAGGGAATCCAATCCCACACCATCCAAAAGCGCCTGTTGCATCAGCTCCACAAAATCATCGGGCAGTGTTAAATCCTCTGTGCACTTCGCACTGCATTGAAGCGCTCTGTAGCTTCCGCACGGCTCTACAATCCGTTCTCTATCAAATCCCGCCTTATCAATATTTTCGTCGATACAGGTTGTCACAATAAAATAATCCTTGTCTTTTATGATATCATACAGTTTTCTGTATGCTTCAACAAGTCTTCCCTCATTATGCTGTTCAATATAGCATTTCTCCAAAAAAGGAACGATCCATTCAAGCGTTGGATTTGTGTCAACCTCCTCCAGTGCAGTCATCAGCAGGGAAAATTTGCCAATATCCTCGAAGCCTTCATTAAACTCTTCACCAATCCCTACAAGCACCACTTGTGCCTCATCAATCTTCTTCCTAAAAAGATTTTGCTTTTCTATGACTTCTGACTTTTCCATCTTGTCTCCTAATAATAATTTACTATTATCTTATAAGAGCCGGGGGTTTTAGCTCCCGGCTCTACATTCCTTTATTCTTTTGCAAGTAAATCATCAATAATCTTTACAAGATTTCCAATTTCAGGTTTTGAAAGCTGCGCATCCGCACCAAGCTCATTACCTTTTCTGCGCATTTCATCATTTACAAGAGAGGAGAAAATAATTACCGGAATTTGCTTTGTTTCTTCATCAGATTTTACAAGCTTAGTCAGACGATGTCCATCCATCAACGGCATCTCAATATCCGTGATGAGCAGCTTAACACCCTCCTCTAATTTTCCTGACTCTCTGCATGTGTTTATGTACTCCCATGCTTCCTCGCCGTTTTCCGTCTTGATTATATTATCATATCCCGCTTTCTTGAGCGAATCAACAATCAGTTTTCTAAGCAATGATGAATCCTCCGCAATCAAAATGGGAACATTGCTCTCTTTTCTTACACCAAGTGCTTCAATCTCCGTCACTTTCAAACCAGTTTCCGGATTGATATCTGTAATAATCTTCTCAAAATCAAGAATGATAATAAGCTTTCCGTTAATCTTAATAATACCTGTTGATATACCGTCCTCCGCCGTTGTCACGGTTGCGCCCGGTTTAATAATATCTACCCATGATACACGGTGAATACCTATAACAGCGTCTACATGAAATGCAATATCTAATTTATTAAAGCTTGTGATAATAAACAGACCTCCCGGCTGAGATTGTCCACGCTGCAAACAATTCTTTAAGTCAATTGCCGTAATCATAGCGTCACGCGGCATAAAAATCCCTTCCACGCTGGGATGTGCATTTGGCACGGGGGTTACGGGTGAGTAAGGAATAATTTCTCTAATCTTCGCCACATTAATACCGTAAGAGTTGCCGTCTACTACAAATTCCAACACCTCTAATTCATTTGTTCCATTTTCCAAGAGAATCTTAGTCTCCATATTAAACCTCCATTCTACCGGTCAATCCAAGTATAAGTTTTTTTATTATCATCACTGCTTTGCCGGACTTTCAACCTTATATATGATTATAACATATACCCAGTCATAATTACAAATATTTTAAGAAAATTTTTAACTTTTTCTTAAACTATCTTATTTTAATCGAACAACTGCCGTTTGATGACGTGATTTGAAGCATTAGCGACGTAATATCGCTGTCCGACATTTCATCGATTTGCGCGACCGCAACCACATCTGTTTTTTCGCCCGCCTCAATCGTTCCGATAAAGGACATCATATCATCGGGCAGTATCGGCATCTCCTCCGCGCTTTTTGTAACCGCATCATTAATCGTTACCCGAAGCCGCAATTCGTAGTCAAACATCTGACAGTCAACTGCTTCCTCCGTGTCATTTTCAAGGTCAAAATGCATTACGAGAAGTTTTCCACCCTCCTTTGCGTCAATACCGCTAAATCCCGACGCATTCTGTGGATAGGAATCGCAGATTTCAAATGATTGATAGCGAAGCAGCACATTTTCCGCAAGTCCAAGCTCCGGCACAAGGTCTGTACCCATATCGACAAGCATCTGCACAGGTGCCTCTTCAGAAGCTTCCTCTTCTTGCTCCTCGGTTAAATCTGCCTCTGGTACTGCCTCCTCTTGTGTTTTTTCCTCCGCGTCAGCTTCCTCGGTCTGCTGTGTCGTTTCCGACTCCTGCATCATCTCCTCTAACGCTCTCTGATTCAGCGCAGCGGCAAGCTCATCATCACTGACAAGCATATAATTGTAATTCGGCGAATATTTGAGCAACAATCCCGAAGCATACTCCGCCACCATTTCAGACTCCTCTGACGATAACTCCGGCATCGAATCGATACACCCGGTAAGCATTACCGCCGATATCGCCAAAACTCCTAATATTTTGTACTTTTTCAAAACAGCACCTCCACTTATTTCGTTTCAAGTTCAAACCAGAACTCGACTCCGTTTGTATAATTGATAACACCGTATTGCTGATTCATGGATTCCATGATCGCCTTTACGATGGATAATCCTACACCACTGCCACCATATTCGCGTGTCCGCGCTTTATCCACCTTATAAAATTTCTCCCAGATATGAGAAATGGATTCTTCCGGTATCGGATCGCCTGTATTAAACACGCTGATTCGCACTTTGTTACTTCCTGCATCTTCCTTCAAACAATATTTGATTTCAATGATTTTATCACCTTTCGCATGATGAATCGCGTTACTGAAAAAATTTCTAATGACTTCTTCTGTTTTGAATTCATCTGCCCACACATAAATTGGCGCTTGCGCATCATGCTTTAATGTGATTTCATTTTGTTCCATTAAAATTTCTGCGGATACAAGAAAATTTTCAACAAGAGATACGATATCAAAGTGTTCCATTACTACCACATCGTTGCCAAACTCAAGTTGGTTAAG
>JAAVAF010000139.1 GCA_014804225.1 Lachnospiraceae bacterium
AATATTCCATTAAAAATTAAGTATCAGGGTGAACTTATATTAAGAGGAGAGGCAGTTATTACCTATGAGGATTTTGAGGAAATCAACAGCCACATTGAAGATGTGGATGCAAAATATAAAAATCCAAGAAATCTCTGTTCCGGTTCTGTCAGACAGCTAAACAATCAGATAACAGCCGAGCGTAATGTCAGATTTTATGCATTTTCGCTGGTGCGTGCCGAGGAAAACGGTGAGGCTTATGATTTTCAAAATTCACGTGAAAAACAGTTTACGTTCTTGCTGCAGCAAGGCTTTGACGTGGTACCGTATCTGCGTGTAAATAAAGAAAATATTGTTGCTTCGGTGGCAGATTATGAGGAGCGGATAAAGACATATGGTGTGCCTTCCGACGGACTGGTGTTAATCTATGATGATATTGTATATGGACGTTCCTTGGGAAGTACTTCGAAGTTTCCAAGAGATTCTATTGCGTTTAAATGGGCGGACGAGATACGGGAAACGACATTGAAGGAGATTGAATGGAGTCCAAGCCGCACAGGGCTTATTAATCCGGTAGCAATCTTTGAACCGGTAGAACTTGAGGGGACTACGGTAAGCCGTGCATCGGTTCATAACATTAGTATCTTAAAGAGCTTAAAATTGGGAATTGGCGATAAGATAACGGTATATAAGGCAAATATGATTATCCCACAGATTGATGAAAATTTAACAAATAGTGACAGTGTGGAAATTCCAAAGCATTGTCCCGTGTGTGGCGGGGATACGGAGCTGCGTGCCGTAAATGAGGTACAGTCGCTTTACTGTATCAATCCGGATTGCGATGCAAAAAAAATTAAGACTTTTACCCATTTTGTAGGACGTGATGCAATGAATATTGACGGACTTTCGGAGGCAACACTTGAAAAGTTTATTGCGAAAGGGTTTATTCATCAGTATAGCGATATTTTTCACCTTGAGGAGCACTGCGATGAGATTGTAACGATGGAGGGTTTTGGCGAGAAGTCTTATAATAATCTGATCGAGAGCATCGATGCAGCGAGAGAAGTAGAACTTCCGAATTTGATATATAGCCTTGGCATATCCAATATTGGTCTAGCAAATGCGAAAGTTATCTGTCGGTTTTATGATTATGATTTAGACGCTATGCGAAAGGCGAGTGCAGAGGAATTAAGCGCAATCGACGGCATTGGAGAGGTCATCGGAAAAGCGTTTGAGGATTATTTTGCAGTGTCGAAAAACAGTGCAGCATTTGATAATTTATTAAAAGAGATTACGATTCAAAAAGAAGAGATAGACGAGGATAGTCAGACGCTTGCGGGAAAAACGTTTGTGGTGACGGGGACGCTAGCGCATTTTGGCAGCAGGAATGAGCTAAAGGATCTGATTGAGAAAAAGGGCGGAAAGGTGGCGGGAAGCGTTTCCGCAAAGACCGTCTGCCTCATCAATAATGATATTACTTCAGCTTCTTCCAAAAATAAAAAGGCAAAAGAACTGAATGTGCCAATTATCACAGAAGAGCAGTTTATGGCTGATTATCTCGATATGCAGCCTTGATATGTCTGAAAAAAGAGATACGGAGGGAAAGTAAAATGCCGATTAAGGTGCAAAGTGAATTACCTGCGAAAGAAATTTTGGAGCACGAAAATATATTTGTTATGGACGAAACGCGTGCGATGCATCAGGATATCAGACCGCTACAGGTGTGCGTGCTTAATTTGATGCCAATCAAGCAGGATACGGAGCTGCAGCTTTTGCGGGCGCTTTCGAATACGCCGCTGCAAGTCGATGTGACGTTTTTGATGGTGACAAGTCATGTGTCGCTCAACACGTCCGCAAACCATTTAAACCGCTTTTATACAACTTTTGATGAAATCAAACCAAAACGTTTTGATGGAATGATCATCACGGGTGCACCTGTGGAAGATATGGATTTTGAAGCGGTCGATTATTGGGACGAGATTTGTACCATAATGGACTGGGCGCAAGAGCACGTAACATCGACGCTTCATATCTGTTGGGGCGCTCAGGCGGGATTTTATCATTACTATGGAATCCAAAAGCGAAAGCTTCCGGAAAAGCTGTTTGGTATTTACTCACACAAGGTACAGAATCGGAAAGTGCCGTTAGTCCGCGGTTTTGATGACTTTTTCCTGGCACCGCACAGCCGTCATACGGAAACGCCCGCAAGTGAAATTCATCAATGCGATGCGATTACGGTGCTTGCAGAATCGGATGAAGCGGGGGTTTTTTTGGCATATGCAGAAGAGGGAAAAAAAATATTCGTAAACGGGCATCCCGAATATGACAGATATACACTTGATGCGGAGTATAAAAGAGATTTGGGCAAAGGGCTTCCGATACATATTCCAATTAATTATTATCCTGATGATAATCCCGAAAACAGACCGGAGCTGCAGTGGCGGTCGCATAGTAATAATCTTTATACGAATTGGCTTAATTATTACGTATATCAAGTAACCCCGTATGATTTGTAGAGGATATGCTTGAAAAACAGTAAGGATAGTATCAGAAAGCTTTAATAAGGTTTTGCACCTTATACATAATTCGTTAAAATAAATACAGTAGCAGGTAATCGTTACTTCATATAAAGACTAACTATTAAAAGTCAAGACCTAAAATGAAATTTTTTGATTGAATTGCAGAAATGCATTTCAGATATATTTGAACATTGAAAACTGCATGACAAATAGAGTGTCGTTTTCGGCACTCAAAAAGGAGATATTAGATTTAGAAAAGATCAAGCTGCTTTATTGTATGTCTGCCCTGATTTCTCAAGCTGATAAATTACACGAACAAGCTTCTTTGCAGCATGGGATATGGCTACGTTATAGTGCTTTCCCTCTGCCCGCTTTTTGGCAAGGTAAGTTGCAAAGTTGCTGTCCCATATGCAGACATATTTAGTGGCATTAAACAGAGCATACCGTAGATAGCGAGAACCCCGTTTCTCCATATGAGAATAACAGTTATCAAGCTGTCCTGACTGGTAAGTAGATGGTGAAAGACCTGCATAGGCAAGTATCTTATCCGGAGAATCGAAACGGCTGAAATCACCAATCTCTGCGACAATCATGGCTCCCATCCGATAGTTAATTCCAGGAATAGAAAGGATAGGTGAGTGAATGTTATCCATAATGGATTTTATTTCCGATTCAATTTCATCAATCTCAACTGTCAGTTCCTGTATCAGCTTGATGGTGTGCTTCAGTTCAAGAGATTTGGCAGGCATATGAGAACCAATAGAGGCTCTTGCGGCTTCACGAAACAGGACGGCGGTATCTTTATCGTATCTGCCCTTAGAAGTTTCGGAAAGCAGATTTGTAAGCCTGGTAAGGTGTGCTGATGCAATGTCGGAGGAGCTTGGGAATTCATAAAGCATTGCATAGACAGATGCTATATGAAGGACAGGAACAAGCTTTTCCAGTTCCGGGAAAAGGATGTTTACAAGACGTGAAACGGAAGTTTTTAATTTAGCACGTTCCTGTACTTTGTCAAAACGATAACGGGTGAGTGACTTTAGCTCCTCGTTGTGGTAAGATGTGTCTGAGTAGGACTTTAAGTTTACATCAGACATGATCATGGAAGCGATTGTACGGGCATCGACTTTATCCGTTTTCGTCTGTCTAAGGCTTAGACTTTTTCTGTACAGATTGGTATGTAACGGATTGATGACAAAGGTGGTCAGACCTTTATCAAGAAGAAACCCCAAAAGATTGTAACTGTAGTGTCCGGTGGCTTCAAGCCCTACTTTTACTTTGGTTAAATCATCTGATACAGATTCGATTCTTTGGAACAAGGATTCAAACCCCTCACGATTGTTGGTGATGGTAAAGGACTTAAACAATACATCCCCATCTGAGTTAGTGATAAAGCAGTCATGCTTATCTTTTGCAACATCAATTCCGACGTAGATCATAGTAAATCTCCTTTGAATAAATATTTGATACTGTTTTAGAACCACTGGTACTCCTTGCGATTGTAACCTCGTTCTAAATCAACCGTCATGCGGTATCTAACTGATTAACAAATAGGCAAAGAGACTGTGGTTGTAGCCTTTCTGTAACCATCAAAGTGGTAGGCGGTGATTTACCAATCCACAGTATCTCCAATATCATAGCCTAACCTATAGAAAAGGTAAAGAATGACTATGACTAATGATAGTATCTATAGACCTTGGAGAGGGTCTTTAAACACTACTACTATATAATACGAGGTGGTGATTATATGCCAGAAAAGGAAATGATGCAAAGGAACATTGAAGAATTTGAAAGATTGCAAGATTATATGATATCTTGCGAAAAAGATTCTGATGTATATAAAAAAATGAAAAGGCGTTATACAGCATTAAAAGTGATTTTAACGGCTTCAGGGATTAATCTTACGGAAATTGATATAATTAAAGAGTAGTAATGATAAAAGGTGTAAAATCTTATTAAGTCAAGATTTTACACCTTTTGATTTTTTACTAGCAGATTTTTTTCCACAATGAACGTGTAATGTTGCCAACAATGCCGTCTGCTTTCAAACCAAGCAATGTCTGCACTTCTTTTACTTTCTGCGCCATGTTGGCATCAAAGATGCCGTTAATCTGTGCTGCATCTGCTTGTCCCATGTTGTTGGTAAGTTTGCCGAAACGCCACAAGTACCACTGTACCCAGCTTGCGGCGTTGCCGATTTTTCCTACCGTTACGTTTGTTGTCGGCTCTGTAAACGGATTGTATTTAATGGGGATTTCTTCTGAACCGTTTTCAAATGTGTCATTTTGATACCAGGCATTAAGGTCAACGTATCCCTGTATTCCGGGAATAATGCCTTTAGAGCTGTATTGCCACCCTGCGAGCGCTACTCCTGTTGGCAGATACTTGCTGTCGGGGATATCTGCAGATATAGCTTTTTGTGTTGTAAAAGGGTATCGCGCCCACCAGATAGGGATATCGTTCATTTCCTTGGCATAAGGCTTGAGGTAGGGAGTATAATATGATGCCCCTGTGTAGATACCGAAATTCATATTGGCAGATTTTGCAAATGTTTTGTAAATATTGATAATCGCTATAATTTTACTGCCAAGCCCCTTGACTGCGTTATCCTC
>JAAVAF010000140.1 GCA_014804225.1 Lachnospiraceae bacterium
ATAGGACCATATGCCTCGAAATTACCCATTCTCTGTGCAATCTTGTAACCCATGTTACCAGAGTTGATATCCGGGAAGATGAAAGTATTCGCATGACCTGCAACCTTAGAGTCAGGGCATTTTGTACGAGCTACACGCGGAGATACGGCAGCATCGAACTGCAATTCGCCTTCGATTGGGGTATCAGGGAATTCTTCCTTTGCTTTGTTTGCGGCATTTCTCATCTTTTCTACCTTATCTCCTTTGCCGGAACCAAGTGTAGAGTAGCTTAAGAATGCAACCTTCGGGTCAACACCGAAAATCTTAGCACACTCAATTGTTTCACCGCAAATCTCAACAAGCTCGTCCTCTGAAGGGTCAATATTGATTGCGCAGTCGCTCATGGCAAGAACTTCGTTCTCACCGGTTGCACCGGGACGTACAAGAATAAAGCAGGAAGAAACAATGCTGTTTTTGGGTTTTGTCTTGATCAGCTGCAATGCGGGACGAACAGTATCAGCAGTAGAGTATGTAGCGCCGCCAAGAAGTGCGTCTGCAACGCCCATTGCTACAAGCATTGTGCCAAAGTAGTTCGGCTGTGTTAAAATCTTTCTTGCCTGTTCAGGAGTGCCTTCCTTTTTTCCTTTTCTGAGTTCACAGAATTTATCTACCATCTCATCAAAACGATCATAATGATTGCTGTCAATAATCTGAGCGCCACGGATATTGTAGCCTGCTTCTTCGGCAGCCGCTAAAACCGCTTCCTCGTTACCTACAAGAATAGGGGTAAGGAAACTGCTGGCAAGGAGACGTGATGCCGCCTCAAGAATACGTGGGTCGCAGCCTTCTGTAAAGACGATCGTCTTAGGGCTTTTCTTCAGTTGTTCGATCATTGTACCAAATCCATACATAGTTTTAAATCCTTCCTTTTCATTCGATTTTTATGAAAGCGCTTACACCGTCATATTTCGCGGTTTTGACGAAACAAAACGGCAGTTTTGCTTTGCTCTAACTACTATTGTATACATATTTTTTACATTTGCAACGGTTGCATTGAAAAAAATGCATAAAAAATTTTTATGTAAAATCAACAAAAACGTATATTCGAAAAAAATCCGAAAAATGTTTGCAATATTAGGAAGTTATTGGTATACTATTAAAATGATTAAAGGTAAAAATCAGAAAGGCATGGTTGCTAAAAATGGCAAAAACAGAGAACAATACGTATGACGCGTCGAGCATTACTGTTTTAGAGGGACTTGAAGCGGTTCGGAAAAGACCCGGAATGTATATTGGAAGTGTTTCGACGAAGGGTCTGAATCATTTGATATATGAAATTGTAGATAATTCGGTAGACGAGCATCTTGCGGGGGAGTGCAGCAAAATCTGTGTGACACTTGAAGCGGACGGCTCGGCAACGGTTTCGGATAATGGGCGCGGTATCCCTGTGGGAATGCATCAGAAAGGGGTCAGCGCAGAGCGTGTTGTTTTTACTACGCTTCATGCAGGCGGCAAATTTGACAACAGTGCATATAAGACCAGTGGTGGTTTGCATGGTGTAGGTTCTTCCGTAGTCAATGCGTTGTCTACGCAGTTGACTGTAACGGTCAAGAGTGGCGGATTTATCCATCAGGACAAATATGAATACGGAAATCCTGTTGTAGAGCTTGTGGACGGACTTTTGCCTGTCATCGGAAAAACAAGAGAAACCGGTACGACGATAAACTTTACACCGGATCCGCAGATTTTTGATAGAACCCGTTTCAAGGCAGACGAGGTCAAAAGCAGACTGCATGAAACCGCATATCTCAACCCCAATTTGACGATTGTGTTTGAGGATAAAAGAGGAGAAGTTCCTGAGAAAATTACTTATTCGGAGCCGGATGGTATTGTAGGCTATGTGAAAGATTTGAACAAAAATAAAGAGGCGATTCATGATGTTATTTACTATACGGGTGTCAATGAGGGCATCACAATAGAATGCGCATTTCAGTATATCAACGAGTTTCACGAAAATGTGCTTGGTTTTTGTAATAACATCTATAATGCGGAGGGCGGAACGCATCTGACGGGCTTTAAGACGATGTTTACAACGATTATCAACAACTATGCCCGCGAGCTTAATATTTTGAAGGAAAAGGATGTCAATTTTACAGGAGCGGATGTCAGAAACGGCATGACTGCGGTGGTGTCCATTAAGCATCCGGAACCGCGGTTTGAGGGACAGACAAAGACAAAGCTTGACAATCAGGACGCGTCAAAGGCAGTTAGCAAAGTGACGGGAGATGAAGTGCCCCGCTATTTTGACAGAAATGTCGAAGTGTTAAAGAGTGTGATTTCCTGCGCGGAAAAGGCAGCAAAAATCAGGAAAAGTGAGGAGCGGGCAAAGACCAATATGCTCACAAAGCAGAAGTTTTCCTTTGATTCAAACGGAAAGCTTGCCAACTGTGAGTCCAAGGATAGCAGCAAATGTGAAATCTTTATCGTGGAGGGTGATTCTGCGGGCGGAAGCGCAAAGACTGCGAGAAACCGTATGTATCAGGCAATTTTGCCGATACGAGGCAAGATTTTGAATGTGGAAAAGGCAAGTATTGATAAAGTGCTTGCGAATGCGGAAATTAAGACAATGATCAACGCTTTTGGCTGCGGCTTTTCAGAAGGGTACGGAAATGATTTTGATATTTCAAAGCTTCGATATGATAAGATTGTGATTATGGCAGATGCCGATGTCGACGGCGAGCATATAAGCAATCTGCTTTTGACGTTGTTTTACCGCTTTATGCCGGAGCTTATTTATGAGGGGCATGTTTATATTGCAATGCCGCCGTTATATAAGGCGATGCCGACAAAGGGAAAAGAAGAATATCTTTATGATGACAAAGCGCTGGAAAAGTATCGCCAAAAGCATAAAGGACCATTTACCTTACAGCGTTATAAAGGACTTGGCGAAATGGACGCGGAGCAGCTTTGGGATACAACACTCAATCCCGAAACGAGGATTTTAAAGCAGATTGAAATTGAAGATGCACGAATGGCTTCAGAGGTCACGGAGCTGCTAATGGGAACTGATGTTTTACCGCGAAAGAATTTTATTTATGAGCATGCAACCGATGCGGAGCTTGATATCTAAAGATAGAGAGGAAACGATTTTTAATGGAAGAAAAGATTATTAAAACGGAATATTCCGATACCATGCAGAAATCATTTATTAATTATGCGATGAGTGTCATTGTATCGAGAGCGCTGCCCGATGTGCGTGATGGTTTAAAGCCGGTACAGCGGCGTACACTATATGATATGCATGAGTTGGGAATACGCTATGACAGACCTTATAGGAAAAGTGCGCGTATCGTGGGTGATACGATGGGTAAATACCATCCGCACGGTGATAGCTCTATTTATGAGGCGCTTGTGGTGTTGACGCAGGATTTCAAGAAGGGGATTCCGTTAATCGACGGGCATGGAAATTTTGGAAATATTGAGGGTGACGGAGCTGCTGCGATGCGTTATACGGAGGCGCGGCTGCAAAAGATTTCGCAGGAGGCGATGCTTGCAGATCTTGACAAAGATGTTGTTGATTTTATACCAAATTTCGATGAAACGGAGAATGAGCCGACAGTTCTTCCGTGCCGCTTTCCGAATCTGTTGGTGAACGGTTCTGAAGGTATCGCCGTTGGTATGGTTACCAGCATTCCGCCTCATAATTTGGGAGAGGTCATTGATGCGACAAAGGCGTATATGGCAAACGAAGCGATTACGACCCGTGAACTGATGAAATATGTAAAAGGACCGGATTTTCCGACGGGAGGGATTGTCTGCAACAAGGACGAGCTGCTGTCGATTTACGAAACAGGTGTGGGAAAGATAAAGCTTCGGGGAAACGTGGAAGTCGAACGGACAAAGGGTGGTAAATTAAACCTTGTCATCACCGAAATTCCCTATACCATGATTGGTGCCAACATTGGCAAATTTTTACAGGACGTTGCCGCTATTTACGAGCAGAAAAAGGCTCCCGAGATTATTGACATTTCCAATCAGTCCTCAAAAGAGGGGATTCGCATTGTAATCGAGCTCAAAAAGGATACGGATGTAGAAAATTTTAAAAATCTGCTTTATAAAAAGACACGTCTTGAAGATACGTTTGGCGTGAACATGATCGCGATTGCGGACGGGCGCCCCGAAACAATGGGGTTAAAAGACATTATTGCAAGAAATGTGGCGTTCCAGTTTGAGATTGCCACAAGAAAATATACGACGCTTTTAAATAAGGAGCTTGAAAAACGTGAAATTCAGGAAGGATTAATTCGTGCTTGTAATATCATCGACCTGATTATTGAAATTTTGCGCGGCTCCAAAGACAGAGCGATGGTGAAGAATTGTCTTACAAGCGGCATAACGGACGGAATCAAGTTCCGTTCCAAAAGTTCGTCCGTTATGGCGCAGCAGTTGAACTTTACAGAGCGTCAGGCAAATGCGATTTTGGATATGCGTCTGTATAAGCTGATTGGTTTGGAGATTGAGGCGCTGATGAAAGAGAACGCCGAAACCAATGCGAATATTTATAAATATGAAGATATTCTGGAGCGGCGTGACGCGATGGCGCAAGTGATTATTCAGGATTTGGATGCGATTAAGAAAGAATATTCCAAGAAGCGAAAAACCCGTATTGTCAATGCAGAGGAAGCCGTTTATGAGGAAAAGAAGCTTGAGGAAATGGACATTATGTTCCTCATGGACCGCTTTGGCTATTGTAAGACGGTTGACCTTGCGACTTATGAGCGAAACAGGGATGCCGCGCACGCGGAATTTAAGTATGTCGTAAAATGTAAGAATACAGGTAGAATTTGCGTCTTTACAAATACAGGACAACTGCATACAATAAAGGTATCGGATATGCCGTTTGGAAAGTTCCGTGACAAGGGACTTCCGATTGACAATATCAGTAATTATGATTCTACAAATGAAACGATCATGCTTGTTGCAAGTCAGTCAGACTTAAATCTGTATAGGCTGTTATTTGTCACAAAGCAGTCGATGTGTAAGATTGTGAGTGGCGGTGAGTTTGATGTTACAAAACGGACTGTGGTATCGACAAAGCTGAATGAAGGCGATGAGCTGGTGTGTGTTTCCATTGTGAACGAGCATCAGCACGTGATTTTCCAGAGTGCGGAGGGGTATTTTCTGCGTATTGATGCGGACGATATTTCGGAGCTCAAAAAGACTGCTGTAGGTGTGCGCGGGATGAAACTGGGGGCAAAGGATTTTATTGAACAAGTGCATTGTTGTAATATGTCCGGCGAATTACAGGAATTTGAATACAAAGATAAAAAAATCAGTGTCAGCAGAATAAAACTTGGAAAAAGAGATGGAAAAGGAACAAAAATTAAAGTATGATAGAAGTCAGAACGGAGAAATTTTATGAGAGTGATTGCGGGAAGTGCACGACGCCTTTTACTAAAGACGCCTGCGGGTATGGACACACGTCCGACAAGCGACAGAATTAAAGAAACCTTGTTTAATATGTTGATGCCGTATTTGTCGGGCGCCGTTTTTGTGGACCTTTTTTCCGGAAGCGGTGGTATCGGGATAGAGGCGTTGAGCCGTGGCGCAAGAAAGGCGTATTTTGTGGACAGTAGTTCAAAGGCGATTACGTGTATTACGGATAATGTAGCGCACACGCATTTTACGGACAAGGCTGTTATTTTAAAGCAAGATGCTTTTTCGGTAATCCGTGCGGGCATCAAGGAGACGGCAGATGTTGTCTTTTTAGACCCACCGTACAATCAAGAATATGACAAACGGGCGCTTGAGCTGTTAAAGGATGCGCCGTTCGTGGATGAGGATACGTTAATTGTTGTGGAGGCGGCTCTGGAAACAGATTTTTCTTATGCGGAGGAGCTTGGCTTTGCAGTCGAGAAGGAAAAATGTTACAAAACCAGTAAACATATGTTTATTAGGAGGGCTTAAAAATCAATGAATGCGGCAATTTATCCCGGAAGTTTTGACCCGATGACACTTGGACATTTTGATGTGATCAAGCGTGCATCAAAAATGTTTGACAGACTTACTGTGAGCGTTTTGGATAATAAGGCGAAGAATGCGTTGTTTTCTGTTGAAGAACGTGTTAATATATTAAGAGAGGCAACAAAAGATTTGCCGAATGTGACAGTCGATTCCTTTAGCGGACTTTTGGTGGATTATGCGCGGGAGAAAGATATCCATATTTCAGTGAGAGGGCTACGCGCTATCACGGATTTCGAGTACGAACTGCAAATTGCGCAGACAAACCGGCTGCTTTCCAAGGGAATGCTTGACACGGTATTTTTGACGACGAGCCTTGAGTATGCATATTTAAGCTCATCGGGAGTGAAAGAAATGGCATCGTTTGGCGGTGACATATCCCCATGTGTCCCTGACTTTGTAGCGAAACTTATATATGAGAAGTATAACAATAAATAAACGGTATGGAGGATGAACATGACCAGCAGAATTGAGCAGATTATTGATGACCTTGAGTTGTACATAGAAAATTGTAAGTTTAAACCGTTTTCTACTGATATGATTATTGTCAATAAGACGGAAATTGATGAGATGATACGGGATCTTAGAATGACGACGCCCGAGGAGATAAAGCGTTATCAGAAGATTATTTCCAATAAGGAAGCAATTTTAAATGACGCAAAGGAGAAGGCACAAGCGTTATTGAACAATGCCGCAGTGCAGACAAATGAGCTGATTAGTGAACATCAGATTATGCAGCAGGCATATGCACAGGCAAATGAGATTGTGGAGCTTGCTACGCAGCAGGCGCAGGATATTCTTGACAGGGCGACGATCGAAGCAAATGAAATGCGTTCTTCCATGGTGCAGTATTCGGACGGAATGCTTGCAACTATTGAAAATATCATTAAGCAGTCAATCGAATTTGCTACAAAGGATTACAATAAACTGATCGGAGATCTTCAGGAGATTGACAGTGTTGTAACAGCAAACCGTGCTTCGCTTGCTCCACCGGAAGTTATCGAGGAAGAAGTACAGACGGAACAAAACGGTAATGTGTGATAATGCGGCACTATTTTGAAGGTAATGGAAACCCACAGGAAACTGTGGGTTCGTTTCTATATGAATTTTTGAATAGGGGAAAGATAAGAGAGGATTCTTGCGTAAAAAGGAGGGTTTTATGAAAAAGTTTGTAGTATGGATATTGAGTATTGCATTGTTGATAACAGCTGTTATAGTCGTTCCTGTTTCGGGAAAAACGGCATCCGCCGCAGAGCCTGTAGTAGTTGTCATTGACCCCGGACATGGCGGTAATAATTTGGGAACCGATTATCTGCCGATTGCGGAGAAATTTTATACGATGCAAGTGGCATTGTATATGAAGCAAGAGCTTGAAACATATGACAATGTAGTAGTATATCTTACGCATACGGAAGATGTCGACATGAGCTTGGAGGAGAGGGCGGAATTTGCAAAAAACGTGAATGCCGATTTTCTGTTTTCCCTTCATTTTAATATGTCGCTGCCACATACGCTTTACGGAAGCGAGGTTTGGATTCCTTCGACAGGAACGCTGTACAGTCAGGGATACAGTGTGGCAAATGAGTTTCTGATGCAGTTTGAACAGGTGATGGGACTTTTCAACAGAGGAATCAAGACAAAAATAGGCTCGAAAGGAACCGATTATTATGGAATTATTAAACAGTGCTCATTAAGAGAGATTCCGGCTGTTATTGTGGAACATTGTCATGTAGACAATATCAATGACTGTGCAAATATCCAATCGCAGGATAAGCTCAAAGCGTTTGGTATCTGTGATGCAACTGCGGTCGCACGGTATTTCGGACTTGTCAAAAAGGATGGTACGCAGGACTATCGGGAATATGCACCGCTTGCCGTTCCGGTTCCCGAGGCGCGTGTTTATAATGACACAACCCCGCCTGTCTATTTGGAGGCAGTGCTTTTGAACTATAATAACATCAGCAGATATGCAACCGTGGAGTTGAGTTCGTTTGATGCGGAATCGCCGTTACAATACTATGCGTTTTCGACGGACAATGGACTGACATGGTCGGCACTTCAACCATGGGATAAAGGACAGACTACGATGACTGTTACGGTCAATATTGGATACGGCAAAAAAGATACGCTTTTGTTTAAAGTGATGAATCTGTATGATGGAGCAACAAACTCGAGTCTGCTCAATTTATAGGGCATAGATAAGGACGATATAATAAAAGAGCGAAATCATTGTGAGTATAACCCTGTTCTTAATATATGCGGCTAGCGGCAGCTTTGCTTTTTCAAGAAAGCTGCTGGTTTGTATGAGACAGGATATTCCGCTGAAGCTAAGCGCTGTCATAATCCACAAAATTTTCTGTTTGGGATAGAGGGTGGAAGTATAGATCGTCTGTACGCCGCCCATGATTTCCAGAAAACTAGACAGCAC
Organism: Lachnospiraceae bacterium; assembly: GCA_014804225.1. Lineage (GTDB taxonomy): Bacteria > Bacillota > Clostridia > Lachnospirales > Lachnospiraceae > COE1. The sequence goes on from JAAVAF010000140.1 coordinate 8,429, forward strand.
GCGTTTTATATTGTTTGAAAACCCGAAAAAATCCAGAAAAATGCGAAAAACATTTGTAAATGTAATATAGCCGCCAAGCATGATAAGTGACTGTGTGTTTTCCGTGCAGGCTCTTTTTAGGCAGTTCGTAAGGGAAAGGTGCTTAGTTGGTTTGCTTGGCGATATTTTTTCAAAGGAAATAATGCCTGGATTTTCTTTTGCAAAACGGCGGCTTAGAACGATTCCGTATAGGGCGGGAATGCCGTACATCCCAAAGAGAAAGGGCAGCGTATTTTGATAACCGCACGCATGAAGTATTGGAATGATGATCCCCAAAAAGTAAGCGGGACCAATATTGTTACAAAAGCCGAGCAAAGATATTGCTTCTTCTTTTGACAGTTTTTGATTCTCATAAAGCTCACTTACGACCTTTGCACCCATCGGGAAGCCGCAGAAAAATCCCATAAAGACAGCATACAATCCATATACACTGTATCGATAAATGCGTTTTAATAAAACGGAAAGGATACGCCCAAGCTCTAAATCGGCGCCGCTGTAGACCATAATGGAGCTGATCATCATAAACGGGAAAAGCGTGGGAACCATTTTTACTGCCCACTGATATAACCCCGCATATGCGTATTCAAAAGTGGTTTCGGGGTGGATTAGGACTGCGATGATGATAATCAAGGAAATGAGTGTTTTGAAGAACATACGTACACCCCAAAGGGTTTCTTAATAAAAACTTATTCCTTTTGATTGATATTTAATACAACTATTTGGAGGCGAAGTATGCGTCTTGATAAATTTATTGCGGATATGCAGTCGGAAACGAGAAGTGCGGTGAGGGAGTACATCAAAAGAGGCGCTGTTACGGTTAATGGAGAGGTAGTTAAAAAACCCGAGTATAAAGTAAATGAGCTTGAAGATAAAATTTGCCTTATGGGAAAAGAACTTTGTTTTCAGCAGTTTGTATATTATATGCTGCATAAACCGGCAGATGTAGTGACTGCGACGAAGGACGCACGTGAACGTACCGTGATGGATTTGATGCGAGAGGCTTCGGGGAAAAATCTGTTTCCCGTTGGCAGATTGGACAAGGATACGGAGGGATTGCTTCTTGTTACAAACGACGGTGCACTTTCGCACCGTTTGCTTTCGCCGAAACGACACGTGGAAAAGACATATTATGTGGAGTGTGAAGGGGAGTTGTCAACAGATGCCGTATTCAGACTGGAACAGGGCGTTGATATTGGGGACGACAAACTGACACTACCCGCAGGGGTAAATGAGATAAAACGGTTAGATGGAACTTACTCGTTGAAATTATCGATTACAGAAGGTCGTTTTCATCAGGTGAAGCGCATGATACAAGCAGTTGGTGGTAATGTTACTTATTTAAAACGTATTTCGTTTGGCGGACTGAAACTTGACGAAACACTCTCCACCGGGGAGTGGCGATTGCTGCGGCAAGAAGAAATAGAGCAGCTTATGGAAAACAAGTAGTAGGGGAGGAAAATCCTCTGCTCGCTGAAAGCAGCTCGCATTTTTCTTCGAAAAACAAGGAGGAAAATCCTCTGCTCGCCGAAAGCGGCTCGCATTTTCCTTCGGAAAACAAGGAGGATTAAAAGGTGTCGCTTGAAAATGGTTTTCTTCCCATAAATATGGAGGAAGTACACGAGCTTGGTTTGGAACAGCTCGATTTTATATATGTTTCGGGAGATGCGTATGTGGATCACCCTTCGTTTGGACACGCGATCATCACAAGGCTTTTACAGGCGCATGGTTACAGCGTGGGTATTATTGCGCAGCCGGACTGGAAAGATGATGAGAGTATTGCGGTTCTTGGAATGCCCAGGCTTGGATTTCTTGTCTCTTCGGGAAATATGGATTCCATGGTGAATCATTATTACGTGTCAAAAAAGCATCGTGAAAGTGACGCCTACACACCGGGCGGCGCGGCTTACAAGCGTCCCGATCATGCTACAGTGGTATATAGCAATCTGATCCGAAAAAAGTACAAAACGATTCCAATTATCATAGGCGGCATCGAGGCGAGTCTGCGTAGAATGGCACATTATGATTACTGGTCCGATTCTTTTAAACGCTCGATTTTGTTAGACAGTCAGGCGGATATTATTTCATACGGAATGGGTGAGAAGTCGATTATTGAAATTGCGGATGCGCTAAACAGTGGTATTTCCGTAAAAGACCTTTCGTTTATTAAGGGAACGGTTTATAAGACGAGAGACATTTCCGGACTATACGCGTGTGAGATGTTACCGTCGTATGATGAAATGCGTGCGGATAAGGCATTGTATGCAAAGAGCTTTAAACTTCAGTATGACAATACGGATACCTGTAACGGAAAGATTTTGGTTGAGTCGTACCCAAACGGAGTTTATGTCGTGCAGAACGTACCACAGCCATCGCTTTCAATGCAAGAGATGGACGATGTGTATGCGCTTCCATATCAGAGAACATATCACCCGTCGTATGAAGCGGCAGGGGGGATTCCTGCGATATCAGAGATTAAATTTTCGTTAATCAGTAATCGGGGTTGCTTTGGCGGCTGCAATTTCTGTGCGCTCACATTTCATCAGGGGCGTACCGTACAGGTGCGCAGCCACCAATCCATTATAGACGAGGCAAAGCTGATTACGCAGGATAGTGATTTCAAGGGTTATATCCATGATGTGGGCGGACCTACGGCAAATTTCAGGCAGCCATCCTGTAAAAAACAGCTTACATCGGGTGTATGCAAACATCGCCAGTGCCTTTGCCCGAAGCCCTGTCCGAATTTGGAGGTTGACCATTCCGATTATTTGTCGCTCTTAAGAAAATTAAGAGCGCTGCCGAATGTAAAAAAAGTGTTTGTACGCTCTGGAATTCGCTTTGACTATCTTATGTTAGATAAAGATGACACCTTTTTTAAGGAGCTTGTCGAGCACCATATCAGCGGACAATTAAAAGTGGCGCCGGAGCATATTTGCGATGTGGTTTTGTCAAAAATGGGGAAACCTGAAAATGCTGTGTATGAAGCGTTTACTGAGAAATATTATCGTTTCAATAAAAAATTCGGGAAAAACCAGTTCTTAGTACCGTATTTGATGTCTTCCCATCCGGGGTCTACTTTAAAGGAGGCTGTCGCGCTTGCGGAGTATTTGCGGGATATCGGTTATATGCCTGAACAGGTACAGGATTTTTACCCGACGCCGTCCACAATGTCAACGGTGATGTATTATACGGGTATTAACCCTGTGGATATGAAAAAGGTTTATGTTTGCAAAAATCCGCACGAGAAAGCGATGCAGCGGGCACTGATACAGTATCGAAATCCGAAAAATTATGACCTTGTGTTGGAGGCGTTAAAAGCGGCGGGGAGAGAGGATTTAATCGGCTTTGATAAAAAGTGTCTGATCCGGCCGCGAAAGCTTGCAAACGAGAAAATGTTTTCTGAGAAATCCGCGCGTCAAAAGATGCCGGACAAGGGAAAAAGCGGTGCAAAGAAAACGAAAAAGAAAACAATCCGAAATACCCATAAGAAAAAATAATAGAAAACACTTGCAATATCCTGTGTTTTGTGATAGATTATTAATGTTGCGAAGAAAGAGATGGTCCTCTGGTACGAGTCATTACGATAAATATGATTATGAAGTATTAAGAACGTCGAAAAAATAAGGAGGCAAAACAAATGAACGAGATTATCAGAGAAATTGAGCAGGAGCAGTTAAAGGAGCATGTTGACAGCTTTAATGTCGGTGATACTGTAAGAGTACACGGCAAGATTAAAGAGGGTAACCGCGAGAGAATTCAGGTATTTGAAGGTACTGTATTAAAAATTCAGGGCGGCAGCAACAGAGAAACGTTTACCGTAAGAAAGATTTCGAATGGTGTCGGCGTTGAGAAAACATGGCCGATGCATTCACCGAATGTGGAAAAGGTAGAGGTTGTAAGAAGAGGTAAGGTTAGACGTGCGAAGCTCAATTACTTAAGACAGCGCGTTGGTAAGAAGGCAAAGGTTAAAGAATTAGTGAAATAATAATTTATCTGTTCATGGGACGGAGCTTGGAAACAGGCTCCGTTTTTACAAATTTGGAAGCGAATAGACTTAAGAAAGAGGCATGGTTATCAGAATGGCAAGAAGAAAAGGATTAAGCTTTTATCAAAAAAAGAAAAAGTTGAACATTGTCGTGATCAGAGAAATCATGAGCTGGATATTCTGGATTTTTGCATCAATGCTTGTGGCAGTGGTAACGATGTTTTGCGTGGGCATGAAAACAAGTGTAATCGGTTCGTCGATGGAGCCGAGCCTGTATAACGGTCAGGGAATCTTTTTGAACAGACTGATCTATAAGGTTTCCTCTCCGCGAGAAGGGGATGTGGTTGTGTTTCTGCCAAACGGAAATGAAAAATCACATTACTATGTAAAACGCGTTGTAGGCGTTCCGGGTGATACACTTTACATAAAAAACGGAATTTTGTATGTGAATGATGAAGTTGTCGATGAATATTTTAATGACGAAATTGCGGAGCCAGGACTTTTGGCGGATAATGTTACGCTTGATGATGATGAATATTTTGTTATCGGTGATAACTGTAACAACAGTGAGGACAGCCGTTCGGCGAATGTCGGAACCATTAAAAAAGAATATATCATCGGAAAAGCGTGGTTTAAAATGGCGTCGGGGGATAGCGACATTGGATTTGTAGAATAAAAGCGAGTTGAAAGGGGCATTGACATGGCGAATTATCAATGGTATCCGGGGCATATGACCAAGGCAAAGCGCATGATGCAGGAGAACATGAAGCTGATTGATCTTGTAATTGAGCTTTTGGATGCGCGTGTGCCGCTTAGCAGCCGCAATCCGGATATTGATGCGCTTGGAAAAAATAAGTCAAGAATCATATTGTTAAATAAGTCCGATCTTGCAGATCCGAGAAAAAATAAGAATTGGATTGAATATTTTACCGAGAAGGGCTTTCACGTGCTTGAGATTAATTCTAAGACAGGTGCGGGTATCAAATCCATTCATGGTGTGGTGCAGACGGCATGTAAAGAAAAGATAGAGCGTGACAGAAAGCGTGGCATTTTAAATCGTCCGGTGCGTGCGATGGTGGTGGGAATCCCGAATGTGGGGAAATCAACCTTTATCAATTCTTTTGCTGGAAAAGCGTGTACAAAGACGGGAAATAAACCAGGGGTTACAAAGGGAAAACAGTGGATTAGACTCAATAAAAATTTGGAGCTTTTGGACACACCGGGTATTTTGTGGCCGAAGTTTGATGATCAGCGTGTGGGACTGCATCTTGCGATGATAGGCTCCATGAATGACGAGATTATTCATTTAGATGAACTGGCATATGATCTGATTGATTTTTTGCGTGCGGAATACGCGGGGCAGTTTGAGAAACGATATGAAATTGATATTTTGGAAGAACAGGACGCATATGAAATTATAAAATCTGTATGTATTCGTAAAAAATGCTTTCTAAAAGGGGAAGAACTTGATATAATGAAAGCATCAACGATGATTGTTGATGACTTTCGAAATGGGAAATTAGGAAAAATTACATTGGAGATGCCGTAAAATGGAAACAAGGGAAAGTAAATTAAAAAGTATCTTGAAAGAGGTGTTAAGCACCAGTATTTATCTGCTGATTGTGATTGGCATTGCATATTTGATTGTTACATATGTCGGACAACGCACACGGGTGAGCGGCGGAAGCATGGAGAGCACTTTGAGCAGTGAGGATCATCTTTTGGTGGATAAGATATCGTATCGGTTTAATGCTCCCGAGCGTTTTGATATCATTGTATTTCCGTTTCAGTATGACGATGAGGTATACTATATAAAGCGTATTATAGGAATGCCGGGGGAAACGATACGGATTGATATGGAAGGAAATATATATATTGATGATGAAGTCTTGGAGGAGGACTATGGCAGGGAGGTTATTGAAAATCCCGGCAGGGCATTCGAACCAATAACGCTTGGAGATGATGAATATTTTGTTATGGGTGACAATAGGAACAACAGTACAGATAGCAGAGATCCCTCGGTAGGCAATATTCACAGAGATGATATTATTGGAAAAGCATTTATCAGGATATGGCCGTTATCGAAATTTGGAGTATTAAAGCATCAATAATCGACAGTGATATATGATATGATCCGAATTTACGGGATTTGTGGAAATGGAGAATCGTGATGGAGAAAAAAATCGGCGATATTAGGAACGAACTTATGGCAGCAGACGCAAGTAAGCTGCCTGTTTTTGTGGCAGACTATGAGCACGATCAAAGAAATGGTGTAAAGGCACTTGTTGCAAAGGCGAAAAAACGCATGGAGGCACTTGAGAAGGAAAAGCAGCGTACGGAGAAGATGAAGGTGTATGAACGCGAGTATGCTGCTTGCGGATACATTTGTGGGATTGACGAGGTAGGCAGAGGACCGCTTGCGGGTCCTGTTGTGGCATGTGCAGTCATTTTGCTGTCAGATTGTCAAATCCTGTATTTAAATGATTCGAAACAGTTGAGCGAGAAAAAACGTGAGGAGCTTTATGATATCATTATGCGCGAAGCGGTATCTGTTGGGATAGGCTGTGCGTCCCATGAACGGATTGACGAGATTAATATCCTACAGGCGACGTATGAAGCGATGCGCGAAGCTATAAATAAGCTGACGGTAAAACCCGATATATTATTAAATGATGCGGTGACGATACC